>NZ_JBFAMM010000002.1:299333-410920 GCF_040656535.1 Streptomyces sp. NPDC049887 | reverse complement strand
CCCGCCCCGGCGCGCGCGGGGGGCGGCGGCCCCGCCCCGCGCCGTCCCCCGGCGCGCCCGCGCGCGCCCCCCCCCCCCCCCCCCCCCGCGCCCCCCCCCCCCCCCCCCCCACCGCGGGGTGCCGGTGCCTCGGCGGCACGGCGCCCGCCGGCGAGCGCGGCTCCTGGAAGGCGAGCAGGGCTTCCGCCCGGCGGCCCGGGCCCCCGCGTCCGCTCCGGCCCGCGGCCGGGTGGGATCCGCGTCGGCGGTCACGGCGTGTGCCCGCCGTGTACGTTCCCCGGGACGCCCGGTGACCCCGGCTCCCTACCGCGGGCAGGGGAACTGGGAGGCGGTGCCACTCAGGTCGAGGAGCCGCACCACAGCGGGGCTTCGGGCGCCGAGGGTCATGCATTTCCCCCGGTCCCGCGCCTCGTCCCGCACCCCGAGGAGCACATTGAGTCCCGAGCAGTCCAGGAAGGGCACGCCCTGGAGGTCCAGCTCCAGGCCGGTGCGCGACCGTCCCAGTGCCTCCCGCAGGGCGAGCCTCAGCACCGGAGCCGTGTCGAAGTCGAGCTCACCGCGGATCACCACCACCAGGCGCCCGTCGCTCCCGGGGTAGGTGTCCGTCGTGAAGGGCGGCGGGGTCGCCGCCGGGGCTGCGGCAGCCGCTGTCGCCGCACCCCACGATCCGGATCCGTGTACGTACTCATGCTCTGCCATGGCGGCCTCTCCCAAGTCCACCGGTCTTCTCCCCTCCAAGGTCACCCCCGAGCATGTGACCCGTCAAGAGTTACACGAAACTCTGTTCATGTCTTCTCTTGCGTCCTCTTCGGCCATAGGATCAAGCCATGGGTGCAGTTCCAGAACCGCACAACGGGTGGACGTTCATCACGAACCACGCCCGTGTGCTCGCCGCCATCGCCGACAACTCGAACGTGCGCATCCGGGACATCGCAGCGCACTGCCGACTCACGGAGCGGGCCGTACAGAAGATCATCGCCGACCTGGAACAGGCGGGGTATCTGTCCCACACACGTGAGGGGCGCACGAACAACTACCGCATCGAGCAGGCGAAGGTGCTGCGGCACCCGGCCGAGTCGGGGCTCACGGTGGCCGCGCTGCTCTCCCTGCTCGTCGCGGACGAGGCCGACCGCGTCGTCGGCCCGGAAGCCGAGGCGCGCTGACCCCCGAGGTCCGGGCGCGGCTCGCGGGCTGAAGGCGCCGGGAATGCGCGGCATGCGCTCCGGGCCCGCAGCGGCTGCCCGCCATCCTGCGGACCGCCCCGGGCTCGTCTCCGGACCTCCGGTCGGCAGGCCGGTCCCCGTCCCCCGGCGAAGCGTAGGCTGAGGTCGCAGGCGGTTTCTCGCTTCTCGTCCGCCGCGCAGCAGGACTGTGGCCCTCTCGTACGTCGAGGTCGACGGGCGGACGCGGGCCTTCTCCTCCCGATGGGCCCGTCATGGCGACGCACGACACCAGCCGCATGCTGAGCGGGTTGCTCAGAGCCTCACACCTGGCCACCTTCGAGCAGTTGCCGGCCCTGGTGGCCGAGAGCGCCCGGTACGCCGGCCTGGACGACGTCCGTGTCTTCGTCGCCGATCTGCAGCAGGACTACCTGCGAGAGGTCACCGGCCGTGGCATCGACGCCGGTCTGGACGGTCAGGAGCTGCGCATCGACGCCACCATGGCGGGCAGGGCGTTCATGACCGCCCAGGCGCTGCCCACCGTGATCGAGGACCGGGAGCAGCACTGGCTGCCGGTCCTGGACGGCACCGAGCGCCTGGGGGTGCTGCGCGTCGACGCCCGGCCGGACGGGAGCGGCGGCGCCGCCGAGGCGATGGAGGCGCTGGCGTCGGTGGTGGGTCTGCTGCTGGTGTCCAAACGAGCCAACAGCGATTCCTTCGCCCGTCTGACCCGGGTGCGTCCCATGACGGTCTCGGCCGAGATGCAGTGGACCCTGATGCCGCCCCGGACCTTCGCCAACGGCACGGTCACCATCGCCGCGCAGATGGAACCGGCGTACGAGACCGCCGGGGACGCGTTCGACTACGCCCTGGCCGCCGACGTGGCCCACCTCGCCGTCTTCGACGCCATGGGGCACGACACGGCGGCGGGCCTGACCGCGAACCTGGCGATGGCCGTGTGCCGCAACCAGCGTCGTCACGGCGCCTCGCTGCCGGACGTGTGCCGGGCCGTCGAGCAGCTGCTGGTCCGGCAGTTCGGCCATGCCTGCTACACCACGGCCCTGCTGGCCGACCTCGACCTGGTCACCGGCCGCCTGACGTGGGTCACCTGCGGTCATCTGCCACCGGTACTCATCCGCGACGGCCGCTGGGTCACGCATCTGGAATGCCCGCCGCACCACCCGCTGGGCACCGAACTGGGCATGCCGCTCACGGTGTGCCGTGAGCAGTTGCAGCCCGGCGACCGGATCGTGCTGTACACGGACGGCATCACCGAAGCCCGCGATGCCGCCGGCGAGGAGTTCGGACTCGGCCGTTTCGTCGACTTCGTCATCAGGCGTCAGGCGGACGGACTGCCCGTGCCGGAAACCCTGCGGCGGCTCATTCACGCGGTCCTCGACCACCACGACGGCAAGCTCAAGGACGACGCCACCGTCCTGATCTGCGAATGGCACGGCAACCGCCAGACAGCCGCGCACAGTGACGGGGCGCCGGGTCACCGGGCGGAAGCCTGACGGCGACCGGACGGGGCGCCACCGCTCCCGCCCGCGCGGGTGGCCGCGGCGCCGCGGAACGCACCCCGGGCGCCCGCGAATCCCGGTCCACCGCGGCGCCGAAGGACGTCGAGCCCCGCCCGCACACCCCGGTCCGCCGCCGCCCGGCGACCGTCCGATACGCCGGGCGCTGTGCACACGCAGGACCGCGGCACGGTACGCTGCCTCGTATTTTGTCGCACGACAACGGTTTCCGGACCGGTCGTGCGGCGGGGCACGGGGGTGGGCCCTCCGCCGGGGGGCCGCAGCGCTCCACCCGTCGTCGGCGGGCGGAGACGGGTCAGGCTAACGAGGGTGGTCATGGCTGAGACGACGGTGGGGAAGACGCGTCCGGTGCAGCGCACGGGGCACGACGGGGGCGCCGTGGGAGAGCCCGAGCTGCGGCAACTGCTGGCCGGGCTCACGGCCGTACGGGACGGGGACTTCGGCACCCGGCTCCCGGACGACGCCGACGGCCTGCTCGGCGAGATCGCCGGTGTGTTCAACGGCATGGTCGACCAACTCTCGCTGTTCACCTCCGAGGTGACCCGGGTCGCCCGCGAGGTCGGCACCGAAGGGACGCTCGGGGGCCAGGCCGAGGTCCCCGGTGTCTCGGGAACGTGGGCCGATCTGACCGACTCGGTGAACGCGATGGCGGGCAACCTCACCACGCAGGTGCGGGACATCGCCCAGGTGGCCACGGCGGTGGCGCGCGGCGACCTGTCGCAGAAGATCGACGTGGACGCGCGGGGGGAGATCCTGGAGCTGAAGGAGACCATCAACACGATGGTCGACCAGCTCTCGGCGTTCGCCGACGAGGTCACCCGCGTCGCCCGCGAGGTCGGCACCGAGGGCCGGCTGGGCGGGCAGGCCGACGTCAAGGGCGTCTCCGGCACCTGGCGGGACCTGACCGACTCCGTGAACTTCATGGCCGGCAACCTCACGGCCCAGGTGCGTTCGATCGCCCAGGTGGCGACGGCGGTGGCGCGCGGCGACCTGTCGCAGAAGATCGACGTGGATGCGCGGGGGGAGATCCTGGAGCTGAAGGAGACCATCAACACGATGGTCGACCAGCTGTCCTCCTTCGCCGCCGAAGTGACGCGCGTCGCCCGCGAGGTGGGCACCGAGGGCCGGCTGGGCGGGCAGGCCGACGTCAAGGGCGTCTCCGGCACGTGGAAGGACCTCACCGAGTCGGTGAACGTGATGGGCGACAACCTCACCGCCCAGGTCCGCTCCATCGCCCAGGTCACCACGGCCGTGGCCCAGGGCGACCTCACCCAGAAGATCCGCGTGGATGCGCGGGGGGAGATCCTGGAGCTGAAGGAGACCATCAACACGATGGTCGACCAGCTGTCCTCCTTCGCCGACGAGGTCACCCGCGTCGCCCGCGAGGTGGGCACCGAGGGCAACCTCGGCGGCCAGGCGACGGTCCGCGGTGCCTCCGGTACCTGGAAGGACCTGACCGACAACGTCAACGTCATGGCCTCCAACCTGACCGGGCAGGTCCGTTCCATCGCCCAGGTGGCCACCGCCGTGGCCCGCGGCGACCTGTCCCGGAAGATCACGGTCGAGGCCAAGGGCGAGGTCGCCGCGCTGGCCGAAGTGATCAACACCATGGTGGACACGCTCTCGGCGTTCGCCGACGAGGTCACCCGCGTCGCCCGCGAGGTGGGCACCGAGGGCCGGCTCGGCGGCCAGGCCCGGGTACCGAACGTCGCCGGCACCTGGAAGGACCTCACCGACCACGTCAACTCCATGGCGACCAACCTGACCAACCAGGTGCGCAACATCGCGCAGGTCACCACGGCCGTCGCCAACGGCGATCTGTCGAAGAAGATCGACGTGGATGCGCGGGGGGAGATCCTGGAGTTGAAGACGACCATCAACACGATGGTCGACCAGTTGTCGTCGTTCGCCGCCGAGGTCACCCGGGTCGCCCGTGAGGTCGGCAGCGAGGGGCGGCTGGGCGGCCAGGCCGAGGTCGAGGGCGTCTCCGGCACCTGGAAGCGGCTCACGGAGAACGTCAACGAGCTGGCCGGGAACCTCACCCGCCAGGTCCGCGCCATCGCCGAGGTCACCAGCGCCGTCGCCGAGGGCGACCTCACCCGGTCCATCACCGTCGACGCCTCGGGCGAGGTCTCCGAACTCAAGGACAACATCAACGCGATGGTGGAGTCCCTGCGCGCCACCACCCGCGCCAACCAGGAACAGGACTGGCTCAAGACCAACCTCGCCCGGATCTCCGGGCTGATGCAGGGCCATCGCGATCTGGCGGTGGTGGCCGAGCTGGTCATGGACGAGCTGACCCCGCTCGTGTCCGCCCAGTACGGCGCGTTCTACCTCGCCGAGGAGACCCGGGACGACACCGAGCTCCGGCTCGTCGGCTCCTACGGCCGCCCCGCCGGCACGCCCGGCCAGGACCGGTTCAGGCTGGGCGAGTCCCTGGTCGGCCAGGCCGCCCTCAGCCGCCGTACGATCGCCGCCGACAACGTGCCGGGCGACTACGTCATCTCCTCCGGGCTCGGCCGTACCACGCCGGGGAGTCTGATCGTGCTGCCCGTCGTGGTCGAAGAACAGGTCCTCGGCGTCATCGAACTGGCCTCGTTCACGTCCTTCACACCGGTCCACCGGGACTTCCTCGGCCAGCTCATGGAGATGATCGGCGTCAACGTCAACACCATCGTCGCCAACGCCCGCACCGACGAACTGCTCGGCGAGTCGCAGCGCCTGGCGACGGAGCTGCAGTCCCGCTCCGAGGAACTGCAGGTCCAGCAGGACGAACTGCAGCGGTCCAACGCCGAACTGGAGGAGAAGGCCGCCCTGCTGGCGGACCGCAACAGCGCCATCGAGGGCAAGAACCTCGAGATCGAGCAGGCCCGTCAGGAACTCGAGGACCGCGCCCAGCAACTCGCGCTCGCGTCCCGGTACAAGTCGGAGTTCCTGGCCAACATGAGTCACGAGCTGCGCACCCCGCTCAACAGCCTGCTGATCCTCGCCCAGTTGCTGGCCCAGAACCCGACCCGCAACCTCACCCCCAAGCAGGTCGAGTACGCCGGCATCATCCACTCCGCCGGATCCGATCTGCTCCAGCTCATCAACGACATCCTCGACCTGTCCAAGGTCGAGGCGGGCAAGATGGACCTCAACCCGGAGCGCATCGCGCTGCGTCCGCTGCTCGACTACGTCGAGGCGACGTTCCGGCCGGTGACGACGCAGAAGAGCCTCGACTTCACCATCTCCACCGCGCCCGGTGTCCCGGCCGACCTGGTCACCGACGACTCCCGGCTCCGCCAGGTACTGCGCAACCTCATCTCCAACGCGGTCAAGTTCACCGAGCGCGGCAGCGTCGAACTGCGCATCGAACCGGCGTCCGACGGCGAACTGCCCGACTCCGTCCACCGCGGAGGCGCCGTGGTGGCCTTCCGCGTCAAGGACACCGGCATCGGCATCGCCGAGCAGCAACTGGAGGTCATCTTCGGTGCCTTCCAGCAGGCGGACGGCACGACCAGCCGCAAGTACGGCGGCACGGGCCTGGGACTGTCCATCAGCCGTGAGATCGCGCATCTGCTCGGCGGCGCGGTGACCGCCGAGAGCGCACTCGGCCGGGGCAGCACCTTCACCCTCTACCTCCCCGTGGCACGGACCGGCTTCCAGAGCCGGACCGACGACCCAGCCCTCCCCCCGGCCGGGACCGGGGAGGCAGCGGAGGCCAACGAGGGTGAGCGGCCCAACGGGGTCTTCGGCGCCGCCCGCGCCCGGCAGCCCCGGCGGCTCCTGGTGATCGAGGAGCGCCCCCGCGGTCTGCTGTCGCTCGTGGCCGAGAGCGCGGTCGGCGAACTCGCGGGTGGGGACCTGCCCGACCGCGACGACTTCGAGGTCGTCGCCTCGGTCGGGCCGGAGGAGGCGGCCGCAGCCCTCGCCACCGACCCCTTCCACTGCGTGGTCCTCGAACTCGACATGGCCGACGGGCGGGCCCTGCGCTTCCTCGACGCGATGGACGGGGACGCCGCGCTGCGGACCGTACCGGTACTCGCCCACAACAACCGCCGGCTGGACGCGGCGGACGAGCACGCCCTCCAGTCCCGCGTCCACGAGCGGCCGCTGGAACTGCTGTCCAGCCTGGACGAACTCCGCGAACGCATCACCCTGTACCTCTCGGCCGAGCAGCCCGGGGACGTCGTGCCGTTGGTCAGGGCGGAGGAGAGCCACCAGCAGCCACCGAGTGCCGCCGGGGGACTCCAGGGCCGTACGGTCCTCGTCGTCGACGACGACGCCCGCAACCTGTACGCGCTCAGCGGCATCCTCGAACTGCACGGCATCCGCGTGCTCCACGCCGAGAACGGCCGCCAGGGCATCGACAAGCTGGCCGAGCACCCCGAGATCGACCTGATCCTGATGGACGTGATGATGCCGGAGATGGACGGCTACGCAGCCACGTCCAAGATCCGACAGATGCCCGAGCACACGGCGTTGCCGATCATCACGGTCACGGCGAAGGCGATGCCCGGCGACCGGGAGAAGAGCCTCGCCGCGGGGGCCAGCGACTATGTCACCAAGCCCGTGAACGCCGACGACCTCGTGGCCTGCCTCCGCAGGTGGCTCAGTGCCCCGTGACACACACCGCACCGCGGTGAACGACCCGTGCCGGAGCACGCACGGCCTCCCTCACCACCCTCACCCCGAGGAGTCCGCAGCGCCATGAGCCGAACCGAGCCCGCCGGGAACCCGCCCGGTGACGACGCGCTGCTCGCCCCCGGGGCCGTCCCGGCACTCGGCGCGGGGGTGCCGTCCGGTGCCTGGCCGGGGCCGGATCCGGCGCACGGCACGGAACCGGGAGCGAGTCCGCTGCCCCCGGGGGCGGGCGCGCCCGGTGCACCCCACGACCCCACCGGGCCGGGGGAGACGGGGGACCGCACCTCCAGCGTCGGCCGTCTCGCGGCCACCGTGGAACGGCTCCGCAAGGAGGTCCGAGCCGCGCACGCCGCCGCCGACGGGCGGGCCCTCGTCGAGCTCGCCAAGGGCGTTCTGATCGAACGCCTCAGCTGCGGGCCCGCCCAGGCGGCCGCCCAACTGGCCGAACTCGCCGACCAGGCGGGCCTTTCGCAGCTCGAACTCGCCGCGGACATCATCAACCAGGCCGCCCGCGACGAAGTCGCGGAGATCGCGGGCGAGTTCGTCCGGCGCGCCCAAGGACACCGGGACGCGGACACGGAGGGACCGGGCCGGTCCGTCTCCGTCCGGCTGCGCACGGCCGAGAGCGCCGCACTGGCCTCGGGCGACACCCAGGCGGTCGCCGAGTCGCTGCTCGAGCACGCCCTCGTCCCGCTGGGGGCGACGGCCGTGGCCGTCTGGACCGCGGGGGCGGACGGCTCCCTCTCGCTCAGCGGCCACGCAGGCTTCAGCCCGGACGAGGCGGCACGCTGGCGCTACGTGCCGCCCGGCGTGGCCACCGTCGCCCGACAGGCGCTCGGCGAGCGGCGCCCGGTGCACGTTCCGTGCCTCGCCGAGGCGGGAGTGCCGTCCATCGGCCACGGCCGAAGCGCGGAGGGCGGCCGGATCGCCCTCCCGGCCGGAACCGGCGGCAGGATCCACGGAGTTCTGGAGATCTGCTGGCCGCAGCTGCTTCCCGACCGGGGGCCCGCCGTCGAGCGCCAGCTCGACGCGCTGGCCGAACTGTGCGCACACACACTGGAGAGCGCACCCGCAGGCGCGGGTCTCCACGCGCCGCGGGAGTCCGCCGGCGTGGCCGAGCTCGTGGAGCTGTCCGAAGGGCTCCACGACCCCGCGCTCGTCCTCACCCCGCACCTCGACGCCCAAGGCCATCTCACCGACTTCCGGGTCCGCCACGCCAACAGCCGTTTCCTCGACCCGGCGGGCCGGCCCCGCAGCGCCGTCGGCGGCGCCCTGCTGCTCGAGGCGTACCCCATGGCAGCGGCGGACAGCGACCTCTTCGACAAGGTCGAACGCGTCTACGCGACGGGTGAGCCGTTCCGGGCCCGGCGGATGACCCTCACCGCTCTCGTCGACCAGGTGCCGCTCGACACCGTCGCCGACCTCAGCATCAGCCGGCACGGCCACGCCGTGCTGCTCATCTGGCGCATCGAGGACGAGACCGCGCGCCTGGCCAGTCTGCTCCAGCACGCCCAGCGCCTCGGGCGCATAGGGGGCTTCGAGGAGAACCTGGTCAGCGGCGAAGTCACCTGGAACGGGCAGCTGTTCGCCCTGTACGGCCGCGCCGTCACCGACAGCCCCGTCCACCTGGAGGATGTCTCCGCCCACGCGCACCCCGACGACGCGGTCACCATCGGCCGATTCCTGCAGGCCGTGCTGCACCACCGACGGCCCGCCTCCACGGCGTTCCGCCTGCGGCGCCCCGACGGCGTCACCCGGCACATCCGGGTCATCGCCGAACCCGTCCTCGACGCCGAGAACCGCCTCATCGCCGTGCGCGGGGCCTATCAGGACATCTCCTCGCAGCACTGGACCGAGGTCGCGCTGGCCGCCACCCGCGACCAACTGGAGCACACCGAGAAGGAGTCGGCCGAGCGCAACAGGCTCGCGCTGCAGCTCCAGCACGCCATCATGCCGCCGCGCCGCGCACCGCTCGACGCCCCCGGCCTCGAGGTCGCCGTCCGCTACCGGCCCGCCGAATCGGAGTCCCTGGTCGGCGGCGACTGGTACGACGCGGTCGTGCTGCCGTCCAAGCGCATCCTGCTGTGCGTGGGCGACGTCGCCGGGCACGGCATCGAGGCGGCCACCGGCATGGTCGTGCTCCGCAACGCCGTGCGCGGCCTCGCGGTCACCGGCGCCGGCCCGGCCCAGCTGCTGTCCTGGCTGAACATCGTGGCGCACCATCTGACCGAGCACGTCACCGCCACCGCGGTCTGCGGCCTGTACGACCCCGAGACCCGCGTGCTGCGCTGGGCCAGGGCAGGGCACCTGCCCCCGGTCCTCGTGCGCGGTGCCGACGCGACCACCCTCCCCATGCCCGGTGGCCTGCTCCTGGGCGCCCTCGGCGACGCGCAGTACGAGGAGTCCGACGTCCAACTGGAGCCGGGCGACACCCTCCTGATGTACACCGACGGCCTCGTGGAGCGCCGGGACACCTCCGTCCACGACTCCCTGACCCAGTTGCTCGGCACCGCCCGGACCGCGTCCGCGACCCTGGAACGGCGACTGGACCACCTGCTCACCCACAGCAAGTCCGACACCGACGACGACACCTGCCTCATCGGCGTCCGGGTGCTCTGATCGGGCGCGCGGGACCGGGGACGGGCGCCCTCGGGGGTGGTCCCGGAAGCAGGGGCGCGTCGCCCCGGCTCCGCGTGGCGGGGGCCTTCCCGTCCCGCCCCGCGGCGCTTCGTCGCCTCCGCGGCCGACGTCCGGGCGGCGCCGGGGACCGTCCTTCGCGGGCGGGGGAGGGCGGGTCGGCGAGGCCGGTTCCGGTCCGGTGGCGGAAGTCCCCGGGGACCGCGCCGAAACCACCCCCGCCCAGCCAGGGCGATCCGCCGGGCCTCAGTCCCTGCCGGTCCTGTCGCCGCTCGGCCAGACACCGGTCGCGCGGTGCACGGCCTTGGCGCCGGACCGGTCGACCACGCTGCGCACGACGGCGAAGATGGCACCCTGCACGGCCGCCGCGAGCAGGATCTCGCCCCACTTCCGGTCGGGGTCCAGGGCGTCGGGCGCGTCGTCCTCGTGGCGCAACGCCTTCCACGCCTTCTGGAAGGCCAGTCCGGCGAGCGCGCCGCCACCCCAGCCCAGGGCGAAGCCGACCGGCTTGTAGACGAGCGGGACCTTGCCCTTCCGCTTCAGCTTCATCTTGTTCATGTGTCCCCCTTCACCTGTTTCGCGCTGTGCACACCTGGTCGTACCGCGTGGGCGCGCCGTGCACACCCACGCCCCCGCCATCCGGCTCTCCGACTGGCGCGTGCCCCCTCCGGCACCCCGTACACGTGCCGTTTCGCCCCACGGCGCCGCGGGCACCCGCCGCGTCGCAGGCACCGCGGGCCGGATGCCCGCCCGGCGGCGGCCCGTCGCCACCGGTGGTGCGGGTGCGAGGAAATCCGACCCCGAGCGGAACGGGAGAGACACGTGCAGTGGTGGCGTCGGCTGCGTTGGGAGGCGGCGGCTGTAGGGCGATCGGTGCTGCGGGCGGTGCGAGGGCCCGGGCGCGAGCGCAACACCCTGGTCCAGTCGATGAAGGCGGCCGCCGCGGCCGTACTGGCCTGGGCGGTGGCGGGCTGGTGGTGGGAGGCGCCCATGGCCCTGATGGCACCGTGGGCCGCCGTGGCGCTGGTGCAGAGCACCGTCTACCGCTCCCTGGTGTCCGCCGTGCAGCAGGTCGTCGTCATCGCCTTCGGTGCGGCGCTCGCCGCCGGTGCGGCCGCGGCCACGGGAAACAGCACCGCGGCGATGGTGCTGGTCCTGCCCGCCACCGTGCTGCTGGGCAACTGGACCCGCTTCGGTACGCAGGGCATCTACGCTCCCACCACCGCCCTCTTCGTACTGGCCTACGGTTCCACGTCCTTCTCCGACGTGGGGCACAGGTTGCTGGAGACGCTGGTCGGAGCCCTCGTCGGGATCGGCGTGAACGCGCTCGTCCTGCCCCCGGTGCACCTGAAGGACGTACGCGCCCATCTGGACCGGCTGCCGCGGGACACCGAGCGGCTCCTGCGCACCATGGCGGCAGGCATGGAGGACGGCTACGAGCGGGCGGACGCCGAGCGCTGGCACGATCACGCGCGCGCCGTCCACGGCAATCTGAGGGCCCTGAGCGAGGCACGCGGCTGGACGCGGGAGAGCTACCGCCTCAACCCCGGCCACCGCCTTCGACGGCGTGGCCCCGCCCTCCCGCCCACCGAACTGGACACCGCGTGGGAGCGGGTCGCCCACCACCTCATGTCCCTGACGCGCCTCCTCGCGGACGCCGCCGGCGACACCCCCGCACTGCGCCCTCCCCATGTCGATGCGCTGGGGCCCCTCGGCGAGGTACTGCGCCGAGCGGCCGATGCCTGTGTGCCGGCAGCGGTGCCGGTGAGCGTTCCTGCTCGCGACCCCGAGGCGGAGCCCGGGCTCGCCCCGCGTCGGGAGGAGGCGTTGTCGCGAGCGTGGAGCGCTCACAGCCGCCTGAAAGCCCTGGTCATCAGCGAGGACCAGGAGACGGCCACCTCTCTGGGCGGTGTGGTGGCCGAGACCCAGCAGCTGCTGTACGCCCTCGAGCCGAGTGACACGCAGGCATGACGGACGCCGGTCGGACAAGGCGGTGTGTGTGTCGTGTGATGTGCGGGGCAGGCGGATTCCTGAAGGCCGGTGCGGGCCGGCCGCCGGGGCGTCGTCCCCTTGTGGGGTGCGTGCGCCGCGGCGGGCGGTGCTCGTCGCCGGCACCAGCGGAAGGCGGAGGACATGAATCCACTGATCGTCGGTACGGACTCCCTCGTTGTCGAAGCAGCCGGCAATCCCGCCGTGGGCGGCATCGGGCCGTTCGTCGCGGGAGTCGTGATCGTCGCGGTCCTGATCGGGGTCATTCCGTGGGCGATCCGGCGTCGCAGGACGCAGCCGCGCCGGCCGTTGCCGTCCGAGCAGCCCAGGCGCCCGGCGGGACGCACGCACATCGAGGAGAGCCGGAACTCGGATGGCGAGACCTTTCCCGACGACGGCTCCCGGTTGAACCCGCATCAGCTCAGGTCCCGGAGCGCGCACCCCGGCGAAGGTCCCCGGAACGACGATCGGGGCGGCGGCTCGTTCGGCAGCGGTGGACTCGGTGGATGACCGCAGCCGCCGCGGGGCGTGGGTCCCACCGCTCTCCGAGGCATGAAATCCATGTGACGTCGAGGGATGAGGAGGTATCCGGGCATGAAGGGCACGCAGCGGAAGGACGTACCGCGCACCGCTTTGGACGAGGTCGGGAGGGAGGTTCGAGAGGCGGCGGCCGACGTGACCGAAGGCGGCCGGGGGCGAGGAGCGGGCGATGCCCTCACACCGAACGAAGCGGCCCAGGAAGAGGCGCAGGGCGACCGCCCGGACCGTTAGCGCCGCGTCGGGGGAGGCGTTCATCCACCGAGTGCCGGGAGCCGCCGGGCCCGTTGTCCGCGGCGACCGACCCCACCCCGACAAGGAGCACACTGATGGCGATCTCCGAGCGGCCCGCTGGTTCCCTGTGGGCGGAATACGATCCGGGGCCCGAGTACCCGTCTCTTCACGAGGACGTCCGCGCCGATGTCGCCGTGGTGGGCGGCGGCATCGCCGGACTCTCCACCGCGTGGGAGCTGGTCCGTGCAGGCCGGCAGGTCGTGCTCGTGGAGGCCGACCGCATCGCCCGGGGCGTCACCGGCCACACATCGGCGAAGGTGTCGGCGCTGCAGGGCACGGCGTACAGCCGAATACGTTCGACGAGGGGCCCCGACGCGGCCCGACTGTACGCGGACTCGCAGGCCGACGCGGTACGCCACGTCGCGGCGGTGGCCCAGCAGCTCGGCGTCGACTGCGATCTCGGACATGTTCCCGCCTGCACGTACGTCACCCGACGGGCTCAGGCGGACCGCATGTGCCGTGAGGCGGAGGCCGCGGCGGAGGCCGGGCTGGCGGTGTCCCTGCTCCGGAACGTCGACCTGCCCGTCCCCGCGGCCGCCGCCGTACGCCTCGACGACCAAGTGCAGTTCCATCCGCGCAAGTACCTGCTGGCGCTCGCGGCGGACTTCGTGCGGCGCGGCGGCACGATCGTCGAACGCACCCGCGTCACCGGGCTCGACGAGGGAGATCCGTGCCGGCTGACCACGAGCGCAGGCAGGACCGTCGACGCGCGCGACGTGGTGGTCTGCACGCACTACCCGATCTTCGACCGGGCCCTGCTCTTCACCCGCCTGGAGCCCGTCCGCGAGGTCGTCGTCGCGGGGCCCCTGCCACCCGGGGGCGCGGAACCCGTCGGCATGCTCCTCACAGAGGAGCAAGGCACCCGTTCCGTGCGCACCGCTCCCCACGAGAGCCATGGGCGCATGCTCGTCGTCACCGGGGAGAAGTTCACCCCCGGTGACCCGAAGGACGCCGGTGCCGCCGCTCACTTCGACCGCCTCGAACACTGGGCAAAGCAGCACTTCGGGGACTTCGCGGTGACCCATCGCTGGGCGACGCAGGACGCCTTCTCCACGGACCACGTGCCCTACGTGGGCCGACTGCACCCCCTGACCCGGCGGGTCCACGTGGCCACCGGTTTCGGCGGCTGGGGCATGAGCGGGGGAGTGATGGCGGGCCGGCTGCTCGCGGAGCAGCTGACCGGCGGCTCCTCGCCCTGGGCCGGCCTCTACGACCCCGTACGGCTGCACCCGAGCGACGCCCCGAATGCCATGAGGCTGTGGGCGAAGACAGCCAAACACCTCGTGGGTGACCGGCTGCCCGGCGGTCACGCCGACTCCGTGGACGACATTCCGCCCGGGGGCGGCGCGGTGGTGCGGGGCTCCCACGGCGGCCTTCACGCCGTGCACCGGGACGCGTCCGGTCGCCTGCACCGCCTCTCCGCACGCTGCACCCACCTCGGCTGCATCGTGCACTTCAACGATGCCGAGACGGCCTGGGAGTGCCCGTGCCACGGCTCGCGTTTCGACGTGGACGGCGAGGTGCTGCAAGGTCCGGCCGTCCGCCCGCTCGAACAGCGGAACGGCGAGGACACCGACTGAGAGGCTCCCGACCGCCGTGGCGCGGGCGGATCGACGGCAGTGGTCCGCGGCCGAACGGGGCCGGGACGGGTGTCACTCGTACGGCCGGTGGGCGCCGGGACGCACAGACCCGCAGCGCCCCTGTGCGCGGACGGCCGGAGTGCCGTCGAGGACCGCGGTGGCCGGGTGCGCGCGGCCACCGGACGGGGCACGGACGACGCCGGTCCGTCTGGAAGTCGGCCGCCGAGTTTGCTAGACGTGGGGGATGCCTGAACCTGACCACACCCCATCGGCCCCGGACACCGTGCTCGGCGTCCTCAGCTGCGGCCGTCGTGGAAACGCCTGGGTCGTCACCCTGGGCGGCGATCTCGGGCCGGATGCGCTGGCCGGCGTATCGCGGCAGCTCGACGACGTGGTCGACGAAGGCCGGGCGGTCGTGGTGGACACGAAGTCCGTGACCTCCGCCGACCCGGCCATGCTCACCCTCCTCATGAGGCTCCGGGACGAGGTGTCACTCTATGTGGCCGCTCCTTCGCCTCCGGTGCGGGCGCTTCTCGAGACCGCCGGGCCGCACGCGTCGCTCCGAACCGCCACCTCGCTCGGCGAGGCCCTGGACGCGCTCGGCGCCGGGTCCTCCTGACCGCCGGCACCGGCGAAGGAGTGCGTGCCGTGCGCAGCGTGGGAGTGGAGGAGGAGCTCCTCCTGGTGGACGCGGAGAGCGGTGAGCCCCGCGCCGTCTCGGCGGCCGTTCTGGACGCCGCCGCCAGGGAGAGCGCGGGGGAGCAGCAGGTCTTCGAGTCGGAGCTGCAGCGTGAGCAACTGGAGTTCGCCACCCGGCCGCAGACCCGGATGGAGGAGCTCGCGGCCGAGATCCGCCGGTGCCGGGCCGAGGCCGCGCGGCACGCCGAGGACACCGGCGTCGCCGTGGCGGCGCTCGGCACGTCTCCCCTGCCGGTCAGTCCCTCCGTCGCCGTGGGCAGCCGGTACCACTGGATGGCCGAGCGCTTCGGGTTGACCCTGCAGGAGCAGCTCACCTGCGGCTGTCATGTCCACGTCTCGGTCGACTCGGACGAGGAGGGCGTCGCGGTACTGGACCGGATCCGCCCCTGGCTGTCCGTTCTGCTCGCCCTGAGCGCCAACTCGCCCTTCTGGCAGGGGAGGGACAGTCGCTACAGCAGCTATCGCAGCCAGGTGTGGGGGCGGTGGCCGTCCGCCGGCCCCGCGGGGATCTTCGGCTCGGCCGACCAGTACCACCAGCAGGTGCGTGACATGATCGGCACCGGCGTCCTCAGGGACGAAGGCATGGTCTACTTCGACGCCCGGCTCTCCCACCGGTATCCCACGGTCGAGGTCCGAGTCGCGGACGTCTGCCTGAACCCGGACTCGACGGTGCTGCATGCGGTCCTCGTCCGCGGGCTGGTGGAGACGGCCGCCCGGCAGTGGCAGGCGGGGGAGGCCCCGGCGCGACACGGCGAACACCTGCTGAGGCTCGCCGCATGGCAGGCCGCCCGATACGGCCTCGGAGACCGGCTGCTCCACCCCCTGTCGATGCGCCCCGCTCCCGCCGAAACGGTCGTCCGAGCACTCTTCGATCACGTGAGAGACGCCCTCGACGACCACGGGGACACGAAGCCCGCCCAGGACGCGCTGGCCGGACTGCTCAGGGACGGGAACGGCGCCGCCGTCCAGCGCGCCGTCCTGGAGCGCACCGGAAGCATGCGGAGCGTCGTCACGGAGTGCGTGCGCCTCACCGGCGAAGGAAGTGCCTGACCGGCTCGTCGATCAACCGCCGTACGCGGGGCGACGGCAGCCCGAAACGCCTTCCCGCGGCGCGTCGTTCGCCGATGTCTCGGCTGCCCTTCGCCCCGGCGGGCGACGTACGCGTCACGGGCCTCCCCAGTGGGAGGCCCGTGGTGGGGAGGACGTCGACCCGCTCCCGGGAGTCATCCGGTTCCGGGCTTCCGGGACCGGGTCCCGCGCGGGGAGCCCTCACATGTTCTTGCGAGCCTTGCCCTTCAGCTCTTCGGCGGTCCCGCGGACCGTCTGCTCGGCCTCGGCGGCCTTCTCCTTGCCCTTGCCCGCCAAGCGGTCGGAGGTCCCTTTCGCGCGGAGCTCCTCGTTGCCCGTGACCTCGCCGGCCTTCTGCTTGGCCTTGCCGACGGTCTCCTGGGCCTTGCCGCGGATCTTCTTTCCCTGTGCAGCCATGTGACATCAGCCCCTTGAGCGTCCGAACGGTTCGTCCGCTACGCCATTGCTGCTACCTCGGGCCAATATCCTCAAACCTCATTTGACGTATTCGTCCTCATCCTGGTCCTCGTCCTGGTCCTCTTCGTCGTACTCGTCCTCGTACTCGTCGTCCTCGGGACCCTGGTCCTCGTCCGCGTATTCCTCGTCCTCCTCCTCGTCGTATTCCTCGTCCTCACCGTCGCCCTCCTCGTCGTACTCGCCTTCCTCCTGTTCCCGTTCCTCGTCCTCCAGTGCCTCTTCGTGGCTGCGGACCACCTCACCGTCACGTATTTCCCCACGCCACCCCTCGGGCTCCTCCTCGGCGAAGGTGACATGGCGGACGAACTTCTTGAAGTCCAGCCGCAGTCGCCGGCCTTGGGCGCGCCAGAGATTTCCCGTCTTCTCGAAGAACCCGGACGGGTAGTACTCGACGATGAGCACGATCCGCGTGAGGGACGGCGTCACGGAGTGGAAGCTGACGCAGCCGCGTGTGGTGCCCTTGGCGCCCTCGGACGTCCACATGATCCGCTCGTCGGGTATCTGCTCCTGAACGGTCGCCTTCCAGCCCCTGGTCGAGGGCCCGACCTTCACCTTCCAGTCGCTGTGCACGTCGTCGCTGTCCTTCGACACGCTGCGCACACCCTTGGTGAAGTCGCTGAACGCCTCGTACTGGGTCCAGTGGTCGTAGGCTGTGCGGATCGGCACGCCCACGTCGTGGACCTCGAGGATTTCCGTGGACTTGCCACCGCCGGATTTCCGTTTGCCCTTGCCGCCGCCGAGCAGATCCTGGGCCTTGCCCACCACGTTGTCCTTGACGTCCTTGGCCTTGCTCCCGATGACGGCCTTCATGACGCCGCCGGGCAGCGGGCCGCCGTTCTCGGCCGCGTCGAGCAACTGGTCGGTGAGATCGGAGAGTTTGTCCCCGGCCTTGTCCGCCAGACTCTCGACCTGGGCGCCGAGGAAGTCGACCAGTTCGTCGCGCAGCAGGTCGAGGCCGGAGGCCTCGCCGCCCTTGGAGCTCCGTGCTGCCTTGGCCATGGCCCTACCTCCGCCGTCCGGCCGTCTTCTTGGCGGCCGACTTGCGCGGAGCCGCCTTCTTCGCCGCGGTCTTCTTGGCGGGTGCCTTCCTGGGTGATGTCTTCTTCGCGGCGGCCTTCTTGGGCGCCGCCCTCTTGGCGGTGGTCTTCCGCGCGGGTGCCTTTTTCGCGGGTGTCTTCTTCGCCGCGGCCTTCTTGGCAGCCGTCTTCTTGGCAGCCGTCTTCTTCGCGGGCGCCTTCTTCGCCGTACCTCGCCTCGCGGGCCGAGCCGGGGCCTTCTTGGCGGCCGTCCTGCGCGAGCCCGGCTGCTGCCGTCCCCTTGTGGCGCCCCGGCGGCGTGGCGGCTCCGGTTCCTCCTCCTCCGGTTCCTCCTCCTCCGTCTCGGCTTCGGGCTCCCCCTCTTCCTCGGGCTCTTCCTCCTCGTCCTCTTCTTCCTCTTCCTCTTCCTCGGGTTCCTCGTACTGGTCCTCGTCCTCGTCCTCGTACTCCTCCTCCCCGCCCTTCTCCCCGAGGTGGAGCGTGCGCTCATGGAGCGAGTCCGCCAGATCCGCGAGCTTGCGGTCCGCCGTCGCCGTGATGGCCCTGCGGCCGGCATCCAGCAGCTCGCCCCGTATCTGTTCGTTGAGCTCGGCCACTTGCGGCACGTCCTTCAGCCTGCGCAGCCCTTCCGCCGCCAGCTGCTGGGGGTCCAGGCCGAAGCGCCGCCCTGCGATGTAGGTCGCCATGGCGAAGGCGAGTCGACCCTTCTTGGCGCGTCCCAGCAGGTATCCGCCCGCAACCGCCGCCGCGAGAGCCATCTTGGTCGTGTCGTTCATGAACTGTTCCCTTCGCAAAGGGCGTTGAGGGAAGGCAGGGAAGACCGCAGCCACCGCAGGGCACCGCCCCACACACGACTCACATGTCCCTATATAGTGAAATTGTAGGTTCACATGTGGAATGTGGCGTCCGCTCCGTCCCGGAGAAACGACATGGCCCCTGCAGAGCAGCCCGCGAAACGCAAGCGCAAGGACACGGCCGCCCGGGCCATGCGCTCCGCGGCGCAGCAGCTGGCGCAGCTGCTCGGGCGGCCGCCCGAATCGGTGTCGGCCCTCAGACCGACCGAGGACGGCTGGGAGGCCGATGTGGAGGTCGTGGAACTGGAGAGGATCCCCGAGACGACCAGCGTGATGGCCAGCTACCGGGTCACCCTGGACAAGGAGGGTGATCTGGTGGCTTACGAACGCAAGCGCAGATACACCAGAGGGCAGATCGACCGCAGGCCCTGAGCGGTCGGCCCGGTGAAGGGAGGCGCCATGACCGTGGTGCCGCAGGGCGGAGGCGGTGTCTCCAGGGGTGGCAGCAGCAGCCTCTACGACGTCCTGGAACTCATTCTCGATCGCGGACTCGTCATCGACGTCTTCGTGCGGGTCTCGCTCGTCGGTATCGAGATTCTGAGGATCGACGCCCGTATCGTCGTGGCCAGCGTGGACACGTACCTCCGCTTTGCCGAGGCGTGCAACCGCCTCGATCTGGAGGGTGGCAAGAAGCCGTCGCAGCTGACCGACCTCGTCGGCGACACCGTCGAGAAGGGCGCCCACGGCAAGTCCAAGGGCGCGCTCTCGGGGGCGGTGGAGGCCGTGACGGGCAGCCTCAAGGGCGACGGGGAAGAACAGGACGAGCGGGAAGGGCAGGACGAGCGGGACGAGACGGAGGAGCAGGAACGGGAGCCCGTGGCACGGAGGCGGCGCACGGCGACCCGGAGGCCCCGGCGTTCGAGGGAACGCGAGGAGGACTGACCCATGGCCGTCTATGTGTACTCCGTCGTCGGAAAGCAGCATCCGCTCCGGTTGGACGGCGTCACCGGAGTCGGCGACCCGCCGTCCCCACTGCGTACCGTGACGTCAGGATCACTGACGGCGGTGGTCAGCGACGCTCCCGAGGACCTGCGCCCCAAGCGCCGTGATCTCACGGCGCACCAGGAGGTCCAGAACCGGCTGATCGCCGACGGCACGGTCCTGCCCTTGCGGTTCGGACTCACGGCGCCGGACGACGACGCCGTCAGGGAGGCCCTGGAGGAGCGGGCGGCGGATTACGCGGACCGCCTCTCCGTGCTGGAGGGCTGCGCCGAGTACAACCTGAAGGTCAAGCAGGACGAGGAAGCCCTGCTGCGGCAGATCCTCGAGGACTCCCCCGAGGCGCGGGAACTCAACGACGCGGTCCGGGGCGGCAGGGCCGGCCCCGACGTGTCCCTGGCGCTCGGTGAACTGGTCGCCAGGGAGGTCGAAGCGCGCCACGCGTCCCTGGCCGCCGGAGTCGTCGAGGCGCTCCGACCCTTCGCCCGGGACCAGCAGACCTCCCAGCCCACCGGTGAGGACTTCCTCAGCGTCTCCTTCCTGGTGGCAGAGGAGCAGGAGGAGTTCTTCCTCACCACCGAGTTGAGCGTCGCGAACCAGATGGGGGACGACTTCGAGTTCCGGCTCAACGGCCCGCTCCCCCCGTACAGCTTCGTCTGAGGTGATCCCATGGGCCTGCTCACGCAGATCGTGACCCTTCCGCTGGCGCCCGTGCGCGGGGTCGCCTGGGTGATGGACCGGGTGCTGGAGGCGGCGGAGAACGAGTACTACGACCCCGAGCCCGTGCAGCGGGAGCTGGCGGCGCTGGAGGCGCGGCTGCGCGCCGGGGAGATCGACGAGGAGACCTTCGACCGCCGCGAGGACGAGCTGCTGGACCGGCTCGAGGAGATCAGGGAGTTCCGGCAGGAGCGGGGTCTGCCGTGACCGATCCGCTGGCCGGCAGGATGGGGTCCTATCCGTCCAGGGCCGCGCCGTACGGGCAGAGCTCCACCGCCAATCTGGCGGACATCCTGGAGCGCGTGCTGGACAAGGGGATCGTCATCGCGGGCGACATCCAGATCAATCTGCTCGACATCGAGCTGTTGACCATCAAACTCCGCCTGCTGGTCGCCTCGGTCGACAAGGCCAAGGAGATGGGCATCGACTGGTGGGAGCACGATCCCGCGCTGTCCTCGCGGGCCCGCGGTGGCGAACGTTCGCTCGCCGAGGAGAACCGGAGGTTGAGGGCCGAGGTCGAGGCCCTGCGCCGGGGCGAACCGCTGCCTGAGGGCGGGCGCCGTTCCGTTGCCGGCGAGCGGTCCGTTCCCGCCGAGGAGGCGGAGGGGGAGCCGGCCGAGGCCGAACTCGTCGAGGAGGAGCCGCCGAGGCGGTCCCGCCCGGCTCGGCGCACCGGGAAGGCACGCGATGAGTGACCGCGTCAGCTACGTCTATGCCGTGCTGCGGGAGGCGCCCGGCCTGCGGGAAGCCGTCGCCGAACTCGTCGGTGTCGCCGAAGGGCCCGTACGCCTGCTCCCCCTCACCGGTGGTGCCCGGCTGCTGATCGCGGTGAGCCCCGTGCCGTCCGAGGACTTCCAGGAGGAGGCCCTCAAGCGGCACCTGGAGGACCTGCGATGGCTGGAGTCCGTCGCCCGCGCCCACCACGCGGTGATCGAGCAGCTCTCAGCGCGCACCACCGTCCTGCCGTTGCGCCTGGCCACCGTGTATCTGGACGACGAGCGGGCGAGGAGTGCCCTGGACGCGCAGCGGGAGTCGCTCGCGGAACGGCTGTCCCACCTCGCCGCCCATGTGGAGTGGGGTGTGAAGATCTACGTCGAGCCGTCGGCCTCATCTGCCTCCGAGCCCGCCGAACCGACGGGGTCCGAGGAGCTCAGCCCGGGGCGGGCGTACCTGCGCACCCGCAAGGCCCAGCGCACCGTTCGGGACACGGCCCACCGCGCGGCGCGGACCGCGGCCGAGCGAATCGAGGAGACGGGTCGCCGCCACGCCGTCGGCCGGGCCCGTCATCGCGTGCAGCAGGGCGAACTCGCGGCCGCACCGGGCGAGAACGTCCTCAACGACGCGTACCTCGTGCCGCGGGACCGGGCCGAGGAGTTCCGCGACGAGGTCGGCCGTGCGGCGGAGGGCCTGGACGGGGTACGGGTCGAACTCACCGGCCCCTGGGCGCCGTACTCGTTCGCCACCCCGCCGGACACGCCGGAGCCGGAGGAAGCAGAGCCGGAGGAAGCGGCGCAGGCGCCACGAGGCGGGGACACGGCCGGGGGCGAATCAGGTGATGCGGCCGGGCCGAGGGGAAACGCCGGCCGGGCGAGCGGCGAGCCAGGGGAGTCCACGGCCCACTCACGGGCGCCCGCCGGGTACGAGCGGGGCGCGGAGACGTGACGGAGCCCCGCCCGCTGCCGGCGACGTCTTCCCGGCCCTCGGAGACCGGATCCGCCCTGCCGGACCGTCAGGTCGCCCTCATCGACCTGCTGGACCGTTTGCTCAGCGGGGGTGTCGTCCTGACCGGGGACGTGGTCCTGTCCATCGCGGACATCGATCTCGTACGCATCTCGCTCCGTGCCCTCATCATGTCGATCCGCTCGTCGGAGGGCGCCGACGCCTCGGCGGGCACTGCCTTTCCCGGGAGCGGCGCCTCGGCGGGCAGTGCCATTTCCGGGAGCGGCGCCTCGGCGGTCGGGGGTCTCCCCCGGCGCGCGACGGAGAGCGGTGACACGGCAGGGGGCGGTGGCGGTGACCCCTGAGGCGGAGGGGGAGCGGGGCCGCCGCTTCGACGAGGTCGCCGAAGCCGCGGCCAGGGCTTTCCGCCTGCTGCCCGCCGCGCCGCAGGACCTGCCCGCGCCGGGCCGGGCCGCGCCGTCACCCGCCCGCAGGATCAGCGCCGACCCCGACACCGTGGAACGCGACCTCGTGCGGCTCGTCCTCACGCTCGTGGAACTGCTCCGCCAGCTGATGGAGCGTCAGGCGCTGCACCGGGTGGACCAGGGCGACCTCTCCGAGGAGCAGGAGGAGCGGCTGGGGGCGACGCTCATGATCCTCCACGACCGCATGACGGACCTGTGCGCCCAGTACGGGCTGACGATGGAGGACCTCAACCTGGACCTCGGGCCCCTGGGCCCCCTGCTGCCGCCGGCCGACTGAGCGGGGGCGGCGTCCTCGCCGCGGCCGCCCTTCGGACCACGCCCCGCCGTGCGGGCAGAGCGGCCAGTCCGGATGTCCTCACGGCACCCTCCGCATCCGCGCGCGTGTCGGACGGGACTCCGGGTACGCGAGCGCCCATGGACACCAAACCCTCGGGCCGGACGGTCCGGGCCGCCCGGGA
Source organism: Streptomyces sp. NPDC049887 (assembly GCF_040656535.1). Taxonomy (NCBI): domain Bacteria; kingdom Bacillati; phylum Actinomycetota; class Actinomycetes; order Kitasatosporales; family Streptomycetaceae; genus Streptomyces; species Streptomyces sp. NPDC049887. The sequence goes on along the minus strand of NZ_JBFAMM010000002.1, from coordinate 388,166 downwards.
AGCGCTCGCGGACGAGCCGTGCGAACGGGTGACGAAGCAGCCTCGCACGGCGCTCCGCCACGGCATGGCGGGAGCCGCCGGGCTCTGTACGGGGCGCGGCGGCTCTCGTCGGCTGCCTCGTACTCCTGCTCGGCGGGGAGGCACCCGCGTGGGCCGCCGGGCCGCCCGCCGCCGCACCGGCGGCCGCCGCGGTCCTGGTTCGGTCCGCCGCCCGGAGGGAGTGTGTCCCCTCGGCATCGGCACCCGTCCCGCCCGGGACTGCGCCGATGCCTCGGAGGGCGCCGGGCGCCGGTGCCGGTTCACGTCTGTGACACACAGCCAGGTTTTCGCCGACGACATGCGGCAACCAGAAGGAGGACGAGGTCGCGATGACCAACTCAACCAGAAGGTCCGGTGGCGGTGACACCGGGGCGGACCGTCCGTCGACGGCGATCGACGTCATGCGGGCGGCCCGCGACCAGCTCACCGAACTCACCGGAAGGCAGGTCGAGTCGGTGTCGTCCTTCGCGCGCACGGAGGACGGCTGGGAGCTCGCCGTCGAGGTGGTCGAGCTCGCCCGTATCCCCGACACGACAAGTCTGCTCGCGACGTACGAGGTCTCCCTGGACCCCGACGGCGAGCTGACCACGTACCGGCGCGTCCGGCGATACGAGCGCGGGAGGGCGGACTCCTCCTGAGGCTCCGGACCACCGGCCGACGGCTCCGGGCACGGTGCCCGCGACCACGGCCCCGCGCCTCCGTCGCATCCACCCCGTGCCCTGCACCCGTGCGTGACCGCGGGAGCCCGTCGGCGTGCCCGCCGACCGGACCGAGGCGCACGGACCATGACGACCAGAGAGGGAGGACCGGAACCATGACGGTTGTTCCGGCACAACAGGGCCGCTCCGGCGGCGGTACCAGCGGACTGTACGACGTCCTCGAGCTCGTCCTCGACCGGGGGCTCGTGATCGATGCGTTCGTACGGGTGTCGCTGGTCGGCATCGAGATCCTGAAGATCGACGTCCGAGTCGTCGTCGCGAGCGTCGACACCTATCTGCGCTTCGCCGAGGCGTGCAACCGCCTCGACCTGGAATCGGGCCGCAACGCCAGCCCCGGACTGCCCGATCTCGTCGGAGAGATAACCGAGTCCGGCGCGCGCGGCAAGTCCAAGGGTGCGCTCTCGGGCGCAGCCCAGACCATCTCCGAGGCCTTCGAGAAGGCCCGTGACGAGAGCGGCTCGGAGAGCAGGTCGCGCACCCGCCGCACCACGTCGCGCAAGAAGGAGGAGCAGGAGTGAGCACCTACGTCTACGGCATCGCCCGCCGCTCCCACCCGGGCCCGGCGACCGAACTCGTCGGAGTCGGCGATCCGCCGCTCCCGGTGCGGACCGTGGTCGGCGGCGACCTGATCGCCATCGTCAGCGACGCGCCCGAGAACCTGAGGCCCAAGCGCCGGGACCTGCTCGCCCACCAGAACGTTCTCGCCGAGGCATCCGCGACCGGCGCGGTGCTGCCGATGCGGTTCGGCGGGGTGTCGCCCGACGACGACGCGGTGAAGGCGGTCCTCGCGGAACGCGCGGAGCACTTCGAGCAGCGGCTCACGGCCCTCGACGGCAGGGTCGAGTACAACGTGAAGGCATCCCACGACGAGGAGGCCGTACTGCACCGCATCCTCGCCGAGAACGCCGAGCTGCGCGCCATGAGCGAGGCCAACAAGGCCGCCGGCGGCGGAACCCAGGAGCAGAAGCTCCGGCTCGGCGAGCGGATCGTGGCGGCCGTGCAGCAGCGGGAGCTGATCGACGCCGACATCGTGCACCGCGAACTCGGCGGTCTGACCGAGTCGATCAGCGTCGGTCCGGAGTCCACCGGCTGGCTGGCCAATATCTCCTGCCTGGTCGCCCGGGACGACGCGGACGCGTTCGTCGCCGCCGTCGACAAGCTGGCCAAGGACAACCCGCACCTGTCGCTCCAGCTCAACGGCCCACTGCCTCCCTACAGCTTCGTGGAGTGAGCCCCCATGGGACTGCTGGGTGAGCTGCTGCTCCTTCCCGCGGCGCCGGTCCGGGGCACCTTCTGGGTGCTCCGGCAGGTCGCCGACGAGGCGGAGCGGCGGTACTACGACCCTTCGACCATCCGGCGCGAACTGGCTCTCCTGGAACGTCAGTTGGAGGAGGGCGAGATCGGCGAGGAGGAGTTCGACCGTCGCGAGGACGAGCTCCTCGACCGGCTGGAGAGGGCGGCGGGGACGTCATGAGCAGAGGGGCGGCGGCACGATGAACAACGGGCTCGCAGTGGGGCTCGCGGTCGGCGCGGGCTATGTGCTGGGGCGCACGAGGAAGGCGAAACTCGCCCTCGCCGTCGGCACCGTCGTGGTGTGCAGGCGGCTCGGCCTGGGGCCGCGCGCACTGGTCGGGGTGATCACCCATCCCTTCCGGGGCAATCCTCAGTTCAAGGAGATCGGCTACCAGCTGCGCGAGGACCTGAACGGCGTCGGCAGCGCCGCGGTCGGCGCCGTCGTCAACCGGCAGCTCAACGGGCTGGCGGACCGTCTGCGCGAACGCACGCTCGACGTCCGGGACCGGGTGTACGGGGCCGTCGGGCCGGGGGCGGCGCATCGCCCCGACGACGACTTCGACTTCGACGACGCCGACGCCGACGACCTCGGGCAGTCCGCCCCCGGCGAGACCGTACCCGAGAGGTCGCAGCAACCCACCGCGCCGACGGCGGAGCCGAAGAAGACCGCGCCCGCCGCGAAGCGGGCGACCGGCGCCACCGACTCCGGCTCGGCGGGGGAGGAGTCCGCGTCCGGGAAGGCGCCGGCCAGGAGGAAGGCCGCGAAGAAGGCGGCGAACAAGGGAGCCGCGGCCAGGAAGGCCGCGGCGGGGAAGACGCCGGCCGGCAAGACCACGCCGCGGAAGCCGGCCGACCGGAAGCCCGCGACGACCGACACCACCGCGAAGACCGGCGCCAGGACCACCGCCAAGTCCACCGCCAAGAAGGCGTCCTCGTCCCGGAAGAGGACGCCGGCGAAGCGAACCACCGCCGCCGCGAGGAGCGCTTCCGCACGGGAGGGCCGAACCGATGACTGACACGAGAGGCCACGGCGGCCTGCTCTCCACGGTGGACCCGGACGCGGTCGAGCGCGTGAAGACCGAACTCCGCGACCATGCCGTCGCCCGTGCGGAGTACCTGCTGGCCTCCCTCGGCCGTGGGCTCGGCCGGGCCGTCGTCACGCTGCAGGACATCGCCGACGGCCGCAGTCCCGGCTTCGCGAGGCTCGCCCTCGACGGCGGCCGGAAGCTCTCGCAGGGAAAAAGCCCGCTGCGCGCGGCGGTGGAGATGGGCGCCTCCCGCCTCAGGGACGGCATCACCGATCGCATCGCCAGGCGGGTCCGCGCCGGAGGCGACGGCGGCCCCGCCCTCGTGGTGGAGTCCGTCGATGTCGGGACACCCGTGGCCCGCGCGTTCGACCTGTGGAACCGTCAGGAAGCGCTGCCCGCATTCGCGATGGGGACCAGGGGCGATAGGGCTTCGGACGAGACCGGAGTCGTCTGGACCTCGCGCGGGGCGAAGGGCACCGTCGACGGTGTCGTGACCTTCCACGCGATCGGGGACACACTCACCCGGGTCCTGCTCGTCGTCGAGTACCGACCGAGAGGGCTCGTCCAGCGCGCCGGCGCCCGGCTGGGCACCCCGAGCCGCCGGGCACGCCTCGACCTCACGGGCTTCGCGCGGCGCGTCGCGATGGCCGAGCGGGCCGGAGAGTGGGAGGGCCGCGCCCGGACCGATGCCGACCGCGACGACACCACGGGCCGGGGCGAGCAGGAGCTCGACCACCGCGAGCCGTGCGACCGCGAGTCGTGTCAACACGGGTCGGATGAAAACGAGTCGCACGCCGAAGAGACCCACGACCGCGAGACGGCCCGCGCCGAGGCCGGGACCGGAGGACGAACATGACCACCCCGAGCCGGCTCCCGGACCCCTACGGCTCAGGAGCATCGGGAGCCAACCTCGCCGACATCCTCGAACGGGTGCTCGACAAGGGCATCGTCATCGCCGGCGACATCCGCATCAATCTGCTCGACATCGAACTGCTCACCATCAAGCTGCGCCTCGTCGTCGCCTCGGTCGAGCGGGCGAAGGAGATGGGCATCGACTGGTGGGAGGACGACCCCTCGCTGTCGTCCGGAGCCCGCAGGCGTGAACTCTCCGAGGAGAACGAGCGGTTGCGACAGCGCATCGCTGCCCTGGAGGCGGATACCGCATGACGGAGGTTCGCTATGTGTACGCCGTGACCCGGCCCTTCGACGGTGCCGGCGCAACCCCGTGCGAAGAGGTGCAAGGGGTGTCCGGAGCCCGGGCGAGGCTGCTGGCGCACGACGGTCTCGTCGCCGTGCTGAGCGACGTGCCCGCCGAGGAGTTCTCCGACCTCGCCCTTCGCGAACGGCTGGAGGACCTCGACTGGCTCGCCGCCACCGCACGCGGCCATGACGCCGTGGTCAGTGCGCTGACCACGGCCACCACACCGCTTCCCCTGCGCCTGGTGACGGTGTGCCGGGACGACGACGGCGTCCGGCGGCTGCTGGACGCCGGTCGCGAGCAGTTCACCCGGGCCCTTGAACGGCTTGACGGGCGCGTCGAATGGGGGGTCAAGGTCTATGCCGAAGAGGGGGGCGACGACACCCGGGAACCCGGGGGCGGCGCACGGGACGTCCGGACGGGGCGAGAGGACCGGCCGGAAGGCACTGCTCCCGGTGGCTCCGGCGACGCGCCCGTGCGGGGCCGTCGCCCCGCATCCGGTCGTGACTACCTGCGGCAGCGGATGCGCCGCCGCGACGCCACCGAGGGCGTCTGGGCCCGGGCCGAGGCCGTCTCGCGCACCCTGCACACGGAGCTCTCCCGGTACGCGGAGGCCGAGCGGGTTCACCGGCCCCAGGACCCCAGGCTGCCGGGAGCGGCACGTGGGAACGTGCTCAATGCCGCCTATCTCGTGCCCCGCGAGGACGGCGACGCGTTCGCCGACGAGGTGCGGCGGCTGACGCCGGCGGGTACCGGCATCCGCGTGGAGCTGACCGGGCCGTGGGCGCCGTACTCCTTCGCCGTCACCACGGCCGTACCGGAAGTCGAGGGGAGCGAGGCGGAGTGACGACTTCGACGGATCCGGCCGTGCCGCGGGACACCCGGACGGCGTCACTGGAGGCCGGACCGCTCGCACAGCGGCAGTTGGCGCTGGTCGATCTGCTGGACCGGCTGCTCGCGGGCGGCGTGGTGATCAAGGGTGATCTGACCCTGCGGATCGCGGACGTCGACCTCGTGCGCATCGACCTCAACGCGCTCATCTGCTCGGTCGGGTCCGTGGTCGCCTCGCCCTTCGAGGACGGCGGCGGCCCCGGCACGTACGGGCCGGGCGCCGGCGCATCGCCGGGAGGGACGGCATGAGCGGGCGGCACATGGACCTCGACCCCGACACCGTCGAGCGCGACCTTGCCCAACTGGTGCTCACCGTCGTCGAGTTGCTGCGACAGCTCATGGAACGCCAGGCGTTGCGCCGGGTGGAGACCGGCGACCTCACGGAAGAGCAGGAGGAGCGCATCGGCCTCACGCTCATGCTGCTCGAGGAGCGCATGGACGAACTGCTGGAGAAGTTCGGGCTCCGCCCGGAGGACCTGAACATCGACCTGGGCCCGCTCGGCCCGCTGCTCCCTCGCGACGGCTGAAACGAGCACATGCCCGCAGATCACGATTCCCGAAGGAAGGCAGCGATGGCGTCCCACGATGTGGTGGAGTTGATTCTCGAGGACCACCGGACGATGGAGGACCTCCTCCGCAGGATGCGCAGCATCGAAGCGGACCGAGCGAAGGCCCTCCGTGAGTTCTCGCGGCTGCTCATCGCCCACGGCGAGGCCGAGGAGTCTGAGGTCTATCCCGCGCTGAGGCGCTACAGGAAGATCGACAACGACGAGGTCGACCACGGCGAGGAGGAGCACGCCGAAGGCAACGAGGCACTTCTCGCGCTGCTGGAGGCGGACGGTGCCGGCGACGACGAGTGGGACGAGAGGCTGGAGAACCTGGTCCGGGCCGTCGGTCACCACCTCGACGAGGAGGAGAGGACCCTGCTCAACGAAGCCCGCCGCCATGTGCCCGAGGAGCGGCGGGCGGAACTCGGCGAGGCCTTCCGGCGCGAACGCGACGGGCTGCTCGCCTCCGACTGCGGGTCCGTGGAGAACGTACGTCGTCTGGTCAAGGGCTGAGGACGGTCAGGGGCGGAGGAGACCGGGCGAGGGCACGGCAACGGGTGCCGGTCCGGACTCCTCACCCCCGTCCGTGAACGAACCGCGTGTGAGGACCTTCGACGTGCGAGCCCGGGCGAGGATCTGATCGACGCCGTCCGTGGCCTCACCGAGGGGCGCGGGACGGACGCGGTCATCGACGTGGTCGGCGTGGAGCCCCACGGCGCACCCGTCGCCCAGGCATGCTCAGGACCTGGCTCAGATCCTGACCGGGTCCGCGGCAGGGGCCGGGCCGGAGGCCGGCCCGGCAGCCGTGACGCGGCGATTCCCGGTCAGCCCCGCTCCCGGTTGAGGACCGTGCCGGCCGCGGCCAGGTGCAGTTCCTCCACGGTGGCCATCTGGCCCTGTGCGCGGTCCATCAGCTCGTCCAACTGTGCCGTGGTGACCGGTCCTGTCCGCTGCGCCAGCGGGGTGAGGGCACGCCAGAGCATGTACTTCCCCTGAATACCCATCCGGAGCGCCTCCAGTTCGACGATCGTGCTGAGCCCCGCGCGTCGCAGTGCCCGCCCGTTGGGCTTGAACCGGGCTGCCTTCTCCATGGCCCAGCCGGCGCAGATCTTGTACCGGTGGGGGGCGATGTCGAGAACTCCCATCAGGTCCCGAAGGGTCTTGCGGTCCTGTGCGATGTCGTCCGCGAGCCGACGCAGTTCCGAGGCGCGCGGGGACGACCGGTGGGCGCGCGCCATCCGCCGGGCGAGTTCGACCCCGGACGTCGCACCGGACAAGTGGTCGTTGAGATAGATGCGGAGGGCGTCTCGGTGCACGGGAAGGCTCCAAGCTTCGGACGCGACGGGGCGCTGCGTCTGGATCGGTGGACTGATCGCGGGCGGCCGTCGACTCGCAGGGTACGGGCCACCTGTTTCTCGCCTTCATGTCTTTCCTGCGGCGCGCAGGGGCCTCGCTTCGTGTGCCCACCCTCGCCCGTTCGGAGTCACACAGGCCGCCGGGCGTCTGGCAGGGGGCCCCGGGTTTGGTGGACGGACGGGCGGGCAGCCGCCCGGTGCCCCGGAAGCGCGAGGGACCGGGGCGCTCCCGCCGGATCGTCGCGCCCACGACGATCGCGGAAGGGTCGTACCGAGTCGAGAGGACGGACGAGATGGCAGCGAGGGAACCTGAACGGATCGACCCCGTCACCGCCCACCCGCAGCCGGAATTCGCCGACCAGCAGCAGGCGCATCCCGGATGGACGGGGCCCATGGATCCGCCCCCGGACCACGGAGAGACGACGTACGTGGGGCACGGCCTCCTTCGGGAGCGCGCGGCGGTGGTGACCGGTGGCGATTCGGGTATCGGCAGGGCGGTCTCACTGGCGTACGCGCGCGAGGGAGCCGACGTCCTCTTCACGTATCTGCCGGAGGAGGAGGTGGACGCCCGGGAGACCGCCCGGCTCGTCGAGGAGGCGGGTCGCAAGGCAGTGGCGGTGAGCTGTGACATCCGGGAGGAGGACCAGTGCCGGTCCGTGATCGAACGGGCTGTCGAGGAGTTCGGCCGTATCGACGTCCTGGTCAACAACGCCGCATACCAGATGTCCCAGCCGGAGGGGATCGGCGCCATCTCCACCGAGCAGTTCGACCGGGTGATGCGAACCAACCTCTACGGTATGTTCTGGCTCTCCAAGATGGCGTTGCCGCACATTCCCCGCGGCGGCAGCATCATCAACACCACGTCCGTACAGGCGTACAAGCCCAGTCCGCACCTGCTGGACTACGCGACGAGCAAGGGCGCCATCGTGACCTTCACGCAGGGGCTGGCCCGGATGGTCGCTGCGGACGGAGTGCGTGTGAACGCCGTCGCGCCGGGGCCGGTGTGGACGCCCCTGATCCCGGCGACGATGCCCGACACCGAGGAGTTCGGAAAGCAGGCTCCGCTCGGCAGGCCGGCGCAACCGGTGGAAATGTCCCCGGCATATGTCTTCCTCGCCTCCGACCAGGCGCGTTTCATCACGGCGGAAGTCCTCAACGCCACCGGAGGTACGCCGCTGCCCTGAGGCTTTCGTGATGGGGGCCGGCGGCGGAGTTTCCCGGCACTGGCGAAGGGCAACCAGGCAATATGGTGCAAATCGGATACACGATGATGTCGGAACAGGCCGGCCCCCGGCAGCTGGTCGATCACGTGATGCACGCGGAGGACGTCGGGTTCGACTTCTCCGTTACCTCCGACCACGCCTTTCCCTGGCTGCGCGCCCAGGGGCACTCGCCGTACGCCTGGAGCGTGCTCGGCGCGGCGGCGCAGGCCACTTCCGAGATCCCCCTGATGACCTTCGTCACGTGCCCGACGATGCGGTACCACCCAGCCGTCGTGGCGCAGAAGGCGGCAACCCTCCAGATCCTGTCGGAGGGGCGGTTCCGGCTCGGACTGGGATCGGGCGAGAACCTCAACGAGCACGTCGTCGGGGACTGGCCGCCTGCCGACGTGCGCCTGGAGATGCTCGGCGAGGCGGTCGGGATCATCAGGGAGCTGTTCCGCGGGGAGCACGTCAGCAGGCGCGGCGGCTACTTCACCGTGGACTCCGCCAAGCTGTGGGACCTGCCGGACGAGCCGCCGCCGATCGGCCTCGCCGTCTCGGGCGACCGGTCCTGCGGACTCGCGGGGCGACTCGCCGACCTCATGGTCGCGGTCGAGCCCGCGCGCTCCCTCACCGAGTCCTTCGCGCGTGCCGGGGGAGCGGGCAAGCCCCGCATCGGACAGCTGGCCGTCTGCTACGACACCGACCGCGACGCCGCGGTGCGTCGCGCGCACGAACAGTTCAAGTGGTTCGGCATGGGCTGGAAGGTGAATGCGGAACTTCCGCACCCCGACTCGGTCGCGGCGGCCACCCGGTACGTACGGCCCGAGGACGTGGCGGAGGCCGTCCCCTGCGGCGACGACCCGGAGGCGGTCGTGGAGGCGGTGCGCGCCTTCGTCGACGCGGGCTTCACCGAGGTCGCCCTCGTGCAGATCGGGGGCGACACCCAGCACGATTTTCTGGCCTGGGCCGAGGACAAGCTGCTGCCCGAACTGCACGCGCTCGGCGGGGGCAGCGACGCGATGGCGGCGTAGCCGCCACCTGGCGCGAGGGTGCGCGGATGCGCAAGACGGGCGCGGCTGTGCAGCACGGGCGGGGTGCGCCCGACGTTCGCGGTGCGGGGCCCGCACGCGGGAGCGCTTCTGCTCCCCGCGCGGCAGCAGGGACGGGGGCGTTGCTTCCGCGTCGCGTCGTCGGTGCCTACCGGCTCACGGCGCTCCAGGGTGCGCGTCCGGCCGGTCGCCCCTGGCACCGCCGCATCCGGCCGGTGCGGTGGTCGTCGCCCCGAACGCCGCCTCTCCCCGTACGCCACCCGGCTCGCCTGCCGCGCCCACGTGGACCGAGAACGGCTTCGCGCGGCGGCCGTACCGTCGGCGGCCGCCGCGTGAGGGGTGCTCGAACCACGGCTCGACATCGACGGGCAGCGGTGACGGCCCCGGGCAATCCGCCTGCGACGGGTCCACGTCGCCGGGGCCGCGACGGACCCGGCCGTGGCCGTCCCCCGCGCTGCGAGGACCGGGCCCAGTACGGCGAGGACGAGCACGTACCCGGCGATGAACGGAGCCAGACGTGCGTCGAGGTCGGCGACGGCGGCATGGCGGCCAGGACCAGCGCGAACCCCCCGCGTGCCAGGAGCGTGGCCGCGATCCCTGCGGCGGGGCCGGGACCGTGGAGGCAGAGCCGGGCGACGAGCAGACCGGCGGCCGTGTTCATCCCGATCGTCAGGCCCGCCGCCGCTGAGACCGCCCCCGCCACCGGCACGACGTCACCGGGGTCGATGGCGAGCCCGAACGCGAAGGAAGAAGACGGCGGCGAACGTGTCGCGCAGCGGATGCACCAGTTCACGGACGCGCGGCCCGGAGGGAGTGCCGGCGAGCGGTACACCCACCGTCACACGGGCAGGGGGCCGGCACATCGGTGCCGGCCCCATCTTCCGCGGTCGGGAGGGGCATCCGGAGCCGGCCGTCCGGGCCCGCGGTGACCGCGGGCCCGGACGGGGCGTGCGTGCCGCCGCCGTGGCGCCGGGCCCCCAGGAGCGGGCCATCCCCGCACCGCCCCGGGCTGTGGGCCGTCGCAGTCGCCGCCGTTCCCGGCGTCGCGCAGGGGCGCCGTGGCTGACGCGGCACCGACTCGGTATGGTGCGCAGCGCGGAGAGCCATGGTCAGCGCCCGAGGGAGAGGGGCCCGGCGACGATGCAGGCGTCAGAGGTCCCGCGTGCGGTGGCCGCGGCCGTGTCGACCGCCTCCTCACTCGGTCTGAGGGCCGATGACGCGATCGTTCTGCAGGACTCGAACACGATCACTCTGCGCCTGCTGCCCTGTGACGTCCTGGCCCGGGTGGCACCCGCAGCGCGCCAGATCGCCCAGTTCGAGGTCGAGCTCGCCCGGCGGCTGGCCGCGTCCGGCTGTCCCGTGGTCGCGCTCGATCCTCGTGTGGAACCACGCGCTCATGAGCGTGACGGCTTCGAGATCACGCTGTGGACCTACCACGAACGCATGACACCTCGAGCGCCCTCACCGGCCGACTACGCAACTGCGCTCGGGCGGCTGCACGCCGGCATGCGGGAGATCGACGTCCCGACGCCGCGGTTCACGGATCGGGTCGAGCGCGCTCAGCAACTCGTGGCGAACCATGACGACACCCCGGCGCTCGCCGACGCGGACCGGCGGCTGCTCGGCGACACATTGCGGGATTTGAGACAAGTCGTCGGCGAGTACGGCGGCGCGGAGCAACTGCTGCACGGTGAGCCGCACCCGGGCAATGTGCTGAGCACGAGCCACGGGCCGCTGTTCATCGACCTTGAGACGTGTTGTCGTGGGCCCGTCGAATTCGATCTCGCCCATGCGCCCGAGGAAGTCGCCGAGCACTATCCCGGTGCCGACCGGGACTTGCTGCGTGCGTGCCGAATCCTCGTGGCGGCGATGATCACAACGTGGCGGTGGGATCGGCGCGACCGACTCCCCGACGGGCGCCGACTGGGCACGGAATGGCTCAGCCGGATCCGGCAAGCACTCGACCGCGACGGCTTGCCGGGGCGTCAGGGGAACGGGCCGGCCGGTCCGTGACCACCGCTACCGCCACCGCCACCGCGGCATCTCGTCGTGGAACTCCTGGGCGCTGTGCCGCCGCTCGGACTCCCGCGCCACGAGCACCCGGCCGCTGCTCGTGGCGCGTTCGGCCTCCAGCCGGTCGAGCACCGCGTTGAACGTCTTCGTCAGCTCCGCCGTCTCACCCCGGCCCGTGACGACCGGCCGGGCGCCCGGCCGCGGCAGATCGGCCGTGGTCATGGCGCGGGTCAGCCGCTGCAGCGGAGCCGGCCCGACCCTCTTCGCCCGGAGCCGCCTCTCGACCACGCGGCTGCGCGTCCATACGTGCCGACACCCATGTTCGGGCTCCGCGGCGAGGTGGCAACATTGCTCGTCGCCGCGCGCGTCCCCGAACGGGGCGCCGCGGTCCGCACATCAGTCCGCAAGACCAGAGGGGATGGGCCGTGCCTGCCTCACGGATGAGCACCACGCCACTGCCCGGCATCGGTGTCCAGTACGACCTCACCACGCGTGAACACCGCCATCTGTCGGTGGTCGCGCACCGGGACGGCACCCGGACGGTCAACGTCTACCGCGCCGACGACCCAGACGCCTGCGCCCAGTCCCTGCACCTGTCGTCGGGGGAGACGGCATCGCTCATCGACGCGCTGATGCCGGACCACCACAGCCCCAACGTGCTCCACACCACGGACCTCGGCCTGGTAGCCGAGCGAATCGAGTTGTCCGCCCATTCGCACTGGAACGGCCGCGTACTCGGCGACATGCGGATGCGGACGGAGACCGGCGCGTCCGTGGTCGCGGTGCTGCGCAGGGCGGAGGCGACCCCGTCTCCGGCGCCCGACTTCCGGCTCGCCGGCGGCGACACCCTGATCGTCATCGGTACCCGTGAGGGCATCGAGGCGGCGGCCGCCATCCTCGGACGGGAGTGACCCGCGTGCACTCCGCCCTCTTCCTGATCGAGTTCGGTGCGATCATCCTCGGCCTCGGCCTCCTGGGCCGTGTCGCCGGGCGCTTCCGGTTCTCCCCGATCCCGCTCTACCTGCTCGCCGGTCTCGCCTTCGGAGAGGGCGGTCTCCTGCCGCTCGGCGCGAGCGAGGAGTTCGTCGCCATCGGTGCCGAGATCGGAGTCATCCTGCTGCTGCTGATGCTGGGCCTGGAGTACACGGCCAGCGACCTGGTGTCCAACCTCAAGACCCAGTACCCGGCCGGGCTCGTCGACTTCACCCTGAACGCCGTGCCCGGCGCCCTCGCGGCGCTGCTGCTCGGGTGGGGGCCGGTGGCCGCGGTGGTCCTGGCCGGCGTCACCTGGATCTCGTCCTCGGGCGTCATCGCCAAGGTGATGGGCGACCTCGGGCGGATCGGGAACCGCGAGACGCCGGTGGTCCTGAGCATCCTCGTCCTGGAGGACCTGGCGATGGCGGTGTACCTGCCGATCGTCACGGCCCTGCTGGCAGGGGTCGGCCTCGCCGCGGGCAGCATCACCCTCGCGATCGCCCTCGGCGTGGCCGGAGCGGTGCTGTTCGTGGCCCTGCGCTACGGCCGGGTCATCTCGCGTTTCGTCTCCAGCGACGACCCCGAGAAGCTGCTGCTGGTCGTGCTGGGGCTGACGCTGCTGGTCGCGGGCATCGCCCAGCAACTGCAGGTGTCCGCGGCGGTCGGCGCGTTCCTCGTGGGCATCGCCCTGTCCGGCGAGGTCGCGGAGGGTGCCCACACCCTCCTGAGCCCGCTTCGGGACCTCTTCGCGGCCGTCTTCTTCGTGTTCTTCGGTCTGCACACCGACCCGGCGAGCATCCCGCCGGTCATTCTGCCCGCGCTCGCCCTCGCCGTCGTCACGGCCTGCACGAAGGTCGCGACGGGCTACTGGGCCGCCAAGCGGGCCGGTGTCGGTGTCAAGGGACGCTGGCGCGCCGGCGGCACGCTGGTGGCGCGAGGCGAGTTCTCCATCGTCATCGCCGGTCTCGCCGTCACCGCGGGCATCGAGCCGGCCCTGGGCCCGCTCGCCACGGCGTACGTCCTCATCCTCGTCGTCATGGGCCCGCTCACCGCCCGCTTCACCGAACCCCTCGCCACCCGCCTCACCGGTCGAGGGGGGCCGGTGGCGACGGCTCCGGTGGTACGGCAGGCCCCCGAACCGGCGGCGGGCGGCCCGGTCGGCGACCCGGTGGCGGACGGGGAGGGCACGGTGCTGTCGGACCGGGACGCGGTGGACCGCGCCTGAGCGTCGGGCCGTCCGACGAGACGTTCCGCAGAGGCCGCCGCCTGCCGCTGGGGTACGCAAGCCCTCCGGGGCGTCCGACGGGCGGTCCGGGCCGGTCATCCGGCACACAGAGGCGCCATGGCCGGTGCGGCGAGGGCCCGCACCGGTCACGGCGCCCGGCGAGGACCCGGGCCGCGCAGTCCCGCCCGGTCGCGTCGCCGGGGACCGGCCACCGCGGCGGCCGTTCCGCCTGCTGAACGGCGCAGTCGGGATCGGCCGCCTCGGCCCCGGGCAGGCGACGCGGAACGCCCGGAGCCGTGTCGGAACGGCGAGGTGCGGGCGGACCGCCTCGCCCCGTCAGACGGGTGGCGTCGGGCTCACCGGCGTGGTCATCGTGTCCGTGGCGACGCGCGGACCGGGGATGGGCAGCTCGGGCTGCGGGATCTCCGTCTGGTGGACGGAGACGATGCGCCGGGGAGCGGGCACGCTGATGCCCTCCGACCGGTAGCGCTTGTGCAGCCGCTTGATGAACTCGTGCTTGATCCGGTACTGGTCGCTGAACTCGCCGACCCCGAGGATCACCGTGAACCCGATCCGGGAGTCGCCGAACGTGTGGAAGCGGACGAGGGGTTCATGGTCGGGCAGACCCCCCTCGACATCGGCCATGACGCTCTTCACGACCTCGACGGTCACGTGCTCGACGTGCTCGAGGTCGCTGTCGTAGCCGACCCCCACCTGCACCAGGAGCGACATGTGCTGCTCGGGGCGGTGGTAGTTGGTCATGTTGGTGCCGGAGAGCTTCGTGTTGGGGATGATCACGAGGTTGTGCGAGAGCGTACGCACGACGGTGTTGCGCCAGTTGATGTCGACGACGTAGCCCTCCTCACCGCTGCTGAGCTTGATGTAGTGACCGGGCTGCACCGTGCGGGAGGCGAGGATGTGCACGCCCGCGAAGAGATTGGCCAGGGTGTCCTGCAGGGCCAGTGCCACCGCCAGACCGCCCACTCCCAACGCGGTGAGCAGCGGCGCGATGGAGACGCCCAGAGTCTCCAGCATCACCAGGAAACCCATGGCCAGGACCACGACGCGGGTGATGTTCACGAAGATGGTGGCCGAACCGGCGACACCGGACCTGGACTGCGCCAGGGCCTGCACCATTCCGGCGACGACCCGCGCGACGGTGACCGTCGCCGCCAGGATCAGCACCGCCGTCAGCGTCATGGTGACGTTGCGTCCGACCCGGGCCGTCAGCGGGAGGGCCGAGGCGGCTACCGCCGCGCCACCGGTCACCGCGGCCCAGGGGGCGATCGTCCGCAGGCCGTCGACGATGATGTCGTCGCCGCTCCACTTCGTTCTCCTTGCGCGTACCCCGAGCCATCTCAGGATCACCCGCAGCAGTACGGCGGCCGCTGTGCCCGCGGCCAGCGCGATACCGGCGACGACGAGGTCGTGGAGGGTGAGGGCCCGGTTCACCTCGTACCTCCCGGTGCGTGGGTGCGGCGGGGTGCGCCTGCCGCAGTGAGTCGGATGTGATGAGTCGTCACGAGCCACCTGTGCGTGTCGGGGGATGCCGTTGTGCGTCGCGCCGGGCGGTTCGGATCCGTTCGGCGCGCGAGTCATCCTGCCGCATCTGTCGTACCGTCACATGATCGGCCCCGACGTGGGGTCCGTACCCCGGCGCACCGTTCACCCCGTCGTCCAGGGGGTCGAGGCCCGGGGAGGGGTCCGGGGCGCGATTCGGCCCCGCGATGCCGAGTCTCCACGGTGGCGGTGGTGGTGCCGTCGGTCGCGCGTGGCGTGGCGCTCCGCGCGACGCTGAGGCCCCGTCCGGTCGGCAGGCGCGCCGAAGGGACCGGTGACGTGAGCGGAGCCGGCCCGGGCGGGGCGGGCCCGGGCCGGGCGGGTCGAAGTCAGCCGTCGCTGCCGGGCGGCGGGGGCGGGGATGGCGAGGGGAGCCGGGGCGGCAGGCCGGGCGGCACGATCCACGGCTCAACGGGGTGTCTTCCTCCGTGTGCCGGCGGGGACCCGGGCGTGCGCCGGTCCCCGTCCTCGCCGGGGCGGGACGCCTCGGGAGAGGCTCCGCTGCGGGCGTCATGCCGGGCCTGGACCCGGACGAGGCAGCTGAGCGGGTCGTGCGTGTGGGAGTCGAGCCAGTACGCGTCGACGCAGGACGCGGCCGGAGCGAGTGGGGTCTCCCTGCCGATGGCGTTCATGCCTGGGGAACGACCGACTCCTGCGAGGGGGAACGACACCCGACCGCGTCGCAACCGAAACGTCATCCGCCGTGGTCCCCGGCGGTCGGCGGTGCGTGAGCGACCGGATACTCCGAGTCGTGTCGGATGGGTGGAAGCGGCGCCTCCGTGTGATGCCGGGCATAGGAGGCGCGTCACGTCCTAAGGGCGGTAGTGGAACCGGGGGCCGAGTGGCCTTCGGGGAGCGCATGCGAGACGCGAAATCGGACATTTCTCCGTAGAACGGTAGTACGTCACATCTTTGCGTTCGGGCGGGGGTGCCCTCCACGATGGCTGACGTCCCGGGGAGTGAGTGCCGGGCCGAGCGGGTCGCCATCCGCACCGATCGCTCAGCTCCTGCCGAACCGCCCATGGTTCCTCCCCACGCAGTCCATCATTGGAGTCCTCCCGCATGACCGCTCGCACGCAGTCCACCACCGGCCGTATCGCCCGTCTTCGCAAGCTCTCCGTCGCCGGCATCGCCACCGCCGGTGCCGCGGCAGCGGCCCTCACGCTGGCCCCGTCGCCGGCGCACGCCGCCGAGCAGGCTTCGGTGAGCGTCGCGTCCGGCAAGGCTGTGGCGGCCGAGGCTCCGGCGAAGAAGGCGAAGAAGGACAAGAAGCAGTACAAGGACAACCTCGACGGTTGGATCCGTGAGGCCCTGGACATCATGGAGTCCGAGGACATCCCGGGCAGCTACGAGGGCCTGCACCGCAACATCATGCGCGAGTCCGGCGGAAACCCGAACGCGCAGAACAACTGGGACGTCAACGCCCAGAACGGCACCCCCTCCAAGGGGCTGCTGCAGGTCATCCAGCCGACCTTCGACGCCTACCACGTCAAGGGCACCGAGCACGACGTGACCGACCCGGTCGCCAACCTCACCGCGGCAGCCAACTACGCCGCCGACCGCTACGGCTCCATCGACAACGTCGACTCCGCCTACTGATCCGCTCCGGTCCCTCCCGGAGCGGGCCCGAGCAGGACCCGGGCGCCGAACTCCCGGGTCCGTACCCGATCACCCCGGCGGGTCCGGCAGCTCCGTGCCCACCGCCGGCTCCGAACGGCGAATGCGCGCCCCTGTTCCCGCCACCGCGGCGGCGACGGGGGCGCCTTTGTCCTGCGCACGTCCCCAAGCCGCGGGACCCATCCCGCCGGTCCGCCTCCGCCGGTCCGTCCCCCTGCCGGTCCTCCCGTGCCGGTGCGGCCCGAGACGCCGGCGATGCGCGGTGGCCCCGGGCGGGCCGCTTCCCACTCGCGCACCGGCAGCGCCGGTTGTTCGCCCCGATGTCGCCAACGCCCTCTGGTAAGGCATCACTCGCGCCGCGATGCTGAAGCGCCGTCACGTGCGCACCGGGCGCACGTGACCGCCCGCCCTCACCGGAGTCGCCGTGCTTTCACCTGGACTGAGAAGAAGCGCGACCGTCGTGGCGGTGTGCTCGGCCCTGGCGGTCGGGGCCGCCGGGCCGGCCGCCGCAGCCGGGTCCGCACCCCCGCCCGATCCCCTCCCGCGGACCGCGGCCGAGATGCTTCGGCCCGTCTCCCCGCCGGCCGCGAGTGACGCCGACCGTACCGGCGCCGACCCGGGCGGCAAGGGTCTCCAGAGCTTCACCGTCGCCGACGGCGACGGACTGGAGACGGCCCGGACCAGTCGTCCACTGGCCCCCGGCGTCGAACTGAGCTCGTACGACCGGCTGGAGTCCGACAAGTGGCTCCGCGTCGACTCGCTGTCCGTCGACCTCACCCGGGGGACGAGGGTGGACTATCTCCACCCGGGCAAGGTCGCCGCCCGGAAAACGGTGTCCCGGATGGCCGCCGAGCACGACCCCGGACCTGGACGCCGTACCGTCGCCGCGATCAACGGGGACTTCTTCGACATCAACCAGACCGGTGCTCCCAGCGGCATCGCCCTCCAGGACGGCCGCCTGCTCAACTCGCCCGCCGCCGGCCACCACCGGGCCCTCGGCTTCGGTCCCGGTGACGCCGGCCGCGTGCTGCGGATGTACTTCGACGGCACGCTGACCCTGCCCGCCGGTACCCGTCCTCTCGCCGCGCTCAACGCGGCCGACGTCCCCGCGAACGGCGTCGGAGCGTACAACGCCCAGTGGGGCGAGGCGGACCGGGCCCTCACCGTCGACGGCGCGCAGCGCACCGCCGAAGTCGCCGTCACGGACGGCAGGGTGACCGCCGCTGCCGGCGCGCCAGGAAAGGGGCCGGTCCCGCCGGGCACGACCGTGCTCGTCGGCCGGGACGCCGGCGCGGACGCGCTCGTCGCACTCGCCGTCGGTGACCCGGTCACCCTGGAGTACCGCCCACGCGCCGCCACGGGGCGGCTTCCGCGCACCGCGATCGGTGCCAGTGAACTCCTCGTGGTCGACGGCGTACCCGTCGACCACGAGGGTGGTGGGAACAACGCCGCCGCCCCCCGCACCGCGGTCGGCTTCTCCCGGGACGGCGGCATCATGCGGATCCTGACCGTCGACGGCCGCCAGGCCGACAGCGGCGGGGTGACCCTCACCGAACTCGCCCTGATGATGCGACGGGCGGGCGCCCACAACGCCGTCAACCTCGACGGCGGTGGTTCCTCCACCCTCGTCGCCCGCGAGCAGGGCAGCGACACCGTGCAGGTCGAGAACAGCCCGTCCGACGGCGTCGAACGGACCGTACCCAACGGCCTGGCCCTCACCGCGCCCGACGGCAGCGGACGGCTCAGGGGCTACCGGGTCGAGACGGCCATGGACCCCGGTACCGCACCCACCGCCGACCCCGTCCGGGGCGGCCACCCCGAACGGGTCTTCCCCGGGCTCACCCGCCGCCTCACCGCCGCCGGTTACGACGAGACGTACGGGCCCGCCGGCGGGGCCCCGCGCTGGTACACGGGGAACCCCCTGGCCGGGCGGGTCGGCACCGACGGGGTGTTCACCGCCCGGCGCAGCGGTGACACGCACGTCACCGCTCGGCGCGGGAGCGCCCGCGGATCCATCCGGCTGACCGTCCTCGACGACCTGGTTCGCATTCGCACCTCGGAGCGGCGCGTGGCTCTCGCCGACGCGGAGGCGTCCGGGCGTTTCGGCGTCCTCGGCTTCGACGCGCACGGGACCAGCGCCCCCGTCGAACCCGCGGACGTCCGGCTCGACTACGACCGCTCCCTCTTCGACATCGCCCCCGACACCGAGGGCGGCTTCTCCGTCAGGGCACGCGTGGCAGAGCCCGCGGCCGGCCGGGTCACGGTCACGGTGGCGGGCAGGAGCACGGTCATCGCCGTGACCGTCGGCCTGGCCGCCCGGGAGGTCGCGTCGTTCGACGACGCCGGGCGCTGGACGTTCACCGCCGCCCGTGCCTCCGGCTCGGTCGCACCCACGGCCGACGGGCGCACCGGCACCGGCCTGGAGATCGCCTACGACTTCACCCGGTCCACCGCGACCCGGGCCGCCTACGCCAGTCCGCCGGGAGCGATCCCGGTCGACGGCCAGCCGCAGTCGTTCGGGCTCTGGGTCAAGGGCGACGGGAACGGAGCCTGGCCGACGCTCCACCTGAAGGACTCGGCCGGGTCCGACCAATTGCTCCGCGGGCCGTACGTGACGTGGACCGGCTGGCGGCACGTCGAGTTCGCGGTGCCCCCCGGCGTCTCGTACCCCCTGCGGCTCCACCGCTTCTACCTCGCCGAGACCGGCGCCGACCGCTCGTACACGGGCAGGATCGTCGTCGACGACCTCACCGCCGAGGTCCCGCCCGCCGTCGCGCTGCCCGCCGAGCCGCCGCACCGGGACCCGCTCGTCGGATCCGCGGCGGGCACCCAGAGCCGGGACTGGCGGTTCGCGGTCATCTCCGACGCGCAGTTCGTGGCCCGCAGCCCCGACAGCCCCGTCGTCGCCCAGGCCCGCCGTACCCTGCGCGAGATCAGAGCGGCCGGGCCCGACTTCGTGGTCGTCAACGGCGACCTGGTCGACGAAGGCTCGCCCGAGGACCTGGCGTTCGCCCGCACCGTCCTCGAGGAGGAGCTGGGGGGCGAGTTGCCCTGGTACTACGTACCGGGCAACCACGAGGTCATGGGCGGCAGGATCGACAACTTCGTGGCCGAGTTCGGGCCCGCCCAGCGGACGTTCGACCACCGGGGCACCCGGTTCGTCACCCTCGACACCTCCAGCCTCGGACTGCGCGGCGGTGGCTTCGCCCAGATCAAGGAGCTGCGCGAACAACTGGACGCGGCGGCCGCCGACAAGAGCGTCGGCTCGGTGATGGTCGTCCAGCACGTGCCGACGCGCGACCCCACACCGCAGCGGGGCAGCCAGCTCGGCGACCGCAAGGAGGCCGCGCTGCTGGAGAGCTGGCTCTCCGCGTTCCGGCGGGAGACCGGCAAGGGAGCGGCCTTCGTCGGCGGCCATGTCGGCACCTTCCACGCGGAGCGCGTCGACGGCGTCCCGTACCTGGTCAACGGCAACTCCGGGAAGGCGCCCTCCACTCCGGTGGACGAGGGCGGCTTCACCGGTTGGTCGCTGGTCGGCGTCGACAGGGTGTCGGGCGCCGACCAGACCGCGGCACGGCACTCGCCGTGGGCCGGCGGGCCGGACTGGGTGACCGTCCAGACCCGCGCGCACGTCGACGGGCTGGCGCTCGACGCCCCGGCGTCCCTGCCGGTCGCCACCGACGAGTCCGTCACGGCCGTCGTCCGGCAGGGCCGGGGCACGGCCGTCCGCGAGGTGCCGGCCCGCTTCCCGATGAGCGTCGACTGGAGCGGTTCCCCGAACGTGTACGTGGGCGATCCCGGCCGGGCGAGGCCGTGGCACATCGCCGCGTACGACCCGTCGACGGGCCTGCTCACCGGACTGCGCCCCGGGACGGCCCTGCTCGCGGTGACGGTGAACGGGACGCGGACCGAGTCCCGTGTCGCAGTGACCGCTTCCTCCGGGCACGGGTACGGGGACGCTCTCCGGCGTGGGTACGTGTACGCGCCCGCGGACGGGAAGAGCCGGGTGCCGGCGGCGTAGCGACCTCCGTCTGGCCGGGAGGGAACGGCCGCGCGGCACCGGTCGGGTCACCGCCGGTGCCGTACCGCCCGGCCGGGTCACCGGTCGGGCGGTCCTGACGGCCGGCCCGGCCGGTGACCCGCTGCCTGCCCGGCCGCCGCGTGCGACCGGCCGCAACACCCCCCGGGCCGACGGACGTCCGGGTGATGTGCGGACCTCGTGCTCCCTGGTCTCGGCGCCATGAGCACTGCGCGGCTCCTGTGGGCCAGTTGGGGAGACTACGACCGCAGGCGGATCGCCCGGCAGTGCGCGGCGACCGGTACGGCGTACGCCTTCGGGCAGCGGCACACCAACGCCAAGGCCGTGTTGACCGACGCGTACGGCCTGCGCGAACGCCCGGGCATGGCGCAGGCGCTGCGGATCCCCGGTCTTCCCCCGGAGGGCCGCCACCACAGTGGTGAGGACGACGCCTGGAACATCGGCGCACCCGTGCTGTCCTGGCCCGACGCGGCGACCGGCCGGAATGAGGCGGGCTGCGGGACGCGAAGGGTGCCGCCGAGGGGGGTGCGGGAGCGGGCCGGGGAGTGCGGGGGCGGGGCACCGGGATGGGACGTGGCGAGGCCCCGCCGTGCGGATGCGGGCGGGGTCTCGCGGCGGTGCGCAAGGGGGAGGTGCACCGCGTTTCCCCGGCGGGCGGGTGCCGGGGAAACGCACAGTACGCGCCAACATGGCGGGAAAGGAACCCTTGTGCGGCCAGTCGTCGCACCTGATGCGGAACCCTTGCCGGAGCGAGTCGCCGCACCCGATGCCCACCGGTCCTTGCGCCGGGCGTCAGCCGGACCTTCCCGCGTGGGACTCGGCCATGGGACTCGGTCCCGGGCACGGCTGAAGCGCGGGGCGGAGGCACGGGGCGGAGGCGCGGGGCGGAAGCAGCCCCGCGGCGCGACCCCGTCCGGCGACCTCCCCGGCCGACCGCGGGTGTGACCTGACCGGCGCGGCGCGCCTCGCGTCCTGCACCGCCCGACGCGGGGCGCCCTCCGCGGCGCTCGGGACGCCCGTGCGCCCTGGAGCGGCCGGGTGGCCCGAGTGCATCATCGAAGAGGAGGAGCCGGGCGGCGAGGAGTGACGATGAGTCTGTCGTATCCGGAACCACCCGTGACGCGGCCCGGCGACCGCACCGGACAGGGGGCACGATGATGTCGCGGCAGCCGTCACCGCAGCCGTCGTGGGAACCGTCCCCCGGGTCGTCGCCACCGCGGTCGGAACCCTCTCGGGACTCGTGGTCAGGGCCGTCCCCGGAGCGGGAGGGCCGCCAGGGGCGTGGCGAGGGGCCCGGTCCCGAGGACCTGGTCCGGGCCTCGCGGGCCGTGGGAGTGCGGGACGAGCGCGTCCTCGAAGCGCTGCGAAGCGTCCGGCGGGCGGACTTCGTCCCCCGCGCGGAGGTCGTGTCCGCCTACCTCGACGTCCCCGTTCCTCTTCCGCACGGCCAGGTGACCACCCAGCCGAGCCTGGTGGCCCTGATGGTGGAGGCGCTCGGACTGACCGGTGGCGAGCGGGTTCTGGAGGTCGGTACCGGCTACGGCTTCCAGGCCGCCGTACTGGCCCGCCTCGCCGGGGAGGTCGTCAGCCTGGAACGCTGGGCCGACATGGCGGGGCAGGCCCGCCGCCGACTGTCCCGGGCGGGTGCCGGCAACGTCTCGGTCACCACCGCCGACGGCACGCTCGGCTCGCCGGAACGGGCGCCCTACGACGCCGTCGTCGTCTCGGCGGCCTTCCCGGAAGTGCCGGAACCACTGGTGGGGCAGTTGCGCGTCGGGGGCCGACTAGTCCAGCCGATCGGTCCGGGCGGGCGGGAACAGGTGTGGCTCCACGAGCGCACGCCCCGGGGCCTCACGCCGTGCCGGACCATCGTCCCGGCCCGTTTCGTCCGGCTCTACGGCGCGTACGGATACCCGCCCGGTGCGGACCCGTGAACGCCAGGGGTGCGACGGCCGGAACGGGTCACGGCCCGAACCGGCCCCGACGGCGGCCCGGTTCCCCGGCGAGACCGGCGCGTGCTCGTCCGCCCGACGTGTCGAGGCGGACGGGCGCACGGCCCGGCATTTGCCGGCAGGCGGCGCACGCCCCGGCGATTCCCGGCGGGTGGGCGCATGGCCCTGTACGGAAGCGCGGCCGTCGACGCGCCTCGGCCCACCCGTCCGGTCAAGGAAGTGACTACTCATGCCGTTGAGTACGCTTCCGACGGTACGGACCGGGAAACGACACGGAGCGGGAGGCGGAGTCATGGCGCTGCGCCATGCGGTGCTCGCGGCCCTGCTGGACGGGGAGTCCAGCGGCTACCAACTCGCGAAGGCCTTCGACCTGGGGGTGGCGAACTTCTGGCACGCCCTTCCGCAGCAGCTCTATCTGGAGCTGACCAAACTGGAGCAGGCCGGGCTGGTCGAGGGCCGCCAGGTGATCCAGGAAGCCCGTCCGCCGAAGCGGCTGTTCACCATCACGGAAGAGGGACTGGAAGAACTGGCGCGCTTTGCGGAGACCGTCGCGAAACCGTCCTTCATCCGCGACGACCTCCTGGTCAAGGTGCAGGCCGTGGACAGCGCGCCCATGGCGCCCGTGATCGAACAGCTCGACGAGCGGGCGGCCACGGCCGCCGCCAAGACCGACTTCTTCGAGCGCTTCCTGCGGCGCTTGCGCGGCGAACTCGACGAGGACACCTTCCTCGCCACCGCGGACCGCGTCGGCCCGTACCTGACCTGTCTGCGTGGCCTGCGCTTCGAACAGGAGACCTCCCAGTGGTGCGCCCGGACTGCCGCGGTCCTCCGGTCCCGGCAGGCCGGGCAGACGCAGGAGGGCGCCCCGCGGGACGCCTGACGGCCGTCCCGCCGGGCACGCCGGCAGCCGCCGGAACTCCGGTCGCCCCAGCAACGATCGGACCCTGGCCGGGCCCACCCGGCCTTGCGCATCCGTCCCGGCGTACCCGAGTGCACCACGACGCAGTCGACGGCCGAGGACGGGCCCGTCC
This sequence comes from Streptomyces sp. NPDC049887, assembly GCF_040656535.1. NCBI lineage: Bacteria > Bacillati > Actinomycetota > Actinomycetes > Kitasatosporales > Streptomycetaceae > Streptomyces > Streptomyces sp. NPDC049887. The sequence goes on along the minus strand of NZ_JBFAMM010000002.1, from coordinate 364,429 downwards.
GACCCGGGCCCGGCCGGCCGGGGTCCCAGGGTCAGGCCAGCTTCTTCAGGACCTCGGACGCGACCCCGGCCGAGGAGGCCGGATTCTGGCCCGTGATCAGGTTTCGGTCGACGACGACGTTCGCGGCCCAGGGCTCGCCCTCCTGGACCAGTACCCCGGCCTCCGTCAGGCGGTCCTGGAGGAGCCACTTCGCGCGGTCGGCGAAACCGGCCTGGGTCTCCTCGGCGTTGGTGAACGCGGCGACGCGGTAGCCGGCGAAGGCGTTCGAGCCGTCGGCGTGCGTCGCGGCGAGCAGGGCGGCCGGGCCGTGGCAGAGCACCGCGAGCGGCTTGCCGGAGTCCAGTGCGCGGACCAGCAGCCGACCCGAGGCCGGGTCGTCGGCGAGGTCCTCCATCGGACCGTGGCCGCCCGGGTAGAAGACGGCCGCGAACTCGTGGAGGTCGACGTCCTCCAGCTTCACCGGGCTCCGGAGCTCGGTGAGCGCGGAGAGGCCGGCGCTGACCTTCGCGGCACCCTCCGGCCCGCCGTTGACCTCGGGCGCGAGGCTGTGCCGGTCCACGGTGGGCACGACGCCGCCCGGGGTGGCGACGACGACCTCGTGCCCGGCCGCCCTGAACGCCTCGTAGGGGGCGACGGCCTCCTCGGCCCAGAAGCCGCTGGGGTGGCGGCTGCCGTCGGCCAGGGTCCAGTGACCGGCGCCGGTGATTACGAAAAGGATCTTCGACATGCTTGGTACTCCCAGTGAGGAGCGGCCCTCTGCAACGGGGCCCGGATATGCGTTCGGCACCGACCGTAGACCCGTTCAGTCATAGGTGGCCAATGGGAAAACCTATCTTTGCCATCGGGATTCCAATGGCTTGGATCGGTGCTGAGCAGCTCCCGGCGGCTAGGGTTCATGGAGTGAGACACAAAGCAGACTCCGGTGGCGGCCCGGGCGGACGAGGGCCCGAACGGCGCGGGCCGGACCCGCGTGTCCCCGAACCGGCCGTGGGCCCGGGGCCCGGCGCGCCGCCGCCGGCCTCCCCCGCCGATCTGAACCTGCTGCGGACCTTCCTCGCCGTGTACCGCTCGGGGTCCTTCACCGCCGCCGCGTCTCTGCTGGGTCTGTCGCAGCCCACCGTGACGGCACAGATGCGCGCACTGGAACGACAGTCCGGACGCGAGCTGTTCGTACGGCTGCCGCGAGGCGTCGCTCCCACCCCCGTGGCCGACGAACTCGCCGCGCGCATCGCCGCGCCCCTGGACGCGCTCGCCGCCGCCACCGGAGCGGGTACGCCCGAAGGCGTTCCCAACGAGCCGGTCCACCTCGCGGGTCCCGCCGAACTGCTGTGCAGCCGCGTGCTGCCCGCCCTGGCCCCGCTCGTCGCCGACGGGGTGCGGCTGCGCGTGACCATGGGTCTCACGGACGCGCTCCTCGACGAACTGCGTGCCGGGCGCCACGATCTCGTCATCGCCACCGGACGGCCGCGTGGCCGCACGCTGTCCGCCGTGCCGCTGATGGACGAGGAGTTCGTACTCGTCTCCGCGCCCGTGTGGGCGGAGCGGATCGGGGGCGGTGTGAGCAGCGACGGGCCCTCGGTACTGCATCGTGTCCCGCTGATCACGTACGCCGAGGACCTGCCCATCGCCAGGCGGTACTGGCGCCATGCCTTCGGCACCCGTCTGTCCTGCCACGCGGCCGTCACCGCCCCCGACCTCCGGGGCGTCGTCGCCGCCGTCACGGCGGGCGCGGGCTTCGCCGTGCTGCCCCGCTATCTCTGCCTCGACGAACTTGCCTCGGGGGCCCTCGTCCTTCTCCACGACCTCGACGAGCCGCCCATCAACACCTGCTACCTGGCCCAACGCCCGGGCGTGCCGGACAACCCCCGCGTCGCTCCGGTCCGCGACCGAATCCTGGAAGCGGCCCGCGACTGGTGAGCCCCGGACGGAAGCACCGGACGGACGCCCGGCCGAGGCGGCCGCGGGACGCGCGCCCCGAGGGCGCGGACCGTGCATCGGCACGGACCGTGCATCGGCACGGACCGGGCGGGGGCGCGGACCGGCCCCCGCGTGGACGGCGAGGTGTTCATCCCGGCCGGTCAGGGGGAGCCGGTCCGGTCAGGGGGAGCCGGTCCGGTCACGGGACCCGTCCCGGTGGCCGTTCGCCGTTCGCCGTCGCACGCGGTCGTGCCGCCGGACGACGTCGGCCGTCCCGGCTGTGCGCGGTGCTCCGCAGGCACCTCCGCTCCGTCGGCCCCGCGCGGTCCCGGAAGCCCGGGTGCCGCGCCCCGCGCCCCTCCCTCCCCGGATGACGGATCCCGCCCCGCCCGGTCCCGGCCCGCTCCCGTCCCCGGCGCGTACTGCGCGGCCTGCGTACGGAACATGGACGCGTACCGGCCGTCGGCCGCCATCAGTTCGTCGTGGGTTCCGTGTTCGACCAGCCGTCCCCCGTGGAGCACGTGGATGGCGTCGGCGTGGCGCACCCCGGACATACGGTGGGTCACCAGTACGATCGCGCGCCGTGGGCCGGCCAGTTGCCGGATGCGGTCGAAGGCCGCGATCTCAGCCTCGGGGTCGAGCGCGGACGTGGGCTCGTCGACGATGAGCAGGCTGTCCGCCGCGCAGTGAGCCGTGCGGAAATGCGTACGGGCGAGGCCGACCTTCTGCCACTCCCCGCCCGAGATCTCCGACGCACCCCGGAACATCCGGGCCAGCAGCGTCCGCAGCCCGTGCGGCAGCCGCTCCACGAGCGCGCCGGCGCCCGCGAAGCGCACCGCCGCGGCCAAGTGCCCTTCAAGGCCGCCGAGTCCGGGTCGGCCGATACGGATGTTCATCTCCGCCGTCATCGGCCAGCGCTCGAAGTCCTGGGTGAGCAGGGCGACCCGGTCGAAGACCTGGGCGCGGTCGAGCCGGGCCACGTCGACGCCCGCCCAGCGCACGGTGCCGGTCCCGGGCAGCAGCAGCCCGGCGAGCACCTTGATCAAGGTGCTCTTGCCCGAGCCGTTCTCCCCGACGACAGCCGTGACCGACCCCATGGGGATCGTCAGCGACACCCCGGTCAGGGCCGGTGCGTCGCGGTCGGGATAGCGGTAGGTGACGTCCTCCGCGCGGATCTCACCCACCCGGCCCGGCACATCGACGCCACCCTCGGGGATGGTGCAGGCGGCGGCCTCCGCCAGGAAGCGGTCGTGGTCGTGGACGTACAGGGCCTCCTCGTGGAGCTGGTTGACGTTCATGACCAGCGCGCCGAGGTTCGCCGAGCCGGACCGGACCGCGATCACGGCGGTGCCCGCCACCGCAAGCTCCATGTGCCCCGCCACGATCAGCCAGCCCATCAACGCGTACGTCGCCACCGTGGCGACCCCGGACATGCCCGCCGCCACGAGTTCGGTGAACGCCTTGTCCGTCGCGAGCCGCTTCTGCTCCCGCTCCGCGCTCTGAGCCATGTCGCGATAGCGGTCCAGCAGGAAGGCGCCCACTCCGTGAACGCGTACCTCGTGCGCGGCTGTGCGTGAGGTGAGCAGAGTGCCCAGCAGACGGCCCGCTCGAATGTGCTCCACCCACACCATGACCGACATGTACCGTTCCTGCGCCACTCGCATGGCGCCCCAGCCGCGCGGGGCCGCGATCAACAGGAGCATCGGCAGCAGCGCCGGGTGCAGGACCGTCAGGACACCGCCCGCGGCGATCAGCGAGATGGTCCCGTTCACCGCGGCGACGCAGGCGCCGATCATCTGGCGGGCCGAGGCCGCGCCGTACTGGGCGACGTCGATGAGGCGGCGGAACTCGGGGTCCTCGATGGCCTCCAGCTCCACCGCCGCTGCCGCCGCCAGGTACTCCGTCGTCGCAAGCCGCTCCACGAGCGGCTCAAGGCGGCCGGCCCGCGACGTGGACCAGCATGCGAGCCCCGCGTTGACCACACCGACCGCACCCACGACGCCGAGGGCCGGAAGCGCCGCGTACAGCCGGTCGACCGGCGCGCCGCCACCGAGCAGGGCGTGCATCACCGAGTTGACCGCGAGCAGTCCCACGGCCGCGGCGACGCCCTGCCCGATCTCGCTCACGGCGACCGCGACCAGCGCCGAACGGTCCGCGCGCCAGGCCCTGCGCAGCGTCCCGCCGACCAGCCTCGGCATCGCCCGCACCGCGGAGAGCATCGACAGCTCCAGCCGCGCGCGTTCGTGCTCGGCCCAGCCCGTGTCGTACCGCAGCGGCCCGCCGAACAGCTCCCGCTCGCTGTCGGAAACCGCGGCCCCGGCCGCCCTCACCCGTCCGAACACCCTCATGGCGCCCCCTCCCGTGAGGCCATGGATACCCCGGTTGAACGACGCCGCGCCGGGCCGCGTATAGACGGTGGGGTCCAGGCCGCTTCCTGGGCCCCGTACACCTGGTGACACCGTGTCGGTACGACCTTGGGGCCGCGGATGAGGCACGCACGACGAAACCTTCAGCGGATCGCCCGGCTGGCGGCGGTCGGCGGGCTGGTCTGCGGCTCGCTGATGGTCTCCGACGCCATGGCCGGGGAGACACGGCCCCCCGGCACGGGCCCGGCGCCCGTCACACGCGCCGCCGACCCCGGTGGGGAAGTGGTCGAACGGCTCGGCACGTCCCGTACCGCCGGGAGCTGGATCGGGGCCGACGGCCGCCCGGTCGTCGCGGTGACCGACCCGGGCGCGGCGGCCGAGGTGCGCCGGGCCGGGGCGAACCCCAAGACCGTGCGCCACAGCATGGACGAACTCCGCTCGGCCACCGAGACACTGCGCGCAGCCCCGCGGGTGACGGGCACAGCCTGGGCGGTGAACTACCGCACCAACGAGGTCGTGGTGCGCGCCGACCGCACGGTCTCCGCCTCCGACTGGTCGCGGCTCACCGAACTCGCCGAGGACATCGGCGGCTTCGTCCGCATGGAACGCAACCCGGGCACCTTCACCACCCGTCTGAACGGCGCCGCGCCGATGTTCGGCGGGAACAGCCGCTGCTCCGCGGGCTTCAACGTCACCGACGGGCAGCGGTCGTACATCCTGACGGCAGGCCACTGCGGGCCCGTGGGCACCACGTGGTTCGGCGACCGAGGACGGAACGACCGGGTCGGCAGCACGGTCGCCGGGAGCTTCCCCGGCGACGACTACTCCCTGGTGCGGTACGACGAGAGCTCGGTGCCCGACCCGGCCGTCGCCGACATCGTGGCCGTCGGGGAGAACCGGGGCGTACGGATCAGCGGGGCCGCCGACCCGTCCGTCGGCCAGGAGGTCTTCCGCAGCGGCAGCACCACGGGACTGCGCTCGGGACGGGTGACCGCGCTCAACGCGACCGTCAACTACCCCGAGGGCACGGTCGGCGGGCTGATCGAGACCACGGTCTGCGCCGAATCCGGGGACAGCGGCGGCCCGTTGTTCGCCCAGGGCATCGCGCTCGGCGTCACCTCGGGCGGCACCGGCGACTGCGACAGCGGCGGCACCACCTACTTCCAGCCGGTCACCGGCGCCATGGCGTCCCTCGGGGTGGCACTCATCGGTCAGACCCCCGGAGCGCAGGGCGGGGCGGGCCCGGACGCGACACCCCCCGCCCCGGCCGATCCCTCGGCTCCGGCACCCGGGAGTCCCGCGCCCGGGGCGGGAGCCGGGGGCGGTGTCGCTCCACCGTGGGGCGGTACGTCCGGGCCGGGGATCGTCACGGACATCGCCGCGGAGCTCGGCCCCCTCGGTGCCGTCGCCCCCGGCATCGGTGTCATCGGTGCGAGCCTGGTCCTGCTCGTCGTGAGCCGCTGGATCCAGACGGCCCAGGGCCGCAGGAACTACCGGGACTACTACTCGCAGACCTGGGCTTGAGCGCCTGCTCGGGCCCGGAACCGAGAGGGACCGGCGGCGGGCGGGCACAGGCGGAGGCTCCGTCCGGCCCCCTCGGCGCCGCCCGGCGTCCCGTCCGCGCCCCGACGCCGCTCCTCCGCCCCGACGCCGCTCCCGACGGCAGCGATGTGACCGGCATCACCCTGGAGGGGCGCTTCTTCGGCGGCGGCACCGGGATGTACGTTCCCGGTCATGACGGACGATCTTGCGTACGCGGGCGCAGCCGGACAGGCGGCGGCCGTCCGCTCCGGCGAGGTGTCGGCACGGGAACTCACCGAGCTGCTGCTCGCCCGCATCGAACGGTACGACGGCACCCTCAACGCCTTCACCGCCGTCATGGCCGAGGAGGCGCTGGCCGAGGCCGGACGCAGGGACGCCACCGCCGCGGACGAGCGCGGCCCGCTCCACGGCGTACCGGTGGCGATCAAGGAGGAGAACGACGTCGAGGGCCGTGTGACGACCTTCGGCACCGCCGCCAACACCCGCCCCGCGCCCGCGGATTCCGAGGTCGTACGACGGCTGCGCGCCGCGGGCGCGGTCGTCATCGGCAAGACGAACATGCCCGAGTTCGGGCTGTTCCCCTTCACCGAGTCGTCGGCGCACGGCAGCACCCGCAACCCCTGGGCCCCGGACCGCTCGCCCGGCGGATCCAGTGGCGGCTCGGCGGCGGCGGTGGCCGCCGGACTGGTTCCCGCCGCCATCGGCGGCGACGGGGGCGGCTCCATCCGGATCCCGGCCGCCTGCTGCGGCCTGTTCGGTCTGAAGCCCACCCGCGGGCGGGTGAGCACCGCGCCGCAGCCGCACCTGTGGTGGGGGCTCGGGGTGCTCGGCCCGCTGACGCGCTCGGTCGAGGACTCCGCCCTCGTCCACGACGCGATCCGGGGCTCCGTCCCCGGGGACCTGTTCCGCGCCCGCGAACCGGCCGGCTCCTTCGCCGCGGCCGCGGCCGCCGAACCGCCCCGGCTGCGGATCGGGTGGTCCACCCGGCCCGCGGCGCGAGGGGTGCGACCGGCGCCGGAGGTCGTCCGGGCCGTGACGGGGACGGCCGGTCTGCTGGCCGGACTGGGCCACCACGTCGAGGAGATCGACCCCCACTACCCCGACCCCACCGCGTCCTTCGTGCCGCAGTTCTTCGCCGGTCTGCGCACCGAGGCGTTCGCCATGGACGACTACGCCCGACTCGAACGCCGCACCCGCGAGACCGTCCGCCTCGGCACCTGGGTCCGGCCCGGCGTCACACGCTGGGCGATGAACCAGGGGGAGAGGACGGCGGCCAGGGCGAACCGGGTGTTCGACCGGGTCGATGTGCTGCTCACCCCGACGATCGCCGGACTCCCGCCCATGGAGGGTCGGTTGACGGGCACGGGCACCGTGCGGGCGGCCCTGCGGTCCATGCCGATGATCGCGTACTGCGCGCTGTGGAACGTCACCGGCAACCCCGCGGCCTCCGTCCCGGCCGGGTTCACCGCCGGCGGCCTGCCCCTCGCCGTGCAACTCGTCGGCCGCCGTGACGACGAGACGACACTGCTGTCCCTCGCCGCCGAGCTGGAGCGGGCCCGCCCCTGGGCCGATCGCAAACCGCTGCCGGCCTGAGAGCCGGTGGCCGTCCGCGCCGGCACCGCTTCGAGGCGACCCGGTGGCCGGCCGCCCGTGGCGGCGCACGCCCTCGCGGACACGGGAGCCTGGGGAGCCGAGCACCCGTCAGGCGACGTTCTGCTCGGCCCAGATGGTCTTTCCGTCCTCGGTGTAGCGAGTACCCCAGCGCTCCGAGCACTGCGCCACGAGCAGCAGCCCCCTGCCGCCCTCATCGGTCGTACGGGCGTGGCGCAGCCGGGGCGAGGTACTGCTGCCGTCGGACACCTCGCAGGTCAGTACGTGGTCGCGGATCAGACGCAGCCGTACCGGAGCGCTGGCGTACCGGATCGCGTTGGTGACCAGCTCGCTCGCGATCAGTTCGGTGGCGAACGCGGCTTCGTCGAGCGCCCATGAGGCCAGCTGACGGGTGACGAGCGACCGGGCGGTGGAGACGACGGCCGGATCGCTCGGCAGGTCCCAGCAGGCGACCCGGCCCGGGCCCAGCGCATGCGTACGGGCCACGAGCAGTGCCGCGTCCTCCCTCGGCCGGTCGGGGACCAGGGCCTCCAGCAGCATCCGGCACGTCTCGCGCACGGAACCCGGAGCACGCGCCAGCGCACCCAGCAGCCGTGCCCCGGCCGCCTCACCGGCACCGGCCCCCGGTGTCCCCGTCCGGTCCCGGGCCGCGGGCGCAGCACCCCCGGCCGGGGACTGCAGCAGCCCCGGGGTCCAGAGCACGAGCACCGCGTTCTCCGGCAGTTCGACCTCCGTCCTGCGGAACGGCGGTCCCGGACGGCCGAGCGGTGCCCCCGCCGGCACGTCGAGGTAGGTGACCGAGCCGTCCGGGCGGGCCACGGCCGGAGCGGGATGGCCGGCGCTCGCCATGGCGCAGCGCTGCGAGATCGGGTCGTAGACCAGGTACAGGCAGGTGCATCCGGCCTCCTCGCCCGTGACCGGGGCACCGGCTCCCGGGGTGGCCGGTGCCGAGGGTTCCTCGTCCCCGCCGGAACGCCGTCCGCCGAGTGCCACCTCCGGGCCGTCGCCCCCGTCGAGGCGCCGCACCAGGTCGTCCATGCGGGCGAGCAGTTCCTCCGGATCCAGGTCCAGATCCGACAGCGTGTGCACCGCGGCCCGGAGGCGTCCCATGGCGGCGGCGGTGGCGACCCCGCGTCCGGGGACGCTGCCGGCCACCAGGGCGACCCGCGCCCCGGACAGCGGGACGACGTCGACCCAGTCGCCGCCCGCGCCCGCGTGCACGTATTCGTGGGCCACCTCCACCCCGTGGTGGTGCGGCAGCTCCCCGGGCAGCAGACTGCGCTGCAGTGCCATGAGCGTGTTGCGCTCGCGCAGGTAGCGACGCGTGTTGTCCAGGCACACCGCCGTGCGCCCGGCGAGCTCCGTGGCGAGGGTCAGGTCCTCGTCCCGGAAGGGGCCCTGTGCTCCCCAGCGGTAGAAGGTGGCGATGCCGAGGACCCGGTCCTGGGCGACGAGCGGTACGACCATCAGCGAATGGATCCTGTCCTCGAGGATCCGCGCGCCGCGCGCCGGATCCCGCAGTACCCACGCGCTGTCGGCCCCCACCGCGTCGACCAGCCGCGGCTGGAGATCGGTGAGAGCCTCGAGGGACGGGGAGGCCGGCGGAAAGGTGCTGACCTCGCCCTCCGCGTACACACCCGCCGGTTCCGCCGGACTGTCCGCCAGGGACGCCGCACGGCGCAGTACCGCCCCGGGGCGCACCGCACCGGGAAAGATCTCCTCGCCTGCCAGGACCTCCTCCAGGACCTCCACGGCCATGCTGTCGGCGAACCGCGGCACCGCCACCTCCGCCAGCTCCTGCGCCGTCCGCATGACCTCCAGGCTCGTCCCGATCCGGGCCCCGCCCTCGGCGAGCAGCGTCAGCCGCTCCTGCGCCCGGTGTCGTTCGGTGACGTCGATCGCGGCATCGGCGACCCCGAGGACGCGGCCGTCCGTGTCCTCCAGCCGGAAGGAGGAGGCCGAGTACACGTGCTCGTGGCCGGGGTCCCCGGGCGGCCTGCCGCGCTTCTCCCAGCCGATCACCGGCAGGCCGGTGCGGAGCACCTGGCCCATCACCCGCTCGGCGAGTTCCGCGCTGAAGTCGGGCCACGCCTCCCCGGGCCGCTTCCCCAGCGCCTCCTCGACGGCCACACCCTGCATGCCTTCCGCCGCGGGGTTGATACGGATGAGCCGGAGTTCGGGGTCGACGACGAACAGCCCCACGGGGGAGCGGCTGAACAGCGCCTCGAGCAGCGCCCTGTCCAGCTCCGCGGCGGACCCCGCCCCGCCTGCGGTCCCGGTCGTGGGAGCCGGTCCCGCCGTGGCGGGACCGAGCAGCACCTCCCAGCCGACGCCGGGCCCGTCGGCCGATCCGGGGCGGATGCCCACACGGCAGGAGAGCAGCCCTCCGTCCCGGTGCCGCAGCAGCACGCCACCGACGCCAGGACCGGGACCGGGACCGGAGAGGGTGTCGGAGGCGGTCCCCGGGGCGGGACGGGAGGTGGAACCTGAGCGGGAGGCGGAACCGCGGCCGGGACCGGAACCGTCGGGCGCGGGAGCACCGGTGGCGGAGGACGGGGGTGCGGCGGGTGCCGGGCCCGCTCCGTGAGCAGCCACCTCGTCCGCCCCGGCCAGCAGTTCGACGGCGGGACGGCCCAGGACCCGGTCCGCCGGCCAGCCGAGCAATTGGTGGGCCGCCGAGCTCCATCCGGTCACCACACCCCGCTCGTTCACGACGACCTTGGCCCAGCCCCGCGCCGCGGCCTGCTCACGCCCGTCCCTGCTCCGGGTGACGCCGCCTGTGCCCATCGCAACCAGCCTCGCCTGAGTCGAAGCCCCGTCCGCTCCCCTTCTCTGCTCCCAGTCTCCTCCACGGCGGGGAGGTCACCACTGGGGACGGCGCGGTCACACGCAGGCTCCGCGCGGGGCGGGGCCGCGGCCGGGCACACGATCACGCCCGGCCGCACACACGGCCCGGTGGGACTCGCGTACCGAATCCCGGCGGACGGCCGACAGTCCGCCCCGCAGCCCGCCCGTCACTCCGACCGCCCGGCAGGACCGGACAGTTCCGGCAGTACCGGTACCGCTCCGGCAGCACCGGAACAGGCGATTCCGGTCGTGTTGTCGTGGGCACGTAGAAGGGATGACCGAACCAGCCCTGAAGCATCCCGTGCCACCGCCGCCCGCCCGCTCCCGCCGCGCGCTGCTCGCGGGCTCCGTCGGCAACTTCGTCGAGTGGTACGAGTTCGGCGTCTACGGCTACTTCGCCACCGTCATCGCCGCCAACTTCTTCACCCCGGAGGGCGGCAGCGACGTCGAGGCCCTGGTGAGGACCTACGCCTCCTTCGCCCTGGCATTCTTCTTCCGTCCGATCGGAGCCGTCCTCTTCGGCCGGCTCGGCGACCGCATCGGCAGACGGCCTACGCTGATCCTGGTCATCGGCCTGATGACACTGGCCACCACGCTGATCGGGCTCCTACCCACCTACGCCACGGCGGGCGCGGCCGCGCCCTGGCTGCTGACGCTGCTGCGAGTGCTCCAGGGCCTTTCCGCGGGAGGTGAGTTCGGCGGCGCCGTGTCCCTGATGACGGAGTTCGCCCCGCCCGGCCGGCGTGGGCTCTACGGCTCCTGGCAGTCGTTCACCGTCGCCCTCGGGCTGCTCGGCGGCGCGGGTGCCGCCGCCCTGTCGGCGACCGTGCTGTCCGGCGCGGCACTGGCCGACTGGGGCTGGCGGATCCCGTTCCTGCTGACGCTCCCGCTCGGACTCGTCGCCCTGTGGCTGCGACTGCGGCTGGAGGAGACCCCCAGCTTCCGCCGCGCCGAGGCAGACGCCGCCGACGCGGCCCCTCCGTCCCGGGCAGAGGTGGCGCGCGCGATCGTCCTGGGCGCCGGGCGGATCATGGGCTGGGCGGCGGCGGGCTACACCTTCCTCGTCGTCCTCCCCTCGTACCTGCAGTCCACCCTCGGCGCCTCGTTCCGCGAGGCGCTCGTCGCCACCGTCCTCGCGAACCTCGGCTTCGCCGCCTCGATCATTCCGGCCGGGCTCCTCAGCGACCGTTTCGGCCGTCGGACCGTCATGCTCTCCGGCGCGATGCTCGTCGTCCTGCTGGCCCTGCCACTGATCGACCTCCTCCAGGAAACCGGCGTCCCGGCCGCGGTGAAGGGCGGGGCGGTGCTGGTCGCGGGCGCCGTCGTCGGACTGATGGCCGGCCCGGGGCCCGCCATGCTGGCCGAGATGTTCCCGACCAGGGTGCGCTGCACCGGCCTGGGCGTGGCCTACGCCCTGTCGAACGCGGTGTTCTCCGGCTGTGCCGGGCTCGTCATCACCGAGTTGGTCGCACGCACCGGCGACGCGGACATCCCCGCGTACTACGCGGCCGGCGCCTGCGCGGTCAGCGCCCTCGCCCTGCTGACCCTGCGCGGCGACGACCACCGGCGGCCGCTGCGGTGAGGGTCGTCGGACTGATGTCGGGCACCTCGTACGACGCGATCGACGCGGCCGCAGTCGACCTCGGGACCGAGGACGGCGCGCTGGTCCTCACGCCGCTGGGCATGGTGAGCGAGCCGTACGGCGACGAACTGAGGGCACTGCTCGCCAACGCCCTTCCGCCGTCCGCGACGACGCTGGCGGACGTGTGCCGGCTGGACACGCTCATCGGGCGGGCCTTCGCGGCCGTGGCCGTACGGGCGGACCGTGAACTCTGCGGCGGTGCCGCGGAACTGGTCGCCTCCCACGGCCAGACCGTTTTCCACTGGGCGGAGGACGGCCGGGTGCACGGGACACTGCAGGTCGGCGAGCCGGCGTGGATCGCCGAGGCCACCGGCCGGACCGTGGTGTCCGGTTTCCGGACCCGGGACGTGGCGGCCGGCGGCCAGGGCGCCCCGCTGGTGAGTCTCGTCGACCTGATGTGGCTGCGCGGGCGCCCGGGTGTGCCGGCCGCCCTGAACATCGGCGGCATCGCCAACCTGACCGCCCTGCCCCGCGGCGGACAGCCGGTCGCGTTCGACACCGGGCCCGGCAACGCGCTCATCGACGCAGCGGTCCACGAACTGACGGCCGGGCGGCTCGCCTACGACGACGGCGGGGCTCTCGCGCGCTCCGGCCGCGTCCACGAACCCCTGCTCCTCAGACTGCTCGACGAGCCGTACTACCGCAGACCCGCCCCCCGGACCACCGGCAAGGAGCTGTTCCACCGCGGCTACCTGCGCGCGGCGCTGGAGGGCTTCGGCGGACTCCCGGCCGAGGACGTGGTCGCCACCGTGACCCGGCTGACCGCGCGCACCGTAGCCGACGCGGTCCGGCCGCTGGGCGCCACCGAGGTGATCGTCTCCGGCGGAGGCACCCGGAACCCCGTGCTGACGGCGATGCTCCGGGACGAGCTGGCGGGAATCGTCCTGCGGACCTCGGACGAACTCGGGCTGCCCTCGCCGGCGAAGGAGGCATGTGCCTTCGCCGTCCTCGGCTACCTCTCCCTGCACGGCCTGCCAGGCAACGCCCCGGAGTGCACCGGGGCGCGGGGGGTGCGGGTCCTCGGCTCGATCACACCGGGGAGCCGCCCCCTCCGGCTGCCCCGGACTCCCGCCGGGGCCCCGGACTCGCTGGAGGTGCGGGCACGGCGTGACCTCCGCCCGCCGTCCGGGGGGCATACGCGCGCGGCCCCGGCAGCCGGGTAGCGGCAACGGCGTGCGTGCACTGGCCCGGGCCGCCCCGGGGTGGAAAGCTTGCGGCGCACAGACTGTCGCCGCTCACCGACGGGTGGAGGCCCGACGCGTGGAGGCCCCATGACTCTCCGACGACTGGTCGTCCTCAGGCATGCGAAGTCCGCCCGGCCGCCCGGGGTGGCCGATGTGCGACGGCCGCTGGCCGAGCGCGGGCAGCGCGACGCACCCGCCGCGGGCCGCTGGCTGAGGGACGCCGACTGCGTCCCGGACCTGGTGCTGTGCTCACCCGCCGTACGGGCCCGCGAGACCTGGGACCTCGCAGCCGGAGAGCTCCCCACCGGCCCGCGGACGCGCCATGACCCTCGGCTCTACGGCGCGGACCCCGCGGACCTGCTCGCCGTCGTACGGGAAACCCCGGACGACGTGGCCACATTGCTCCTCGTCGGTCACAACCCCGCCCTGGAGGAGTTCGTTCTGCTGTTGGCGTCGGAAGGGCTCGGCGACACCCTCCAGCGGGTGGAGGAGAAGTTCCCGACCGCGGCCATCGCGGTGCTCACCCAGCAGAGGTCATGGCCCGAAGCCGCTCCCGGGGGCTCCCTGCTCACCGATTTCGCCGTGCCGCGCGGCGCGCGGCACTGACAGCGGCACGGCTCGTCTCGGCCGCCACCACCGCGCTCGCGGGCGGCCTCACGGGATCGGTGCCGGCGCTGAGGACCGGCGCCCGCACGGGGGAGAACGGCGGCAACCGCGGGGCCCGGCCACGGCACGGGGCTTCGGAGCGCCGGTCCCGGTTCCGGGCAGTGGGCCGCACACGCCGAGCGTCGACTCCCGTGGGCACCGGGGCCCCGCGCGGCCCCCGCACCGGACGGGTTGCCGATCGCGAATCCGGGCAGTGCCGAGGGCCGTCGCCCGGAGATCGCGCATGTCGGCGCGGGCACTACGGCCGCTCGAACGCCTGGAGCACCCCGCCGACGCAGAAGCAGACGGCGCCCGTCAGTGTTCCCCAGTCGGCGATGCCCGTGTTCACCAGGGCGCCGGTGGCGGGCACGGTGAAGTCCGCCAGCGCCGCGATCATGAACAGTGCGGATCCCAGCTGGTTGACGGCGACGATCCACCAGCCCAGGTCGTGCGGCAGGACCCTGGGCGGCCCGTGGGTGACCTCCATCAGCGCCAGCTGCCCGGAGACGAGGAAGAGCAGACAGCCGATCATGTCGGGGGCCCAGACCAGCCGGTTCGCCTGCTGGGCCGTCAGCCCGTGCAGGAACGAGTCCAGCAGATTGACGCCGAAGACCAGCGTGCCGGCGAACAGCACGAAGGTGCTGACCCAGTCGATCCGCCTCGGCTCGTACCTCCACCAGCGCCAGCGGCCCGACTCCAGAGTCCCGGCCCTGCCCCCGGGCCGCGGCGCGTTGGTCGCCTGGAGCAGCGAGGCGTAGGCGCCCGTGGTGAAGAACAGCCCTCCCACGAAGTACACGGACGCGCTCGTCATCGCACCGGCGGAACGGAGGGCGAGCCCGGCACCGAGCGCGAAGAGGGCGCCGCCGACGGCGAAGGACCACGAGGCGACGACGTTGAGCCTGCCCAGCCGGGCGAGTGCGGCCCGGTCCGCCCGTTTGGGGACCGGCTCGGCCCACTCGGCCGCCCTGACGCCGAGCACCCCGCGCTTGCGTCCCGGGCGCGACTCCCACACGGCGAGACCGCCCTCGGCGAGACGCCAGGTCAGACGTGTCGTGAACGGTCCGGCGCCTTCCGCCAGTGCCTCCGGTTGACCCACGCCGGTCAGCGTACTGATCACTTCGCCGCGCGGTGCCGATCGCTCCGCCGCACGGGGGAAACGGGGCGACGTGGCCGGGCGCGACACCCCGCTCACCGTTCCCGGCCGGTCCCGATCGGCGCGGGACGGACGACACTGTTCCGGGCCGCCGGGCACGCGGCCCGGACCGGAGGCCACGTTGACGAACCTCCCGCCGCCGGACCCGGCGTGCGAGCCCGACCCACGGCAGCCGACCCGGATCAACAGGCCACACCGCGGTCCGAGGCGATCTCGCCGACCAGCTCCGCGAGATGGAACGGCAGGCGGACGTGCGCCGGACCCTGTGAGACGTCTCGGGGGAACGGCGAGTCGAGTCGCCTGCCCGATCGGCGTGACGAGGAGCGGGGCAGCGACTCTGCGACCGGCATGCGTCATCATGGTCTGCCGGGCGGAACAGCGTGTGGCGGCCTGGTGGGCCGATCCGGCGGTGGGGGTGGATGCGTGGACCGGAGCGAGGACCGGATCCTGGCTGACGAGCTTGCCTCTCTCGGCGCGGTGGGCGCGGGCGGCGGTCGCCTGGTCCGGGTCGTGGCCAGGATGATGAGGAAGAACGTCCATGAGATCGACCTGCTTGTGCCCCTGCCGTTCGACGACGTGGTGCGGCGCGTTTCGAGCGTGCTCGGAAGGGCGGGCCGCGCGGTCGAAACCGAGCCGGTCGGCGCGGGCGGGAACGAGGAGACGATTCGCGTCGTCGCCGGCGGCGGTGCCGGCGGTCTGAATCCCGTGGTGGTGACCGCATGGGTGCTGAAGGCCGACGGGAACAGCTCGGAGGTCCGGCTTCGCGCGGCTGCCAAGGAGGGCCTGATCAGGCAGCGAGCCGGGGAGAAGACCGCCGTCCGTCTCGCCGCCCTGCTGAGCAGGGCGACCGGGGCGACCGGGGCGGAGGGGTGAGCGGGGCGGAGGGGTGAGCGGGGCGGAGGGGCGACCGGGGCTGAGGGGTGAGCGGAAAGGACGACAGCCGCCGGGACCGGCTCGGCGCGACCGGTCCTTCCGCAGGCCCCAGCCGGCGGTGCACAGGCTCACTGCTCGGCGAAGGGCCGCCGGGCCGGGCGTGCTTCCCCCGAGCGGCGCAACCCCCGCGCTGCGCCGCGCCCGAGCCCCCCACCGGCCCCTACGGTGTGCCATCGGAAAGGCCGGTGATCGATGGTGGCGTCGGGACAGCAGGGCCCGGGGGCGACTCCGGAGGCGGTGGCCACCGCCGCGCGGGCGGGCGACACCGCTGCGGCGCGGCTCAAGGAACGCATCTACGCGACCATCACGCTCACCGCCGTCGTGGTCGCCCTCGCCGAGACGGCACACCCCGAGCTCCTGGAGTCCGCCCTCACCGTGGCCGTGACCGCGCTCGGGATCTGGCTGGCCACCCTCGTCGCCGACGAGCAGTCGCACCGGGCGCTCACCGGCCGTGCCGCGAACCGCCAGGAGATCCGTGCCGCGCTGCACGTCTCCAGCCCGCTGCTGCTCACCGCGGTGGGTCCCCTCACGCTGATCGGCGTCTCGGCGCTGGGCGCGCTGGACCTGGGAACCGCTCTGCTCCTGAGCGCGGCGGTCGAGGTCGCCACCTTGTTCTTCTGGGGCTGGCGGACCGGACTGCGGATGGGCAACGGCCCGCTCAGCGCGTTTCTCTCGGGGATCGTGGACACCGCCATCGGGGTCAGCGTCATCGCGGTGAAACTGCTCTCAGGCCATTGAGAGTGGTTCGCGCCGGATGTCCGCCGACGAGGCATCAGAAGAAGTTCGCACCGGTGCACAGCGGACATCCCGCCCGTGTCGGGCTACGGTGGCGGCACTGAGTGCCAATTCAGCGAGCAAGGTCACAGCCGTCTCCTCTGCTGCTCATCCGTAACCCTGCCCTAGCATCCGAGCATGACGGTTCTGCCTGATGACGGGCTCACGCTCGCCGCCGAGTTCCCCGACGCCACCCATGAGCAGTGGCAGCGCCTCGTCGAGGGTGTGCTGCGCAAATCGGGCAAGGACGTATCGGGAGCGGCGGCCGAAGAGGCGCTGACGACAGCCCTGGACGACGGGCTCGCGGCGAGCCCCCTCTACACCGCGCGGCACGCCGCGCCCGACGCCGGCTATCCCGGCTTCGCGCCCTTTGTGCGCGGCGGCCGACCCGTCGGCGGCTGGGACGTGCGCCAGCGCCACGGCCGGCCCGAGGCCGACCGCACCAACGAGGCCGTGCTCACGGATCTAGAGAACGGCGTCACCTCGCTCTGGCTCACCGTCGGCGCCGCGGGGGTGCCCCTGACGGGCCTCGCCCGGGCCCTGGACGGCGTCTACCTCGACCTCGCGCCGGTCGTCCTCGACGCCGGCGCGGAGACCGCTGCCGCCGCCGCCGAACTGCTGCGGCTGTACGAGGAGCGCGGCGTCCGCCGCGATGAGGCGCGCGGCAACCTCGGCGCCGACCCGCTGGGCCTCTCCGCCCGCACCGGGGCTTCCGTGGACACCGAGGCGGCCGTGGAACTCGCCCGCCGCGTCCACGAGCGGTACCCGGGACTGCGCGCGCTCACCGTGGACGCGCTGCCCTACCACGAGGCGGGCGCCTCGGCCGCTCAGGAGCTCGGCGCCTCGCTCGCGACCGGCGTCGCCTACCTGCGGGCGCTCACCACGGCCGGACTGTCGGCCGGGACCGCCTTCCGGCAGCTGGAGTTCCGCTACGCCGCCACCGCCGACCAGTTCCTCACCGTCGCCAAGATGCGCGCCGCCCGCAGGCTGTGGGCGCGCGTCGCCGAGGTGTCCGGTGCCTCCGGGGACGCGGGCGCGGCCCAGCGCCAGCACGCGGTGACGTCGCCGGTGATGATGACCCGCCGCGATCCGTACGTGAACATGCTGCGCACCACGATCGCCTGCCTCGGCGCGGGTGTCGGCGGCGCGGACGCCGTGACCGTCCTGCCCTTCGACCACGAACTCGGCCTGCCCGACCCGTTCGCCCGCCGCATCGCGCGCAACACCTCCTCGATCCTCCTGGAGGAGTCGCACCTCGGCCGGGTCGCCGACCCCGCGGGCGGCTCCTGGTACGTCGAGCGGCTCACCGACGAACTCGCCCACGCCGCCTGGGCGTTCTTCCAGGAGCTGGAGCGTGCGGGCGGTCAGGGCGAGGCCCTGCGCTCCGGGCTGGTCGGCGAACGCATCGCCGCCACCTGGGAGGAGCGCAAGCGCAGGCTCGCCGAGCGCCGTGAACCCGTCACCGGCGTCAGCGAGTTCCCGTTCCTGGCGGAGAGGACCGTCGTGCGGGAGCCCACCCCCGAGGCGCCCCGCAACGAGGCCGGCCTGCCCCGTGTCCGCCGCGACGAGGACTACGAGGCCCTGCGCGCCCGCTCCGACGCGCACCTGGCCGCGACCGGCGCCCGCCCTCGCGTCTTCCTCGCCGCGCTCGGCCCCGCCTCCGCGCACACCGCGCGCGCCGGGTTCGCCTCGAACCTGTTCCAGGCGGGCGGCGTCGAGCCGGTCCACGACCCGGTGACGGTCGACGCCGCCACGGTCGCCGGCGCCTTCGCGCGCAGCGGCGCCGCCGTCGCCTGTCTCTGCTCCAGCGACGCGCTGTACGAGGAGCAGGCCGAGGAGGTCGCCGAGGCCCTCAGGTCCGCCGGTGCCCAGCAGGTGTTCCTGGCCGGCCGGCCGGGCGACCACACCGGTGTCGACGCCTACGTCTTCGCGGGCTGCGACGCCGTCGGCGTCCTGTCCTCCGTTCTCGACCGCATGGGAGTGGCCCCGTGACGCAGATCCCCGACTTCTCCGAGGTGGCCCTCGGCGAGGGCACCCCGCCCGCCGAGGCCACGGAGGAGCAGTGGCGCGCCGCCGTGAAGGAGTCCACCGGCAGCAGCGCCGACGACCTGCTGTGGGAGACGCCGGAGGGCATCGGCGTCAAGCCGCTCTACACCGGCCGCGACCTGGAGGGCCTGGACTTCCTCGGCACCTACCCGGGCGTGGCGCCGTACCTGCGCGGCCCGTACCCGACGATGTACGTCAACCAGCCGTGGACGATCCGCCAGTACGCGGGCTTCTCCACGGCCGAGGAGTCCAACGCCTTCTACCGGCGCAACCTCGCCGCGGGCCAGAAGGGCCTGTCGGTCGCCTTCGACCTGCCCACGCACCGCGGCTACGACAGCGACCACCCGCGAGTGACCGGTGACGTCGGCATGGCGGGCGTCGCCATCGACTCCATCTACGACATGCGGCAGCTCTTCGACGGCATCCCGCTGGACCGGATGACCGTGTCGATGACGATGAACGGCGCCGTGCTGCCCGTACTGGCGCTCTACATCGTGGCGGCCGAGGAGCAGGGCGTACCGCCCGAGAAGCTGGCCGGGACCATCCAGAACGACATCCTCAAGGAGTTCATGGTCCGCAACACCTACATCTATCCGCCTCGGCCCTCCATGCGGATCATCTCCGACATCTTCGCGTACACCTCGCAGAGGATGCCGCGCTACAACTCCATCTCCATCTCCGGCTACCACATCCAGGAGGCCGGTGCCACGGCCGATCTGGAGCTCGCGTACACCCTCGCCGACGGAGTGGAGTACCTGCGCGCCGGGCGGGACGCGGGCCTCGACGTGGACGCCTTCGCACCGCGGCTGTCCTTCTTCTGGGCGATCGGGATGAACTTCTTCATGGAGATCGCCAAGATGCGCGCGGCCCGGCTGCTCTGGGCCAAGCTGGTCAAGCAGTTCGAGCCGAAGAACGCCAAGTCGCTGTCGCTGCGCACCCATTCGCAGACCTCCGGCTGGTCGCTCACCGCGCAGGACGTCTTCAACAACGTCACCCGCACCTGCGTGGAGGCCATGGCGGCGACCCAGGGCCACACTCAGTCGCTGCACACCAACGCCCTGGACGAGGCGCTCGCCCTGCCGACCGACTTCTCCGCCCGCATCGCCCGCAACACGCAGCTCGTGCTCCAGCAGGAGTCCGGCACCTGCCGCGTCATCGACCCGTGGGGCGGCAGCGCGTACGTCGAGAAGCTGACGTACGACCTCGCGCGCCGGGCCTGGCAGCACATCCAGGAGGTCGAGGCCGCCGGCGGCATGGCGCAGGCCATCGACGCAGGCATTCCCAAGCTGCGCGTCGAGGAGGCGGCGGCCCGCACCCAGGCCCGCATCGACTCCGGGCGGCAGCCCGTCATCGGGGTCAACAAGTACCGGGTCGAGAACGACGAGCAGATCGACGTCCTCAAGGTCGACAACTCCTCCGTGCGCGCCCAGCAGATCGCCAAGCTGCGGCGGCTGCGCGAGGAACGTGACGAGACCGCCTGCCAGGACGCGTTGCGCGCGCTGACCGAGGCGGCCGGACGGGACTCCGGGGCCGGCCCGGAGAGCAATCTGCTCGCGCTCGCGGTGAACGCCGCCCGGGCCAAGGCCACCGTCGGCGAGATCTCCGACGCCCTGGAGAAGGTGTACGGACGGCACGCGGGCCAGATCCGTACGATCTCCGGCGTGTACCGCAACGAGGCAGGAGAGTCCCCTTCCGTGGACCGCACACGTGCGCTGGTCGACCGCTTCGAGGAGGCGGAGGGGCGGCGTCCGCGCATTCTCGTCGCCAAGATGGGTCAGGACGGCCACGACCGCGGGCAGAAGGTGATCGCCTCCGCGTTCGCCGACCTGGGCTTCGACGTGGACGTCGGCCCGCTGTTCCAGACCCCGGCCGAGGTGGCGCGGCAGGCGGTCGAGGCGGACGTCCACGTCGTGGGCGTCTCGTCGCTCGCGGCCGGGCATCTCACCCTCGTCCCGGCGCTGCGCGAGCAGCTGGCGGAGGAGGGACGCGACGACATCATGATCGTCGTGGGCGGGGTGATCCCGCCGCAGGACGTGCCGACCCTGCTGGAGATGGGGGCGACGGCGGTCTTCCCGCCGGGCACGGTCATCCCCGACGCCGCCCACGACCTGGTCGAGCGCCTGGCCGCGGCGCTGGGCCACGACGAGCTGTAGCCGCGGATGGCCAGGGAAGTCGACGTCGACGCCTACGCCAAGGGTGTGCTCGACGGGAAGCGGGCGGCCGTCGCCCGCGCCATCACCCTCGTCGAGTCCACCCGGCCCGACCACCGCGCCGCGGCCCAGCGGCTGCTGACGGAACTGCTGCCGCACAGCGGCAGCGCACGGCGGATCGGTGTCAGCGGAGTGCCGGGGGTGGGGAAGTCCACCTTCATCGACGCCTTCGGCACGATGCTGACCGGGCTCGGCCACCGGGTGGCGGTGCTGGCCGTCGACCCGTCCTCGACCCGCACCGGCGGCTCCATCCTGGGCGACAAGACGCGGATGGAGCGGCTGGCCGTGGACCCGGCGGCGTTCGTCCGGCCGTCGCCCTCGGCCGGCACGCTCGGCGGGGTGGCCAAGGCGACCCGCGAGTCCATGGTGGTGATGGAGGCCGCAGGCTACGACGTGGTCCTGGTGGAGACCGTCGGCGTCGGGCAGTCCGAGACGGCCGTCGCCGGGATGGTGGACTCCTTCCTGCTGCTCACCCTCGCCCGCACCGGTGACCAGCTGCAGGGCATCAAGAAGGGCGTGCTGGAACTGGCCGACGTCCTCGCCGTCAACAAGGCCGACGGGCCGCACGAGCGAGACGCCCGCGCGGCCGCGCGCGAACTGGCGGGCGCGCTGCGCTTGATGCAGCCGGCCGACGCCGCCTGGACACCGCCCGTGCTGAGCTGCAGCGCCCGGGAGTCCAGTGGGCTCGACACCGTGTGGGACCGGCTGGAGCAGCACCGCGCCCTGCTCGACGCGGACGGCCGCCTGACCGCCAAGCGCCGTGAGCAGCAGGTCGACTGGGCCTGGGCGATGGTGCGGGACGAACTCCTGGGCCGCCTGTGTGCCCATCCGGCCGTACGGGCCCTCGGCCCCGCTCTCGAACAACGGGTCCGCGACGGCGAACTGACCGCCACCCTCGCGGCGGAACGCATCCTGGAGGCGTTCGCCCGGGAGGCGTGAACCGTGGCGTGCACCGCGGGCGTCCTCGCCGTGGCGGGAGCGCGTCGCGAGCCGCACCCGCCTGCCGGGGCCGGCGCGGCGGTGCGGGGCTTACGGGCAGGGAGGGGCGTACGCGGCTGGTGGCGCGTCCCCTCCTGTCCGGGGTGTGGGAACCGGGGGCTCTGCGCGGGTGGTGCGTCGCCTTCCGACGGGGGCATGCCCGTCCGCGCGATGATGTGCGGCCGGGGGCCCGGGCCGGCGCCGTCCCGTCGACGGCCCGGACCCGCCCGGTGGCCGCCTCAGCGTGCCAGCGCCAGCATCGCCAGCCGGCGCCAGTTCAGCCGCGGCCGGGCGAGGGGGACCCCGGGCCGGTGGCGGGGGACGCGCACCCGCAGCGCGCCGGGCCTGACGGTGCAGCGCACCGGCACCGGCATCGTCAGGGCCTCCCCGTCCACGCCGACCTGCACCTCCGGCGCGTCGGCCGCCACGACGACCTCGTGGGCGGTGAGTGCGGTGAAACCGGCCGAGCGTTCGCCGCGCAGCAGCCCGGCGGCCTGGGCGGCGCTGTCCACCGTCACACTCACGACGCCCAGGACGCCGCGGTCGAGGCGGTCCCGGCGCGCGACAGCGGTCCGGTCCCCGGCGCGGTAGGGGTTGTTGCTGACCAGGACCGCCTGCGGGGAGTCGAGCGTCGTCCTCGCGGCCCGCACGGTGAGCCGTGGTCCGGCCCGGTGCGTCAGCACGTCGGGGAACAACTGGAGGGCGGTGCCGACCTTGTCGTCGCGGTACGCGTCGCTCTGCACCACCAGTGCATAGGCCCCGAACGAGGCGTTGTTGACGAACACCCGGTCGCCGACCATGCCCAGGTCGACGACGAGTTCCACCCCGTCGTCCAGCGCCTCCAGCGCCCGCGAGGGGTCGTCCCGGTCGAGCCCCAGATCCAGTGCGAAATGGTTCCTGGTCCCGGCGGGGACCACCAAGAACGGCACCCCGTGCTCCGCCGCCACCCCCGCCACCAGCGCCTGCGTGCCGTCCCCGCCGGCCACCCCGAGCAGGTCGGCGCCGTCGGCGACCGCCTGCCGGGCCACGGCCGCGACGTCGCTCGGGTGGTCCGGATCCAGCAGGAAGACCTCCGCCCCCGCACGCTCCGCCTTCGCCTTCAGCCCGAAGCGCTCCACCTTCCCGCCGCCCGAGCGAGGGTTCATGATCAGGAACGGGCGTACGGTGCGCTCCGCGGCCACCGCCGGCTGGGCCTTGCGCCGGGCGTCCAGGGCGAGGGCTTCCCAGCCGGCCCAGGCGGCCAACGCGCCGAGGGCGAGACACAGCACCATGACCCACAGCACCCCGGAACGGACCTGCAGCCAGATGACGGTCAGCGGGGCGGCCAGCGCCAGCAGCACCGCGAGCACCCGCACGGGACCGCGCCGGGTCAGTGCCCACCACAGGGCCGCCGCCGTCACCACCGTCCCCGTGAGTACCAGCAGCACCATCGCGATGCCGCCCAGTCCGGAGGCCACGAGCAGAACGACGGCCGCGGCGGCCGCGAGGATCGCCAGCCGCGCGCACCAGCGCCGGCCCCGGACCACGCGCGTCCTGCCGTCGTCGTCCATGGCACCTCCGATCGGTGTCCCATTGTCCACCGCCATTGCACAACCGCGCGGAGGCGGCCGCCTCTCCTGACGCCGCGAGGCCGTGTGCACCCGGGCCGGTTCCGCACGCTGGCGGTGGTTCCCGGGCCGGTGCCTCGCACGGCCGTTCGCCGGGGTTCGCGCCCGGTTCGAGGGCCGTTCGGTTCGCGCCCGGTCGGCGGGCCCTTCGTCCCCCGGGCCCTTCGTCCCCCGGGCCGTTCGCGCCGGGCCCGTACCGCCGCGACGTCGCCCCCCTTGCAAGCCCCTGCCGCCTCGTCGGCAGGGCGCAGCGGAGCGGGACACCGTCAGCGCAGTGCCCCGCCCGCCGTTGGCGATCATGGAAGGCCGCTGGGATCATGAGGGCTGGCCGACGAACGGACGGCACGGCGGTGGAACCCATGGCCGAGGACGCCCAGCTGCACCCCAGCGGCGACCCGCTGCTGGCCGCGAAGTTCGCGGTGCCCGCCGTACCGCCTGCCTTCGTGGCCCGGCAGCGTCTACTGGACCGGCTCACCGAGGGCGCCCAGGGCCCCCTCACCGTGATCACGGGTCCCGCCGGCGCGGGCAAGACCACCCTCGCCGCCTCCTGGCGCGAGGCGGACCTGGCGCCCGGCCCGGTCGTCTGGCTCACCGTCGAGAGCGACGACAACGCGCCCGGTGTGTTCTGGGCCTATGTGCTCGGAGCGTTCCGCTACCACCGGGTGCCGCTGCCCGACGGTGTCGGCAGTCCGTCGAGCGCCGACAACGTCGACCACTCGCTGATCGTCCGGCTCGCCTCCGCGCTCACCCAGTTGCCCCAACCGGTCGTGCTCGTACTCGACGGGCTGGAACACGCGGGCGTCCACGGCGTCGCCGCCGAACTGGACTTCCTCCTCGCCCATGCCGGGCCGTCCCTGAGGCTGGTCCTCATCGGGCGGGTCGATCCCGCGCTGCCCCTGCACCGCTACCGCGCCGAGGCACGGGTCTGCGAGATCCGCCGGTCCGAACTCGCCTTCACCCCGCGCGAGACGGCGCAGCTGCTGCGCTGCCACGGGCTCACGCCCTCCCAGGAGAGCGTCGGCGCCCTCACCGACCGCACCCAGGGCTGGGCCGCCGGGCTGCGGCTGTGCGCCCTGGCCATGCAACGCGCGGAGGACGCCGAGCACTTCGCCCAGTCCTTCGCCGCCTCGCAGAACGCCGTCGCCGACTATCTGACGGCCGAGGTCCTGGCGGCCCAGCCCGCGGCCACCCAGGACCTGCTCATCCGGACCAGCATCCTCTCCCACGTCCATCCGGGACTGGCCGACGCCCTCACCGGACGGGACGACGGCGAGCACATCCTCGGCAGGCTCGTCCGCGACAACGCGTTCGTCGAGCCGATCGGCGACACCTCCTGGTACCGCTGTCACCCGCTGTTCGCCGAAGTGCTCCGGGCCCATCTGCGCAGCCGCAGCCCGGCCCTCGGCGGGCCGCTGCACCGCGAGGCCGCACGATGGCTCGACGGGCACGACAGGCTGACCGACGCGATCGAGCACGCGGCAGCGGCGGACGACTGGCCCTATGCCGCCGGTCTCCTCGTCGACAGGCTTGCCGCCGGTCGCCTCCTCACCGGACCGGACAGCCATCGCCTCGAACGACTGTTCAGTTCGATGCCGGACGGGCTGCCCGGCACCGCGCCCGCACTGGCTGCGGCCGTCTGCGCACTGGCCCGCGGGGACGCCGCCGCCGGCCGCAAGCACCTCGCGGGCGTCCGTCCCGACGGGGACACCGCACCCGAGAGCCTGCTCACCCGCGCTCTGCTGCAGCTCCTCACCGACGCGGACACCGGCATCGCGAACCCGCGGGCGTCCGCCCCGGCCGCGGGCGGCGACGACGCCGAGCGGGCCGCGGGGGAGCCGGCCCCGGACCACGTCACGCCGGACCCCGATCGCGAGGTGCGGACGCTGATGGACCGGGTGGACCCCGACCTGCTCGCCCGGCACCCGGAGATCGAGGCACTCCGGCGGTACGGCCGCGGTCGCGCCCTCCTGGCCACCGGGCACCGGCTCGAGGCACGGGAGGCGTTCACCGACGCACTCGCCGCCGCCACGGACGAGCGCACCTGGACGGTCCACTACCACTGCCTCGGCGCGCTGGCCCTCGCCGAGGCCGCCGACGGACTGCTGCGAGAGGCCGAGGCGCACGCCCGGGACGGGCTCAAGGCAGCGGAGGAGCACGGCATCCCCGTCGACCGCCGCACGGCGCGCTGCCATCTCGCGCTGGCGTCGGTCGCGGCCGACCGCGGCGACCTCACGGCCGCCGGCCGGCATCTCGCCGCGGCCCGCACCCACGGGCCCGTCCGAGACGTACCGGCCGCCGCCGAGGCCGCGGTGCTGCGTTCCCGCCTCGAACTCGCCCACGGGCGCGCGGCGGCGGCGCTGTCGGCGCTCGACGACGCACCCGTATCCGCCGACGGTCCCGCCGTCGCCGGGGGAGAGGCGGCGGGCCGCATCGCCCTGGCCCGCTGCTCCGTCCACCTGGTGCGCGGTGATGCGGCGGCCGCGCTCGCCGCGCTGGAGGAGGCACCTCCGGGCGGCCCCGCCCTCACCGTCGCGTCGGCCGCCGCCCGTCTCGTGGCCGGGGACGGCGGGCAGGCGCGCCGGCTGCTCGCCGGGCTTGCCCCCGGAGACCGTGTCCCCCCGGCGGTCCGGGTCCGTGCGCAGCTGCTCGAGGCCCAGCTGGCGGCGGTCGAGGGGGACACCGCGAAGGCGGCGACGCTCGTCGCCGGCGCCGTGCGCACCGCGCGGACGCACGGACTGCGCTCCCCGTTCACGGAGTCCGGCCCATGGCTGCGGCACCTCCTCGCCCGCGCACCCGGTCTGGCCGACGCCCGGGCCTGGCTGACGGGACGTTCCGGCGACGGGGGGAGGACGCCCGGCGGTGGCGACCCGGATTCCGGGGACACGGCGGCCGGCGCCCCTCTGCTCGTAGAGCGGCTCAGCCCCCGGGAGTGCGATGTCCTGCGCTGCGCCGCCGAGATGATGTCGACGGACGAGATCGCCGCCGAGCTGTTCCTCTCCGTCAACACCGTCAAGACGCATCTGAAGAGCGTCTACCGCAAGCTGTCGGTCTCCCGCCGCAGCGAGGCGGTACGCCGCGCCAGGGACGCCGGACTGCTCTGAGACCGGGACGGTCGGGCAGGTCACGCGCCGGGTCACCTCGTCCGGGTGATGCGGCCCGGGCGCGCACGGCGGGACCATGCGGCAAGAGCCCTCAGCGCACGGGGAAGTGCTCGCATGCGATACGAGTTCCGCATCTCCGGTCATCTGTCACCGGCCGTCGCCGGTGCCTTTCCCGAACTCGACGAGGTGACGGTGCCGGAGGAGACCGTCCTGTTCGGGCCCGTCACGGACGAGGCGCATCTGTACGGGCTGCTCGTACGCTTCCAGGATCTCGGCCTCCGTGTGGTGGAGCTGCGCCGGCTGCCCGACTGAGACCGCCGCCCGGCCCGGTCCCGCACCCGCCCGGTCCCCGCGGTCCGCCGCCCGGCACCGGCCCGACGCCGTGCGGTCGCCCAGGGCGAGGCCCGCGCCCGGACCGTCAGCCGGTCCGCTCGCCGTCGGACACGCGCTCCCGCAGCCCCGGATCGCGTCGTGCCGCCTTCTCGTACCACGATCCGTACCGCTCGCTCAGCAGCACCGAGGTCACCCCGTGCGCCAGCACGCTCAGCCCCACGGTGACGGCCACGACCCGGCCGGGCAGGGCCGCCGCGGCGCCGTACTCCTTCACCACCAGCAGCGCCAGGACCAGCGACGCCAGTCCGCGCGGCCCGAACCAGCCCACGTACGCCACGGTCGGCGGCCGCAGCCCGGTGCCGGCCAGGGCGAGCGTGACCGGCACCATCCGCACCACGGTGAGGCTGAGCAGCGCGTACAGGACGGTCCGCCAGTCCAGGTGCTCCAGCGCGGGCCCCAGCAGCACGGCACCGAACACCAGGAAGCTCATCGCCGCGAGCAGCGCGGCCACGTTCTCGGTGAACTCGTGGCTCCCGGCGAGTCCCGGGCTCCGCGCGCCGTCCGGGGAGCCGTCCGCCGGTCCGCCGCGGCGCATCGGTACGGCGAAGGCGATGCCCGCCGCCCAGACGGCGATGAAGCCGCTGCCGTCGACGAGCCGCGCGAGCGCGAAGGACGCCAGCACGGTGGCCAGGATCATCAGCTGGTTCCCCTCCCCGCTCACCCACCCGGCGGCACGGGCCCGCCCCAGCAGCAGGCCGGAAGCGATCCCGCAGGCGACCCCGAGCGCCGCGCTGAGCACCAGCGAACGCCAGAACACGCCCATGTGGTCCTCCGCGGCGGCGCCGGGCAGGGTCGCCAGCAGCAGGACGAAGACGGGGAGGACGATGCCGTCACCGACACCGCACTCCACGTTGAGGCCGCTGCGCACCAGTGGCGGCACCCGGGGCGAGGAGAGGGCGGTACGGCACACCGCCGCGTCGGTGGGCGCGAGGATCGTGGCGATCAGCGCCAGTTCCCACACCGTCAGCCCGGGCATCAGCGGCCAGGCGAGCAGCCAGCCCGCCGCGATCGTCAGCGGCAGCCCGATCGCCAGCAGCCGCACGGGAAGGAACCGGCCTTGGTGCAGCTGGCGTCCGCGCAGGCTCATCGCGTCGGTGAACAGGACCAGTGCCAGTGCCGTCTCGACCAGGACCAGCACCGGGCCCGAGCTGTGCTCGAGGCCGAAGAGGCCGAGTCCGGCGGGGCCGATGAGCACCCCGCAGGCGGTGAAGAACAGGGGCGCGGTGACGGCGGTGGCGGCGATGCGCCGCGACACCAGTGAATAGCCCGCGGCGACCACCGCCACGGCCACCCCGGTCAGGGCGTTCCCACCGCTCACGCACCCATCACCCACCCGGCCACCAGGCATCACGGACCGGTTCATCGTCGGGTACGGGACCGTCCCGCCCGGGCACCGACACGGCACGCGCCCGCCACCCCGCGTGGCCCGGCCGGGCCTCCGATTCACCCGTGCGGGGTGAGGGAACCGCTCGCCCGCCGCCCCACACTGACGGCGAGCGGACACCCGAGGTCCGACGGGAACGGCAGGAGGACGGAGATGGGCGACACGGTCTACCTCGCTTACGACTATCCGGTTCTGGGCGCGTTCTGGACCGTGATGTGGATCTTCCTCTGGGTCGTGTGGCTGGTGCTGCTCTTCCGTGTATTCGTGGACATCTTCCGTGACCACGAGATGAGCGGTTGGGCCAAGGCGGCCTGGCTGATCTTCATGCTGCTGATTCCGTTCCTCGGCGTGCTGGTCTACGTGATCGTCCGCGGCAGGGACATGGGCAAGCGCGAGATCCAGCACGCGCAGGAGCAGCAGGAAGCCTTCAACGCGTACATCCGGCAGACCGCCAAGGATGCCGGCCCCGGGGACGAGCTTGCCCGGCTCTCCGAGCTCAAGGCCAAGGGTGACCTGAGCGAGGAGGAGTTCCAGCGAGCCAAGGACAAGCTCCTGAGTTGAGGACGAGGGGACATCATGACCCAACCCACCACCGGACACTCCAAGAGCTACTTCGCCTGGGCCGGAGGCCTGACGATGTTCGCGGGAGTGGTCCTGATCATCGCCGGATTCCTCGATTTCTTCCGCGGAATCATGGGCATCGCCAACGACGACGTCTTCGTGGCGACGCCCGGCTACGTCTTCCGATTCGACCTCACCGCATGGGGCTGGCTGCACCTGATCTTCGGGATCGTCGCCGTCGCGGCCGGTTTCGCCCTGTTCAAGGGCGCCCTGTGGGCGAGGATCCTCGGCATCGCCCTCGCGGGAGTGCTGCTGGTCGTCAACTTCCTCTCCCTGCCGTACTACCCGCTGTGGTCCCTGGTCGCGATCGCCCTCTACATCGCGATCATCTGGGCCCTGTGCGTGGGACGGTCGCAGGAGGAGAAGGTCTGACGCGTCGGGCGGGACCGCGGGCCCCGGCGGGGCCCGCGGTCCCGCCCGCGGTGCGTCCGCCCCCGTGACCGCGCCCCCGCCCCCGGCCCCGGCCGGCAGCCGTCCCGGAGTGACCGCAGAGGACTCGCACACGCTCCCGAAGCCACCGCGGCGCACTCGGACAGGTGTGCACAGCGCGCGAGAGCCGGGCCCCCGGGCTGCAATGGACGGGTGACGGCCACCCCCGACGACTGCCTCGCACGCAACGAATGGATCTGCGGCGCCTATCTCTCCACCCGCCGCGAGATCCTCTGGGACGCCACTCTCCAGCACCTCCAGCTGACGTTCGTCTCCGTGGCACTGGCACTGCTCCTCGCCGTGCCGTCGGCCGTCGCGGCCCGGCGGTGGCGCTGGGCCGCCGGTCCCGTGCTCGGGGTGACGACGATCCTCTACACGGTCCCGTCCCTGGCGATGTTCTCGCTGCTGCTCCCGGTGTACGGGCTCTCCGCGTCACTGGTCGTCGCAGGGCTCGTGCTCTACTCCCTCACCGTGCTGGTCCGCAACGTCCTCGCGGGGCTCCGCTCCGTTCCCGCGGAGACCCGGCAGGCCGCACGCGGCATGGGCTACGGCCCGGCGCGGCAGCTGCTCGCCGTCGAACTGCCGCTGGCCCTGCCCGCCGCGATGGCCGGGTTGCGGATCGCGACCGTGTCCGCGGTCTCGCTGGTCACCATCGGCGCGATCGTCGGCTTCGGAGGGCTGGGCAACCTCATCTATTCGGGGATGAACACCTACTTCAAGGCCCAGGTGCTCACGGCCTCGGCGCTCTGTGTGCTCATCGCCGTGGCCGCCGACCTCGTTCTGCTGGCCGTCCAGCGGATGCTCACCCCGTGGACGCGACCCCCACGGCGGGCCGCCGCGTGAACACGCTCGCACAGACCTGGGACTGGCTGACCGACTCCGCCAACTGGTCGGGCCACAACGGTGTGTGGCGCCGACTCGGCCAGCACCTGTACCTCACCTCCGTGGGCCTGGTCATCAGCTGCGCGATCGCGCTGCCCGTCGCCCTCGTCCTGGGCCACCTCGGCAAGGGCGGCGCCCTGGCCGTCAACGTCTCCAACGTGGGCCGGGCCGTGCCGACCTTCGCGGTCCTCGTCCTGCTGCTGCTCAGCCCGATCGGCACGTGGGGGGACTGGCCCACCGTCGTCGCGCTGGTGCTGTTCGCCGTGCCGCCGCTGCTGACGAACGCCTACGTCGGCATGCGCGGTGTCGACCGGGACGTCGTGCGCGCGGCCCGGGGGATGGGCATGACGGGCAGCCAGACGCTGTTCCGCGTCGAACTCCCGCTCGCGACGCCGCTGGTCCTCACCGGGGTACGGATCGCGGCCGTCCAGCTCGTGGCCACCGCGACCGTCGCGGCGCTGGCGGGCGGCGGCGGGCTGGGCCGCATCATCACGGCGGGCTTCAATCTCGCCTCCACCCCGCAGGTGGTCGCCGGTGCGGTTCTCGTGGCCGCCCTCGCCCTGGTGGTGGAGGGCGTCTTCGTCGCCGTGGAGCGGTCCGCACCCGCCAGGACCAGGAGGCAGTCGCCATGAGGCGGCTCACCGCGGTCCTCGGCGCGTGTCTGCTGGCCCTGGCGGCCGCCTGCACCGCGGGCCCGTCCCTGGAGGACCGCGGGCGGGTGACGGCCTCGCCCGGGGACAGCAGGCATCTGACGATCGGATCCGCCGGTTTCACCGAGAGCGATCTGCTCGCTCAGATGTACTCCCTGCTGCTCGAGCACGCCGGCTACCAGACGAAGATCATCTCCGTCACCAACCGGGAGATCTACGAACCCGCCCTGGAGAGCGGCCAGATCGACGTGGTCCCCGAGTACGCCGCCACCTTCGGCGACTGGCTGGCCGCCAAGGCCCACGGCCCCGACGCACCGTCCGCCGGTTCGCCCGACCTCGGCGCCACCATGAACGCACTGCGCCCACTGGCCGACGCGCGCGGGTTGAAGGTCCTCGAGCCGGGGCGCGCCGTCGACCAGAACGCCTTCGCCGTCACCCGCGAGTTCGCCCGAGCCCACGGCCTGCGCACCCTCAGCGACCTCGGAAGGTCCGGGGTCCCCGTGCGGCTCGCCGCCGGGGACGAGTGCGTCCGGCGGCCGTACTGCGCGCCGGGGCTGGAGAAGACGTACGGCATCCGCATCAGCGGCATCGACCCCAAGGGCGTCGGCACCACCCAGGCCAAACAGGCCGTTCAGTCGGGCCGGGACCAGATGGTCCTCACCACCACCACGGACGCCACCCTCGACGACTTCGGCCTGGTGATCCTGAAGGACGACAAGCACCTCCAGAACGCGGACCACATCGTGCCCGTCGTCAACCGGGCACGGGCCGGCGGCCCCGGGGTCGGCAGAGCCCTCGGCAAGCTGAACGAGTTCCTGACCACGGAGGACCTCGCCCGGCTCAACGAGCAGGTGGACAGCCGGCGCCGGCTGCCCGAGGACGTCGCCCGGGACTACTTGCGGTCCAAGGGCCTGCTCCCGAGGTGAGCCGCCTGCCGCACCTCCACCGGGCAGCGCGAACGGCCGGTCCCACCGGCCCGGACGGCCCCTCCACGAGTGGGTCAGGCGTCCGCCACCGAGTCGAAGTCCACCTGGTCCCTGGCCACTCCCCGGGCCTCGGCGTCCACCGAACGGCGCAGCGCCTCGTGGAGTTTCGCCGGGGTCAGCACCCCCACGAAACGGCTCCCGTCCACCACCGCCACCCATCCCGCGTCGTGCTGCAGCATCTCGCTGAACGCCTGTTTCAGCGGCGCCCCCAGCGGCACCCACGCCTCCATCCGGCGCGCCAGATCGCCGACCGTGCCGCGGTCACCGGCGCGGGCCAGGGACTCGGCCGACACCCAGCCGTGCAGATCGCCCCCGGCATTGAGCACGACCGCCCAGCGCGCGTCCGCCGCCCGCAGCCGGCCCGCCGCGGCGCCGGCCGGCTCGTCCAGACGCGCCATCGGCGGCTGCTCCAGGCCGTCCTCCTCGATCCAGGTCACCGAGAGCCGTTTCAGCCCCCGGTCCGCCCCCACGAACCGGGCCACGTAGTCGGTCGCGGGCGTGCCGAGCACCGCGCCCGGCGTGTCGAACTGCTCGATTCTTCCTTGCCCGTACACGGCGATGCGATCGCCCATCCGCACCGCCTCCTCGATGTCGTGGGTGACGAGCAGCACCGTCTTGCGGACCGTCGCCTGGAGGTTCAGGAACTCGTTCTGCAGCCGTTCCCGCACCACCGGGTCGACCGCGCCGAACGGCTCGTCCATCAGCAGCACCGGAGGGTCCGCCGCCAGCGCCCGGGCTACCCCGACCCGCTGGCGCTGACCACCCGAGAGCTGCTCGGGGTAGCGAGCTCCGAAGGTCTTCGGGTCGAGGCCCACCAGATCGAGCAGTTCGGCGGCCCGGGCCCGGGCCCGGCGCCGTTTCCAGCCCAGCAGCGACGGCACGGTCGCGGTGTTGTCGAGGATCGTGCGGTGCGGGAACAGGCCGACCTGCTGGATGACGTAGCCGATCCGGCGGCGCAGCCGGACCGGGTCGACCCGGGAGATGTCCTCGCCTCCCACCAGGATCCGCCCGGACGTGGGTTCGATCAGCCGGTTGACCATCATCATCGTGGTGGTCTTGCCGCAGCCCGACGGGCCGACGAGCGTGACCAGTTCGCCCTCGGCGACCTCGAAGGACAGCCCGTCCACGGCGGCCGTTCCGTCCGGGTAGACCTTGCCGACCTCCTCGAACCGGATCATGCGTCCACGCTAGGCGCGGAGCGCGCGGCGCGCACACGGGCCGCGCCCGAATCGGGCGCCCGGCCGGAGCGGACGGCGCATGCTGAACGGCGGCGCTTCCCGACCGGGCCGGGAGCCGGGACGGCCTTCGGCCGGCCCTCGGTGCGACCCCCCGCCCGGCCGTGTGATGCACTGGGCGGGCGGGGAACGCACCATCAGCGACCACACGGCAGGAGCGCGCAGTGACCAGCTACCGGCAGCCGGGCCTCGTCCTCACGGACCGCCACTTCACCGTTCCCCTCGACCACGCCGACCCCTCGGGGGAGCAGATAGCCCTCTACGGCCGTGAGATCGTCTCCAGCAGCCGGGTGGGAGCGGACCTGCCCTGGCTGGTGTACCTGGAGGGCGGACCCGGCTTCGGGGCGCGGCGCTTCCCCGGCAAGCAGGCCTGGCTGGGACGCGCGGTGCAGGAGTTCCGCGTGCTCCTCCTCGACCAGCGCGGCACCGGACTGTCCTCGCCCGCCAACCGGCAGACGCTGCCCCTGCGCGGCGGCCCCGTGGAGCAGGCCCGCTACCTCTCGCACTTTCGGGCCGACAGCATCGTCCGGGACTGCGAGGCGGTCCGCGCGCGGCTGACCGGCGGGGCACGCTGGACCGTCCTCGGCCAGAGTTTCGGCGGATTCTGCGCCACCCACTACCTCTCGACCGCACCGGAGGGGCTGAAGGCGGTCCTGATCACCGGCGGCCTGCCCTCGCTGGACGCCGGGGCCGAGGCCGTCTACCGCGCCGCGTATCCCCGCATCCAGCGCAAGAACGACGCCCACTACGCCCGCTACCCGCAGGACGTCGAGCGTGCCCGGCGCATCTGCGAGCACCTCGCCGCCCGGCGCACCGTCCTGCCCGGCGGTTACGTCCTCACCCCCGAGGCGTTCCAGTCGCTCGGGATCCAGCTAGGCACCGGCGACGGCAGCCACCAGCTCCACTACCTGCTGGAGAACGCGTTCGTCCGAACGGCGGACGGCGACGAACTCTCCGACGCCTTCCAGCAGGGTGTCCTCACCGCGCTCTCGTACGCGGCCCATCCGCTGTACGCCGTCCTCCACGAGGCCATCTACGCCCAGGGCCAGGCCCCCACGGCCTGGGCGGCCGAGCGGGTGCGCGCCGAGTTCCCGCAGTTCGACGCGGGGAAGGCGCTGGCGGGGGACGGACCGTTGCTCTTCACAGGCGAGTCGGTGCACCCCTGGCACTTCGAGACCGACCCCGCCCTGCGGCCCCTGCGCGACGCCGCCGAGATCCTGGCAGCCCGCACCGACTGGCCCGCGCTGTACGACGCCGAACGCCTGGCGGCCAACGAGGTCCCGGTCGCCGCGGCCGTCTACCACGACGACATGTACGTCGACACCGCCCACTCCCTCGCGACAGCCCGCGCCGTCCGCGGACTGCGCACCTGGGTCACCGACGAGTACGAGCACGACGGCGTGCGGGTGTCCGGCTCCCGGGTGCTCGACCGGCTGCTCGCCCTGGTCCGCGACGAGGTGTGACGCGAGGTGACGGGTGCCGCGGTCCGGCACCGCCGAGCGCACGGGCGGGGACGGCGGCGGCGCGGCTTCCCCACCGGCGCTCGCAGCGGACGCCGGGACGTGCGGCCGCCGCGGATACGCTGCCCCCATGACCGAACTGACCGAGCCTCAGCTCGCACCCGTACCGGACGACTGGCAGCGGGCTCTCGCCGTCGTCGCCCACCCGGACGACCTCGAGTACGGCTGCGCCGCGGCTGTCGCCGGCTGGACCGACGCGGGCAAGGAGGTGACGTACCTGCTCGCCACCCGGGGCGAGGCCGGGATCGACACCGTCGACCCCGCCGAGTGCGGTCCGCTGCGCGAGCGGGAGCAGCGGGCGAGCGCCGCGGTCGTCGGCGTGAGCGCCGTCGAGTTCCTCGACCACCGGGACGGCGTCATCGAGTACGGCACGGCGCTGCGCCGCGACATCGCGGCCGCGATCCGTCGGCACCGCCCCGAACTGGTCGTCACCCTCAACCACCGCGACACCTGGGGCCCGGCCGTCGGCGGCGCCTGGAACTCGCCGGACCATCGCGCCGTGGGCCGGGCTGTGCTGGACGCCGCCGGTGACGCCGGAAACCGCTGGATCTTCCCCGAACTCCTCACCGAGCAGGGCCTCCAGCCCTGGGGCGGCGTCCGGTGGGTGGCGATCGCCGGTTCGTCGACCCCGACCCACGCCGTGGACGCCACGGCCGGACTCGAGCGCTCGGTGCGGTCGCTGCTGCAGCACCGCAGTTACATCGAGGTTCTGACGGACAGGGACCCGGAGGCGTACTGCCGGGAGTTCCTGGTGGGCAACGCCCGGTCGGTGGCGCCCCGGTTCGGCGGGGTGCCGGCGGTGGCCTTCGAACTCTTCGGCCGGTAACGGCCCGGGGCGGACCGGCGGAGCGCCACCACGCCCCGCCGCGCTGCCGGTCCCGGGAGGGCGTCGCCCCGCCCCGGCGACCGGGCACACCGTCTCGTTTGTCGCCGGGGACCCCGGGTAACCGCGGCGTGAGCCGCGACGGCAGCGTCCCCAGGGAGCGATGCGATGAGTGAGACGGGCACGGCCCGCACGGGCACTGTCGACACCAAGGTCCCCGCCCGCCTCGACCGGCTGCCCTGGTCACGGTGGCACTGGACGATCGTCGTCGGGCTTGGGACCGTGTGGATCCTGGACGGTCTCGAGGTCACCGTCGTCGGCAACGTCGCCGGGCGCCTCGCCGAGGAGGGCAGCGGTCTCGCCATCAGCGGCGCCCAGGTCACCGGGCTCGCCGCCGCGCTGTACGTGGCCGGTGCCTGTTCCGGGGCGCTGTTCTTCGGCTGGCTGACGGACCGGTACGGGCGCAAGAAGCTCTTCCTCGTCACGCTCGCCGTCTATCTGGCGGCCACCGCGCTGACCGCCCTGTCGACCTCGGCCTGGTGGTTCTTCCTCTTCCGCTTCCTCACCGGTTTCGGCATCGGCGGGGAGTACGCGGCCATCAACTCCGCGATCGACGAGCTGATCCCCAGCAAGTACCGGGGCCGGGTCGACCTCATCATCAACGGCAGCTTCTGGCTCGGCGCCATGGCGGGCGCGCTGCTGTCCGTCCTCGCGCTGAACACCGACATCTTCCCCAAGGACGTCGGCTGGCGGCTCACGTTCGCCCTCGGCGTCGTCCTCGGCCTGGCCATCCTGCTCGTCCGCCGCAACGTGCCGGAGAGCCCGCGGTGGATGTTCATCCACGGCCGCGAACGGGAGGCGGAGGAACTGGTGGCCGGGGTCGAACGCGAAGTCGAACGGGAGACCGGGAAGCCGCTGCCGGAACCGGAGACGTCGATCACCATCAGCCGGCGGCACAGTGTCGGCTTCGGCATGATCGCGAAGACGGTCTTCCGTTCGTACCCCAAGCGCGCCGTACTGGGGCTCTCGCTCTTCGTCGGCCAGGCGTTCCTCTACAACGCCATCACCTTCGGCTTCGCCTCCGTCCTGATCACCTTCTTCGACGTCGCCACCGGCGCGACGGGCTACTACTTCACGGTGATCGCACTCGGCAACTTCCTCGGCCCCCTGGTCCTCGGGCCCCTGTTCGACACGGTCGGGCGCAAGCCGATGATCGCGGGTACCTACATCACCTCGGGACTGCTGCTTTTCGCCACCGCCTGGCTGTTCGACACCGGCCGGCTGGACGCCACGACGATGACCGCGTGCTGGTGCGTCGTCCTCTTCTTCGCCTCGGCCGGGGCGAGTTCCGCGTACCTGACCGTGAGTGAGATCTTCCCGATGGAGACCCGGGCGATGGCGATCGCCTTCTTCTACGCGGTCGGCACGGCGGCGGGCGGCATCTCCGGCCCCCTGCTCTTCGCGGAGCTGACGTCCAGCGGTGTCGTCGGCGACACCGTCCTCGCCTTCTGCGTCGGGGCGGCGCTGATGACGGCGGCCGGCCTGGTCGCGCTGTTCCTCGCGGTGAAGGCGGAGGGGAGGTCCCTGGAGTCCATCGCCACCCCGCTTTCCGCGCAGGCCGCCGGCGGAGTCGCCGCGCCCGCCGCGGCCGCGGTGAGCCGTGGCGGAGGGGCCTCGCGGACCTGAGGCGCCGGCCCGGCGCGTCGCGGGTGCGCACGAGCCGATCCCCGGCGTCCCACCGGCTGCGGAGAGGACGACCGCGGACCGGCCAGGACCAGCACCCCGACGGGCCGTCGGGGCCTCCGGGCGGGGCCCGGAGGTTCCCGGGACGGCCCCTCACTCCTCCGCCGGCAGCCAGGCCCCGTGCAGCCCCAGCGGGACCCGTACGGGGATTCGCACCCGGGCGACCGGGCCCGAGGCAGATCCCGTCGTACTCGCCGGGCAGCAGGTCCACCGTGCCCGACTCGCCGTCGCCGTCGATCGGGAAGAGGTTCGAACCGAGCGGCGAGAAGCGCGGGTTGGGGCCGTTGCGCGGATACACGCCGTCCAGCTCGTCCGGGAGTTCGCCGGACACCTCCAGGCCGGCCGCGTCGACCTCCTCGGTGACGGGGGCGAACAGCCCCGTGAGACGGGGTACCCGGGGCGGGTCGAACGGGGCCGGCGGAGCGGTGTGCGCGGTCATGACGGATCTCCCGGTGGTTCCTCGGGTCTCGGCGACGGCGCTCCTGGTTGCCCTGGTTGCCCTGGTTGCCCTGGTGCCGGGCGGGTCCCGCCGTGGCCCTCACTCGGCATCGCGGCGAGCTTCGGTGGCCCGCTCGCCGTTCGCGTCGAGCTTGAACGCCCGTACGAGCAGGGCTCCGAGGATGATCAGGGCGATGCCCAGCCAGGTCGGCCCGGAGCCCAGGGCGAGCACGACGATCCCCACGGGCACCAGATAGCCGGCGAAGGGCATGAACAGGGCGCCCACGGACGTCGGGCCGCCACGGGACGGCCTGCCGCCGTGGATGCGCTCCCGTACGACCGGGGGGTACCACTCGGTGAAGCGCAGGGCGACGATGATCGCCCCGATCTGGATGACCCAGTTGGTCCAGATGTTGTCCGGCTGGCGCAGCACGAGGTCACCGATGAGCCCCGCCACCGCCGCCACCAGGAAGGCGAGTCCCCATACGGCGGTGATCACGTAGTTGGTGTGCAGGAAGCCGCGGGTTCTCCACAGCGAGCGGTCCACCCGTTCGCGCGCGTACTGCACGGTGAAGGGCTCGCGGACCGCGATCGAGCCGAAGGCGATGGCCACGAGCGCGAAGTTGGAGAGCTCCCCCGAGTACGTCTCCAGCCAGCGCAGCGTACCCGTCGAGGCGAAGAGGCCGACGACCGTGAGAGCCGCGAAGAAGACGACGTCGGAGATCTCGAGGATCTTGACCGACCTGCCGGGGCGTCTCAGCCGGTCCACCACGAGCACGAAGACGGCGATCGCCAGGGAGACCCCCACGGCGAACTCGAACCGGCCGGGGCCGACCAGGACCGAGAACATGATCCACGGGAGCATCCCGACGACGGGGTTGTCGAAGAATGCGGCGAGACGGCGCCCCGCCTCGGTGTCAGCGATGGCGTTCATGGACACGCCCTCCGGGAGACGGCCTACTGTCCAGCGTGCTCCCGGACCCGCGGTCCCGCGACGCGGCCGCACGGGCGGGGTGTTCGGCCGCGCGCGGGGCAGGGCGGAGGCGCGGACGGTCGCCGCCGCGAGGCTGGGGCCTCCGGCGGGGCGTGCGGTAGTGGGCGCCTCGCGGTGGGGTGCCTCGGGGTGGAGGAGCCGGAGCCCGGGGAGAGGGGGCCGGGCCGGTCGGGCGAGGGCCGGCGGCCGGGCGCCCGGCCGGAAGGGACTGTTCCCAGGAGGGCAAGCGACCGCTTAGTATGCGCAGAGCAGTGGTACGCCCTACACACCGCGGAGGCCCGAATGCAGGCATGGCGAGTGCACCGGAACGGCGAGCCGGGCGAGGTGATGCGCCTGGAGGAGACCGGCCGCCCGGAGCCCGGCGAAGGACAGGTCCTGCTCAGGGTGCGGGCCGCCAACGTCAACTTCCCCGACGCGCTGCTCTGCCGCGGCCACTACCAGGTGACGCCGCCGCTGCCCTTCACCCCCGGGGTGGAGATCTGCGGTGAGACCGAGGACGGCCGCCGCGTCATCGCCACCCCTGCCCTGCCGTACGGCGGGCTCGCCGAGTACGCCGTCGCCGACGAGGCCGCGCTGCTCCCCGCCCCCGACGCCCTCGACGACGCCGAGGCCGCGGCACTGCACATCGGCTACCAGACAGGCTGGTTCGGACTGCACCGCCGCGCGAACCTCCAGGAGGGCGAGACCCTTCTCGTGCACGCCGCGTCCGGCGGCGTCGGAAGTGCGGCGGTCCAACTCGGCAAGGCCGCCGGCGCCCGTGTCATCGGCGTCGTCGGCGGACCGGAGAAGGCCGCGGTGGCCCGCGAGCTCGGCTGCGACCTGGTCATCGACCGACGTGAGGACGACATCGTCACCGCGGTGAAGGACGCCACCGGCGGCCGCGGTGCCGACGTCGTCTACGACCCGGTCGGCGGCGACGCCTACGCCAAGTCCGCCAGGTGCGTCGCCTTCGAGGGCCGCATCCTCGTCGTCGGCTTCGCGAGCGGCGGCATCCCCAGCCCGGCGCTCAACCACGCGCTGGTGAAGAACTACTCGATCGTCGGACTGCACTGGGGCCTCTACAACCGGAAGGACCCCCGGGCCGTGCTCCGCTGCCACGAGACGCTCACCGACCTGGCGGCCGGGGGACTGATCAAGCCCCTCGTCAGCGACCGAGTCGCCCTCAAGGACGCCGCCGACGCCGTCCAGCGGGTCGCCGACGGCACCACCACCGGACGCCTCGTCGTCCTCCCGGAAGGAGCGGCCGCATGACCGACGCCGCCGAACTGCGCCAGCGCACCCGCGAGTTCCTCGCGGCACACCCGCCCGCCACCACCGGGCGGACCGACTTCCTCAAGGCCCGCTTCGACGCCGGTCTGGCCTGGGTCCACTACCCGGCCGGACTCGGCGGACTCGGCGCGGCCCGTTCGCTGCAGGCCGTCGTCGACGCCGAACTGGAAGCCGCCGGCGCCCCCGACAACGACCCCCGCCGGATCGGCATCGGCCTCGGCATGGCTGCGCCCACGATCCTCGCCTACGGCAGCGAGGAGCAGAAGCGGCGGTTCCTGCGGCCGCTCTGGGTCGGCGAGGAGGTCTGGTGCCAGCTGTTCAGCGAGCCCGGCGCCGGCTCCGACCTGGCCGCGCTCGGCACCCGCGCCGTCCGGGAGGGCGCCGACGGCGACTGGGTGGTCAACGGCCAGAAGGTGTGGACATCCAGCGCACACGTCGCCCGCTGGGCCATCCTCATCGCCCGCACCGACCCGGACGCTCCCAAGCACCGGGGCATCACGTATTTCCTCTGCGACATGAGCGACCCGGGCGTCGAGGTCCGGCCGCTGCGCCAGATCACCGGCGAGGCCGAGTTCAACGAGGTCTTCCTCACGGACGTGCGGATTCCCGACTCCCGCCGCCTCGGCCCCGTCGGCGAGGGCTGGAAGGTCGCCCAGACCACCCTCATGAACGAACGCGTCTCCATCGGCGGCATGCGGCTGCCGCGCGAAGGCGGAATGATCGGGCCCGTCGCCCGCACCTGGCGCGACCGTCCGGAGCTGCGCACCCACGACCTCCACCAGCGGCTGCTCACCCTGTGGGTGGAGGCCGAGGTCTCCCGGCTCACCGGCGAACGACTGCGCCAGCAGCTCGCCGCGGGCCAGCCCGGCCCCGAGGGATCGGGCATGAAGCTCGGCTTCGCCCGGCTGAACCAGCAGATCAGCGGCCTCGAGGTGGAACTCCGCGGCGGCGAGGGCCTGTTGTACGACGACTGGACCATGCGCCGCCCCGAACTGGTCGACTTCACCGGCCGTGACGCGGGCTACCGCTATCTGCGTTCCAAGGGCAACTCGATCGAGGGCGGCACCAGCGAGGTGCTGCTCAACATCGTCGCCGAGCGGGTGCTCGGACTGCCCGCCGAACCCCGCAACGACAAGGACGTCCCCTGGAAGGACCTCGCGCGATGAGCACACAGCCCGACCTCCTCTACTCCGAGACCGAGGACGACCTGAGGGCCGCGGTTCGCTCCCTGCTCACCGGTCGGTCCGACCACACGGCCACCCTCGCCCGCGCCGAGTCGGGATCGCCCTACGACGACGGGCTCTGGCAGTCGCTCGCGGCCGGCATCGGCGCGGCCGGACTGCTCGTGCCCGAGGAACTGGGCGGCCAGGGCGCCGGTCACCGCGAGGCCGCGGTCGTGCTGGAGGAGCTCGGCCGCGGGGTCACCCCCGCGCCCTACCTGACCAGTTCGGTCATCGCCACCGAGACGCTGCTCGCGCTCGGCGGGGCGCGTGAGGGTGCCACGGGTCTCCTGAAGGGGCTGGCCGCCGGCCGGACCGTGGCGGTCCTCGCCCTCCCGCTCGCCGCCTCCGCCGGGGCCGGTCGCCCGAGCGGAACGACCGTCACGGGCGTCGCCGACGCCGCCGCCGCCGATGTCCTCCTCGTGCTCAGGGACGACGGCCTCCACGCCGTGGAGCGCGGCGACGCGGCGATCGAACCGCTCACCGCGCTCGACCTCACCCGCCCCCTCGCCTCCGTCACCACCGCGGAAGGCTCCGGCACCCGGCTGGCGGACGCGGAGCAGGCCGGCGCGGCGGTGCGCCGCGGGCTTCTCGCCGGCGCCGGGCTGCTCGCCTCGGAGCAGTTGGGGATCGCGGAATGGTGTCTGGAGGAGACGGTCCGGTACACGCGTGACCGGTACCAGTTCAACCGGCCCGTGGGCTCGTTCCAGGCACTGAAGCACCGGATGGCGCAACTGTGGCTCGATGTCGCCGGAGCGCGCGCTGCGGCGCGCAACGCGGCGGACGCGCTCGCCACCGGAAGCGCCGAGGCACCGCTCGCGGTCTCCGTAGCCCAGGCGCACTGCTCCCGGGTGGCGGTGCGCGCCGCCGAGGAATGCGTCCAGCTCCACGCCGGTATCGGTATGACCTGGGAGCACCCCGCGCACCTGTATCTCAAGAGGGCCAAGGCCGACGAGATCGCCCTCGGCACCCCGGGTCGTCACAAGGAGGTGCTGGCGGAACTCGTCTCGCTGCCCGGCCCGCAGTGACGCGGGGCCCGGGGGCACGGCCGATGAGGGGCGCCGCGGCCGACGTCGTACGGCCGCGGCGAGGGAGCGGGCGCCGGGCTCCGGCAGGTTTGCACGGACTCGGCCCGTCGGACCGTCTGCGGTGGTGGCCGGGCGTGCCGTCCGTCTTCCGGTTGCCGGAGCGTCTGGTGATCGCGCTGTTCGTGGACGTCCACGAACGACACCGGTGTCGGCCCGACGACGGCCGGCAGGTGCCGGCCGGGCCGAAGGCGGGATCATCATCTGCCGTATCCTGCCGCCGTGGCGAGCCTGGCTTCGCCATCACGGTCGTGCACCCCCCGACACCCTCGGGGGCCCGGCCTGCCCGGTACGGGCTCCAGCCTCCCAAGGGGGGCCGACCCGGACCGACGCACCGTGCTCCAGCCAGAGCCGCAGGAAGGGTCTTGCGACCCGACATCACAAGAAGGAGCAGACGAATGCCCGGAAGACGCTTCTGGGGACTCATCGTCCTGTCCGTGACCCTCGTCTTCTGCGCCATCGGCTACTACCTCAACGACCACAGCCCGAGCGGTCCCTGGGGTCTCGCGGGCCTGGCCTGCGGCCTGATCGCGGTCTTCGCGGTCAGCAGGCTCCAGAAGAAGTAGGGGAACCGCAGTGCTGCCGGCCGGAGTTCCCGGCTGTTCGCGGCGCACCAGCACACCTCCGCCGGAGACCCTGCTGCCGCTCGGGCCGGGCAGGGTGACGCTCCTTCCCGGGACGATCTTGAGCACGGACGCACCAACGGCAGCAGACGGGCGCGGAGACCGCCGGGCTGCCAACGATCGCGCACGGCGTCGGTGTCGGTGTCGAGAAGGACGGCGGCAGCCAGGCGGTGGCCCGGCCGGGTGTCAGCCCATCAGCTGCCATATTCTGCGGCCGTGGCGAACTGGAAGCGGTCCATTGTCGATACGTTCTGGACGTGGGATCGATTCCTGGGCGGGCGACTGCGTCCTACCCGGATCCAAAGTGGGTGGCCATGCACCCCATCGGAGCCGGTCTCGTCGCGGCAGTCCCCTTCACGCTCCACGGCCCGCGCCGATCACATCGACACCGACGACCTCGC
Organism: Streptomyces sp. NPDC049887; assembly: GCF_040656535.1. Classification (NCBI taxonomy): domain Bacteria; kingdom Bacillati; phylum Actinomycetota; class Actinomycetes; order Kitasatosporales; family Streptomycetaceae; genus Streptomyces; species Streptomyces sp. NPDC049887. The sequence goes on along the minus strand of NZ_JBFAMM010000002.1, from coordinate 321,177 downwards.
CGGTCTACGCCGCTGCCTCCTCGCCCACCCCGACTGACCCGCGGCAACGTCCGGGGTCAACAACGGGTTTGACGACCACCCGATCGGCGGACATGCCAGTCGGCCGTCCGGCGCCTCCACTCCGCCACACTGGCGCCCGAATGCCGCACAATCCCGGTGCGGCGGAGGGAGACCGGCCATGGCCGTTTCGGTTTCAGTGGTGCTGCTGTTGCTCGTCCTGGCGGTGATCTTCCTGCGCAACGGCGGGTTGAAGCTCTCACACGCCCTCGTGTGCGGCCTGCTCGGGTTCTTCCTCGCGGGCACGAGCATGGCGCCCACCATCCACGACGGTGTCTCCGCGACCGCAGAGGTCGTCGGCAAGCTCAAGCCCTGAGGGTTCGGCGCCCCGACGGCGGACCCCGGCCCGGGGGCGGCCCTCCGCCGCGGACGACGGCGCCCGGGTCTCAGGGCCGGACGTGCGAAGCGCACGGCGACGGTCTCCGGACGACAGGACCCCGATTCGGGCGTTCAATGGGTTCATGCACGCCGCGAAAGGCCTGCGGCCGCGCCGTGGCCGCCCGCTCGCCGCATCGGGCCTGGCCGCACTGCTCTTCGCGGCGACGGCCCTCACCTCGGGTGCGGTCGTTCGGGACCCCTCGCCCGGCCCCACCCCTCCGCCGTCCCGAGCCGTACCGAAACCCCCGACGGACCAGCCGCCGCCGCTGCTCACCCGGGCCGACGTGGACCGCGCCGTGGCCCGGCTGGACGGAGTCGTGCAGGGCATGATGAAACAGACCGGCGTCCCCGGGGTCGCGGTGGGCGTCGTGCACGAGGACCGGGTGCTGTACCTGAAGGGCTTCGGCAAGCGGCACGTCGGCGAGGCCGCGGCCGTCGACCCCGACACCGTCTTCCAGCTGGCCTCCCTCTCCAAGCCGATCGGCTCGACCGTCGTCGCGGGGGCCGTCGCAGGCAAGGACGCGGACGACCGGGGAGCCGGCTGGGACGAACCCGTCGCCCGCCACCTGCCCGGCTTCGCCCTCAAGGACCCCTGGGTGTCCGGGCATGTCACCGTCACCGACCTCATGTCCCACCGCAGCGGCCTGCCCGATCACGCGGGAGACCTGCTGGAGGACCTCGGTTACGACCAGGCGTACATCCTGGGCCGTCTCCGCGACGAGCCGCTGGCCCCCTTCCGCGCCTCGTACGCGTACACGAACTTCGGCTTCACCGCCGGTGCGGAGGCCGTCGCCCGCGCGGAGGGTGTCAGCTGGCAGAAGCTCGCCGAGGACACCCTCTTCCGGCCCGCCGGCATGGACTCCACCAGCACCACCTTCGCCGACTACGAAAAGGCCGCGAACAAGGCGGTGACCCACGTACCCGGGCCCGACGGCACCTGGCAGGCCAAGTACGTCCGCGACGCGGACGCCCAGGCGCCCGCGGGAGGCGTCAGCTCCACCGCGGCCGACATGATGCGGTGGCTGCGACTCCAACTCGCCGGAGGCAGGCTCGACGGCAGACAGCTCGTCGACGCGGCGAGCCTGCGACACACCCATCTGCCCGAGATCGTCTCCCAGCCGCCGACGGCCCCCGCGGGCCGCACCGGCTTCTACGGGCTGGGCTGGAACGTGAACTACGACAACCAGGCCCGGCTGCGGCTCAGCCACTCCGGTGCCTTCGAACTCGGCGCCAACACCAACGTGACCATGCTGCCCGGTGAGCAGCTCGGCATCGTCGTGCTCACCAACGGCAAGCCCGTCGGGCTGGCCGACGCCGTCGCCGAGGACTTCTTCGACACCGCCCAGTACGGCAAGCCCACTCGCGACTGGCTCGCCCTCTTCGCCGCGCTGTACACGGAGATGGACGACGCTGGTGTGTCGCCCACCGACTACGCCGATCCGCCCGCCACCGCCAAGGCCGCCCGGTCCGACGGCGCCTACACGGGGACGTACGGAAACTCCTACTACGGCAAGGCCGACGTCACCACCGGTCCGGACGGACTCGTGCTCGAACTCGGCCCGGAGCCGAAGCGTTTCCCGCTGCGCCACTACGACGGCGACACGTTCAGCTTCGAGACGACCGGTGAGAACGCGGTGGGGCTGACGGGCGTCACGTTCTCCTTCGCGGAGGGGAGCACGGCGGCGCGGACGCTGCGCGTCGAGTACCTCGACGGGACGGGCCTGGGCACCTTCACGCGCCGCTGAACGGCGCTCCGGCCGGCACCCCGTATGCCGTGGCGCCGTCGACGGGCCGCTGTGCCGCCTACGGCGTGCTCTCCATTGGCGACCGCGGCGGACGGCCGGGCCCGGGTGCACGCGGACGCCCGGTACCGGTCGCACGCGGTGCCGGGCGTCCGCCCGCGCGTCAGGTGAACGTCGGCATCTCGCCCGCGGTCGTGGTGGTGTCGATGACGGCGAACGCCGCGCCCTGGGGGTCGATCACGGCCGCGAACCGGCCGAAGGGCATCGACATCGGCCCGAACACCACCCTGCCGCCCAGCTTCCGGACCTTCGCCACCGCGTCGTCGCAGTCCGCGACGGTCCAGTAGACCTGGACGTAGGAGGGCACCTCGGGCGGGAACTCCTCGTCCGTCATCCTCATCCGTCCGAGGACGGGATCGCTGCCCAGGTCGAACACCTTGAAGTCCATCCCGGGATCCGCGACCGCCTTCACGCCGTAGCCGAAGACGGCGGGGAAGAACGCGTCCGACTTCCCGGGCTCACGGGTGAAGACCTCCGCCCAGCAGAAGGATCCGGGTACGTTCGTCGCCTCGAAGCCCTTGTGCGTACCCGGTTGCCAGACGCCGAAGGCGACGCCGCTCGGGTCCTGTGCCAGGCACATCGTCCCGAAGTCGCCGACCTGCATCGGCTCCATGAGCACGGTGCCGCCGTTCTGCCGGATCTTGCCCGCGGTGGCGGCGGCGTCCGGGGAAGCCAGATAGAGGCACCACTGGGAGTGCCCTTCCTGCCCGGGCATGGGCGGCACCACCGCGGCGACGGCCTTGCCGTCCGCGTACGCCTGCGTGTAGTCGCCGTACTCCGACGACGACTCGCCGAACGTCCAGCCCAGGACCTCGCCGTAGAAGGTCTTGGCCCCCTCCAGGTCGGAGAACATCGCGTCGGCCCAGATCGGTGTGCCTTCGGGTGCGTCTGCCATGACGGTGACTCTCTTCCGTGCGGATGGTGAGGGTCGGGGACTCCCCGCGAGCCACGCTAGCCACCGCCGCGCCGTCCCGCGCGGCGACGCGGCGCCGTCACCGCACGAGCCCCCCCGACACCGCCCGGTCCGGGGGAGCCCCCGCCCGGTACGTGGCGGACCATCCCCCCACCGCACCGGGGCGTCGCCGGGGCGGGGGATCAGGTGCCGAGCATCCGGGAGCGGGTCAGGAACCGCACACCCTCGGGGGCCTCCAGCGAGAACCCGCTGCCTCGCCCCTCGACGACGTCCACGATCAGACGCGTGTGGCGCCACGCCTCGTACTGGCTCACCGACATCCAGAAGGGCACCGGCGCGTCGACGCCCTCGACGGCGAGCTCGGCCAGCAGCACGTCCGAGCCGCCGGTGCGGAACTCGCCCGCCGGATAGCACATGGGGGCACTGCCGTCGCAGCAGCCTCCCGACTGGTGGAACATCAAGGGCCCGTGGGCCGCGGTCAGCCGGCGTACGAGGCCGGCCGCGGCGGGCGTGAGCTCCACGGGCGCGAGCGGGTCCGTCCCGGCGCTCATGACGCGCGGTCCGGGGGCCGAGGTGCCCACCCGCGCACCGGGCGCTCCGTATGACGCAGATACACGTTCCGCCCCTTCCCCGCCGCGGCGCTTCGCGCGGCGTGGTGGCCGAGTCAACCCCCGGCGACGTTGCGACGGGGTTGCGCCGGGCCCGGCACGTCCCGTCGCCCGGTGACCCGCGTGCCCTGTGCGATCACGCGGTGGTGTCGAGATCACGCGGTGTCGTTCGTGCCGCTCGTGTCCTGCGCGTCGCGTCCGGGCCGCCGGGCCCCGGCTCGTCCAGCCACATGGGGAGGGACTCCGGCCCCATGAACCCGGCCACGTCGTTGGCGAGCAGCCATGCCGCGTCCGCCGTCACGACCGCCCCGGTGTGCCCGCCGACCGCGCGGGACAGCTCGATCCAGTCGCCGAACGGGACGACCGGGCCGACGGCGTCGTAGGTGCCGGTAGGCGCCCCGGGTTGCTCAGCCGTTCCGTCCTGCCAGCCGCTCCAGCAGCCCCGGCACATCGGCGAAGGAGTCCAGGACGTGGTCCGGCGCCCCCGACGCGTCCCGGAGGGTCCCGGGCCGGTACTTGCCCGTCCTGACCAGGACCCCGGTGAGCCCGTGGCGCTGTGCCGCGAGGACGTCGGACTCGATGTCGTCGCCCACCATGAGCGTCCCGGCGGGATCGGCGCCGAGACGGGCCAGGGCGGTGGCGAAGAAGGCCCCCGACGGCTTGCCGATCACCTCGGCCTCCGTGCCGGCAGCCCGTTCCAGGCCGGCCAGGAACGCGCCCGAGTCGAGCTGGAGCCCCGCGTCGGTCCGCCAGTACAGATTGCGGTGCATGGCGACCAGGTGAGCGCCGCGCCGGAGATGGGCGAACGCGCGGTTCAGCGCCGCGTAGCCGAACTCGGGCCCCGCGCCGCCGACGACGACCACGTCCGCCGGGGCGTCGTCCTCAGGGCCGACGACGGCGACCCCTTCGAGGTCCCCGGCGATGTCACCGCTGTTGAGGAGCAGGCATCGAGCCCCGGGGAACCGCGCGGCGAGATACGCCGCGGTCGCGGCGGGCGCGGTCAGGACGTCGTCCGCGGCCACCGGGAAGCCGGCCCCGGCCAGTGCGGCGGCGACGGACTCGCGGGTGCGCGACGTGGTGTTGGTGACCAGCGCCAGGGGGACGCGCCGCTCCCGCAGGCGCTCCATGGCCTGGACCGCCCCCGGGAGGGGTTCCCAGGAGACGGTGAGGACACCGTCGATGTCGATCAGTACCGCGCCGGCCCGTCGCATGGTTCCGACCGTACCCACCGGCGCGCCCCGGGGCACCGTGACACGGGGCCGCGGTGCGAGCCCGGCTCGGGGGTACGGGCTCGCACCGCGGCGTTCCGGACGCCGCCGCTCAGGAGGCGGCGGGTTCGAGCACGACCGGCAGTTCCGTGAGGCCGCGGAAGGCCGGGAACGGCACCTCCATCCACGCCGGCCCGGCCTGGGGATCGGCCAGTGCGATCCTCGGGAACCGGCCGAACAGGCCGTTCAGCGCCAACTGCGTCTCCAGCCGGGCCAGCGGCGCGCCCAGGCAGTAGTGACCGCCGTGCCCGAAGCCGATGTGGGCGGCGGTGCCCTGGCGGTGCACGTCGAACTCGTCCGGGTTCTCGAACTTCAGCGGGTCGCGATTGGCCGACAGCAGCGAGATCTGCACCAGGGCGCCCTTGGGGATCCGGGTGCCGCCGATCTCCATGTCCTCGGTGGCGTACCGGAACGTCGCGCTCTCGACCGAGCCGTCGAAGCGGACCAGTTCCTCCACCGCCGGGCCGGTCAGCTCCGGGTCCGCCTGCACGGCGCGGAGCTGTGCCGGGTTGGCGAGGAAGTGGTACACGGCGTTGCCGATGAGGTACGCGGTCGTCTTGTGGCCGGCGAACATCAGCAGGAACGCCGTGGAGACCAGTTCGTTGCCGGTCAGCCCGCCCTCCTGGTCCTGGGTCGCGGCGAGCGCGCTGAGCAGGTCGTCGCCCGGCTCGGCGCGCTTGCGTGCGATGAGCTCGGTGAAGTAGGCGTGGAGGTTCTCCTCCGCCTGCTGCTGGGCCCGCTTGAACTCCTCGCCGAAGCCCGTCTGGGCGACCGTCGTCGACAGCTCCTGCATCAGCGAGCGTTCCTTCGGCGGTACGCCGAGCAGCTCGCAGATCACCGTGATCGGCACCGGGAAGGCGAACGCCGGAAGCAGGTCGAACGGCTCCCCGGTCGGGCAGGCGTCGAGCAGCCGGTCCACGATTTCCTGGATCTTCGGCCGCAGGGCCTCGACCCGGCGCGGGGTGAACTCGGAGTTGACCAGTTTGCGCAGCCGGGTGTGCTTCGGCGCGTCGGAGTTGAGCATGTTGTCGTCCAGTGCCACCGACGAGTCACCGAAGATCCTCCGGTACGCGTCCATGGCCCCGTACATGTCCTTGCTCAGCCGGGGGTCCGACAGCGCCGCGCGCGCGTCCTCGTACCGGGTGATCAGGTACGTCTCGATGCCGTGCGGCGGTGTCATCGGGCAGACGGGAGCGGTGTCCCGGAGGTGCGCGTACACCGGGTGCGGGTTCCGCCGGAACTCCGCGGTGCACCGTTCGGCTGCGGCGACGGGGTCGTGCGTCGTGGTCACGGACGGCTCCTGAGGTCGAAGAGGGCCTCGGCGTTGCCGCCGAGGATGCGCTGCTGGGCCGCCTTGTCGACGGGCAGCTTCTCGATCATGCGGACGAGGTCCTCGAGCGGCACGGACAGCGGCGGCGAGTCGGTGCCGAAAAGCATCCGCTCGGGCCCCAGGACCTCCGCGTTGAGGGTCAGGTGCGCCGGGCTGAACGGGCTGGTGTCGACGTACATGCGCTGCAGTGCGGCGCCAGGGTCGGGCGACGCCGGGACGGTCGGCCCGGGGCCCCCCGCCGGCCGGCCGGCCTCCGGCGGGGCGGAGGGCGGCGCGCCCCCGCCCCAGTGCCGGGGGCGCGCCGCCATCTGGAGGCGCTCGGGCAGCAGTGCCATGGCACCGCCGCCGGTCGCGCCGATCAGTCGCAGACCGGGGTACTTGTCCAGCCACCCCGCGAAAGCGATCATGGCCATGCCCATGGTGACGTCGCCGAAACGGCCGATCTGCTCGACGAAGGCGATGTTCTCCACCCGCTCCGTGCCGACCGGTTCCGCCGGTGCGTGCACCATGACGGGTACTCCTGCCTCGGCGGCCAGCGCGAAGAAGGAGTCCGCCCGCGGCGAGCCGAGCAGCTCGCCGTGCACGCTGGAAGTGGTGATCAGGCCGACGAAGGCGGGGTCCGCCAGCGTCTCCCGCACCCCTTCCAGATGGTCGTCGTCCCCGAACGGGTTCGCGTAGACGTACCCGCGCAACTGGTCCGGGAACGTGGTGATCAGGCCCGACATCCACGCGTGGAAGCCACGCAGCCGGTCGCGCGGTTGCTTGTAGTTGTCCACGCCCGGGACCCGTGCCATCGCCCCGGCGCCGACGGGGCTGCCGATGATGGTGAGGTCGATTCCGGCCTGGGCCCGGGCGGCGAGCATTCCGTCCACGTCGGTCAGGCTGGGGGGCATGGGGAAGCGTTCGGCCGCCTCCGGCGGGGACAGGTGTCCGTGGATGTCGATGATCATTTGTCGGTTCCCGGTTTCCGTGTGAGGGCGCGGGTGACCGCGGCGCAGTCCTCGTCACCGAACCCCTGCTCGATGGCGCGGACATGGGTCTCCGCGGCCGCCGCGGTGAGCGGCAGGCTCAGGCCGGAAGCTGCGGCCTGCTCCGTTGCGAGCATGAGGTCCTTGGCCATCAGCCGCAGCCGGAAGTCCGGCTCCTCGAAGCGGCTCGAGGCAAGGCGCCGGGACTTGAACGACATGACCGGCGACGCGAAGCCGCTGCCCGCTATCGTGCGCAGGACCTGCTTCCGGTCGAGTCCGGAGGCGGCCGCCAGCTCGGCGGCCTCGGCCATCGCCTGCACCTCTATGCCCATCAGCAGGTTGAGGAGCAGCTTCATCCGCATGCCGGAACCGAGTGCGCCCAGATGGACGACCTCCTTGGCCAGCATCTCCAGCAGCGGACGACCGGCGGTGAAGACCCGCTCCTCGCCGCCGACGAACAGGCGCAGTTCGCCGTCGCGGGCGTGGTCGCGGTTGCCGAGCATGCCGACGTCCAGGACGGCGGGCGCGTCCCCGGCGAGGCGGACGACCTCCTCGGGAGCGACGGTGCCGGCGCAGATCAGGGCGCCGGGGTAGCCGCCCCGGGCCAGGATCCCGTCCGGACCGCGCAGCACGGTCCGCAGGGCGTCGCCGTCGGCGACGGTGCAGATGGCGGCACTCGTGCCCTCGACCGCCTCGCTCGGGCGGGACGCCGCGAAGGCGCCCGCCCGGGCTAGCGGCTCGGCACGCTCCGGGGTGCGGTTCCACACCCGTACCTGTATGCCTTGACCGAGGAGGCGTGAGGCCAGGCCGCTGCCCATGGTGCCCAGACCGAGGACGGCGACGGGGCCGTTCGTGGTGTACGTCATGACGTCTCCTTCACGGTCTCCTTGACGATCCGGAACCTCAGGGACTGCGTCGAGTCGACCCACTCGCGGAGCGGGGCCACCAGTGCACGGTGGTCCTCGCTCTGCTGCCAGGCGAAGAAGTGTTCGGGAGTCTCCCACTCGCTGGTGATCACCCACTGGCGGGAGTCGTCGACGGGCTCACCGAGCCGCTCGACGATGTGGCCGGGAGTACCGGCGACGGACTTCCGGAGCTTGTCGTACATCTCCAGGAATCCCTCTTCGCCGCCCTCGATGACCCGGACCGCGAAAACCACGGACAGCCTGTCGTTCTGTCGGCTGTTCTGCACAGTGCCCATGTCTCCTCCTGATGGTGAGAACCGGCGGGACACGCTTTCCAAGGACTCACGGCCCATGGGGGGCTGCAACTCCGAATGGCGGACACCCCAATGGCCGCAGGGGTTCTCGCTCCGTGATTAGTCCATGCGGGTGAGTGACCAAAGGGCCCCGGACGTGGGGTTCGAGGGTGTTCCGGGACCCCGTGAACCGGGTTCTGTTCCCCCTTTGACGACCTGTCGCCACACGGGTTTGCGGCCTGCCCGCCGTTCGGCGGTACGAAAGACGCCCGATGGGTCAATGCCCGGGTCGAGGCGTCCTCGGTGCGAACGGGACGGGTGGACGGCCGTGTCGGACACGGGCGGATCGGCCGGCTCGGACGCCCGTGCGGGGTTTCAGCGGGCCGGCCGCTCGGGCGCCGTCTCCGCGTCCGCCTCCCTGGCGCTGCACGCGGTTCCCCGGCACGACCGCGACGCACTGCACCGCGGCGCCGGCAGCCGGCGGGGTCGGTGCGGCCGTCTCGACCGGTACCTCGGTCGGCTGGGTGGCGGTGGGGACGAGGACGAGGCCGAAGGACGGTTCGACGGTCGTGGCGCGTGCGGGCTCGCCCCCGCTCGTCGCCGCGGACGGCCCGGACGTCACCACCGCTCGCCGGAACGGCCCCGTACCGCGGGCTCGGGCGGGCCGGCGCGCCCGAACCACCGGCCGCCCGTGCCCGGGTCCCTGGCCAGCCGGAGCGCCGGTGCCGTCAGCCGCGCGGCCTGGCGGTCGAGATGGAGGAGGTACTCGTACACCCACCAGGAGCGGCATGTGCGGGGCACGACCCCGGAGAGCGCGACGCGGCCGTCCGGCGGCCCGCCCGCCGGGTCCGGCACATCCGCCCGCTCCAGCCGGTCCCCGAGCCGGGTGTAGAACGTCGCCAGCTGCGACGCGAGGTCGCCGAGCCGGAAGCGGTCGGGATCCTGGTCCAGCACGACCTGCGACTGCCGGGCGAGGCCGCTCGTCGTCATCCGCAGCCAGACGGCCGAGGAGGACAGGAAGCACAGGTCCGCCCGCTCCATCCCGCGGGAGGCGGGCTCGGCCAGGTAGCCGCGCAGGGAGTCGTGCATGTGGCGGGTCGAGGGCGACGACGCGGTCAGACGAACCGACGGACGGGTGGTGACGAAGCCCAGCGCCCAACCGGTGGACGCGGTCAGGTCCCGGCCGCCCAGCCGGAACACCTCGGCCATGTTGCTCCGCAGGACTCCCGCGGCGCCGCGGGGCCACATCAGGGCCCCGACGAGCAGGCTGACCGCGGCCCCGACGGCCACGTCCTGCAGACGGACGAGCCCCAACTGCCAACCCGAGGGGGAGAGGAGCGTGTAGAGGCAGAGGACGACCACGGTGAACGCCGCCTGGCCGACCACGTCGGGCAGCGCACCGGGACTGAACGCGGCGAGCCACACGACGAGGGGGAAGACCGCCCACACGACGGCCGAGTCGCTGCCCGCGAGGCCGATCAGCACGCCGCCCACGACGACACCCGCGACCGTTCCCAGCAGGGCGACCACGGCCCGGGACCCGGTGGACGCGACGCTCGTGCGCAGCACGGCGAGCACGCCGAGCAGCGCCCAGAAGCCCCGGTCGAGCCCCGCCAGGTGGACGACGGCGATGGTCAGCGCCATGGCGACCGCCGAGCGCAGCGCGTTGACGAACCAGATCGAGTCGATGGTCGCCGAGTCCCGCCAGGCCGTGACCACGCTGCTGCGGCGCGCCCGGCCGGCCAGGTGCCGCAGCGACGACCGGCACGGGGCGACGGCCCGGCGCCAGGCGATGTGCGGCCGGTGGGAAGGGGGCCGGCGCACCGCACGCAGGGTCTCCACCGCGGTGGTCGCCGCCGCCTCACCGATGTTGACGGTGTAGAAGGCGTGGGAGACGAACGTCCCGGACGGCGGGGACTCCTGGTCCATGCAGTCCACCCGCGTCCCGTACGCCGCCAGCAGGCGCTGGACCTGTGTCACGTCGGGCTCCGGGCCCTCGTCGTCGAGGAAGTCCGCCGTCCGGTGCAGCAGTTCGGCCGACGCCTCCAGGACCTCCGTCTCGGGCCCGTCCGCCCGGCTCAGACCTCCCACGCACCGGTTCGCGGCCTCGCCGATCAGCCCTCTGGCCCAGAGGAGCGCCCCGACCACGTCCGTCAGCGACCGGTCGGCGGACCTGGTGCCGCTCGGCTGGTGCATCCCGGAGGTGAACTCCGTGAGCATCGCGCGTACCGCCCTATCCGAGGACCGCGCCTCGTCCGGCCCCGCCGCGCCGTCCAGCAGTGCCGACAGGTGGCGGCCGAGCGCCCGCGCCATGCTCGAGACCGCCGAACGGAAGGAGTCCTCGCCAGCCGGGGCCCTCAGCAGCAGCGTGGCGACCCCTCCGGCCGCGACTCCGAGGCACCAGCCGCCGACGCGCACGGGCAGTTCGGACAGCGGGGCCGGGGTGGCGGCCGCCAGCACGTAGCCCAGCAGCGCGGCCGTCGCCCCCGACCCTCCGTGCGGGCCCTCGATCGCGAAGTAGTAGGCGAGGAAGGCCACGGGGAGGGTCACGAGCACGGCGGACGGCAGGCTCAGCGACGCCAGGCAGCCCGCGGCCACCATCAGCCCCCCGACCGCGAGCAACAGGGCGAAGGCCGGGGCCCCGGCACTCCGGGAGCCCCCGAAGGACGCGATGACGAGGGAGGCGAACGCCCCGAACGCCGCGAAGCCCGCCAGCTCCGGGTCTCCCGCGACCAGCAGACCGAGGGCGAGCACCGCGGGCAGCACGACGGCGGCGCGGCAGCCGCGGAGGACCGCGTGCGCGGGGAACCGGGCGCGCGGGCCCGTCCGGTATGGCTCCTCCGGCAGTTCCCCGGGGGTGGGCGTGGCTGAATGTGCCATCGGACTCCTCTGCGTCGCACGAGGAGGCTCGGTCTCGGCCCGACGACACTCAGTCTGCGCCCCCGCCGGGGCTTCCGCCTGCGCTCACAGCAGGTGCTCCCGCGCGGGCAGGGCCCTTCCGTCCGGGGGGCCGTACGGGCCGGAGCCGTTCCGGTCCGTACGGCCGCGAGCCCGGCCCCTGCGCCCGCGAGCGCGGGCGGAGAGCGCACCCCGGCAAGGCCCGGGGCGGGGGACGCCCGGGGGAGACGCCGTCCCGGCAGGCGCCCGTCCGACCGCGGGCGCATCATGAAGAGATGGCTAAGGCGACGATCCTGACCGTCGACGACGATCCAGGAGTCTCCCGGGCCATCGCCCGCGATCTGCGGCGCCACTACGGCGACCGCTTCCGGGTGCTGCGCGCCACCTCGGGCGACGAGGGTCTCGAAGCCCTGCGCGAGGTCAGGCTGCGGGGCGAGGCGGTCGCCGTGATGATCGCCGACTACCGCATGCCCACCATGAACGGCGTCCAGTTCCTGGAGGCCGCCATGGACCTGTTCCCCCGGGCGCGACGGGTGCTGCTCACCGCGTACGCGGACACGGGCGCGGCGATCGACGCGATCAACGTCGTCGATCTCGACCACTACCTGCTCAAGCCCTGGAGCCCGCCGGAGGAGCACCTCTACCCCGTGCTCGACACCCTGGTCGACATCTGGGACGCGGCATCCGACCCGGACGCGCCCGAGACGAGGCTGGTGGGCCACCGCTGGTCCGCCCCCTCCTTCGCCGTACGGGAGTTCCTCGCGCGCAACCTCGTGCCGTACCGGTGGATAGCCGCCGACGAACCCGAGGGCGCCCAGCTGCTCGAGGCGGCCGGGCTCACACCGGCGGACGTCCCCCTCGTCGTCACCGCGGAGGGCAAGGTGCTGCACGCCCCCACGGAGGCGGAACTCGCCGCCCACGTCGGCCTGCGCACCAGCCCCGCGGCCGACTTCTACGACGTCGTCGTCATCGGAGCCGGCCCGGCCGGGCTGGGCGCCGCCGTCTACGCCGCCTCCGAGGGGCTGCGCACCGTGCTCGTCGAGCGCAGCGCCACCGGCGGCCAGGCGGGGCAGAGCAGCCGGATCGAGAACTACCTGGGCTTCCCCGACGGGGTCACCGGCGCGCAGCTCACCGACCGGGCGCGAAGGCAGGCGGCCCGGTTCGGCGCCGAGATGCTCAGCGCCACCGAGGTGGTGGCGCTGGAGGCCGCGGGGTCCGGACGCGTCCTGCGGTTCGCGGACGGCACCTCGGTCGGCGCGCACACCGTCGTCCTCGCGACGGGCGTCACCTACCGGCGCCTCGCGGGCGCACAGCTCGACGGCTTCTGCGGTGCGGGCGTCTTCTACGGCTCGGCGGCCTTCGAGGCGGCCAGCTGCCGCGGCGACGACGTCTACATCGTCGGCGGCGCCAACTCCGCCGGGCAGGCGGCGGTGTACTTCTCGCGCTTCGCCGCGAGGGTCCGTGTGCTGCTGCGCGGCCCGGACCTGACCCACTCCATGTCCGCCTATCTGATCCAGCAGATCGAGGACGTGCCCAACATCGAGATCCATCCGTGCACCGAGGTGGCCGCCGGGGGCGGGGAGGGCCATCTGGAGCGGCTGACCCTGCGGGACAACCGCACCGGGGCCCTGACGGAGGTCGACGCCACCTGGCTGTTCGTGTTCATCGGGGCCGAACCGCAGACGCAGTGGCTGGACGGACTGGTCGCCCGTGACGACCGGGGATTCGTCCTGACCGGCCCCGACCTCCCCGAGGCGGGCGGACGGTCGCCCCGCTGGCCGCTGGTGCGGGCGCCGTACCACCTCGAGACCAGCGTGCCCGGGGTGTTCGCGGCGGGGGACGTCCGCGCCGAGTCGGTCAAGCGGGTGGCGTCCGCGGTCGGCGAAGGGGCGATGGCCGTCACGCTCGTGCACCGCTATCTGGAGGCCCAATGACAGCCTCGGTCTCACGGGAGGTGCTCACCCCGGACGAGCTGCGCACCCTGTTCCTCTTCGAGGCGCTCGACGACGACCAGCTTGCCTGGCTGTCCGAACGCGGGCGGGTGGAGGCGCGCGGGGCGGGAACGCCCGTGTACGCCCAGGGCGAGGGCGCGACCTGCTTCTTCGTGCTGCTCTCCGGCACCGTCGCGATCAGCCGTCAGCTCCACGGAGACGAGATCGAACTCAGCCGCAGCGACCAGCGCGGCGCCTACGGCGGGGCCACCCAGGCCTACCTCGGCGACCGCGTGGACCAGGCGTATCCGAACACGATGCGTGCGGTGACCGACGTGGAGCTGTTCGTCCTGCCCGCGTCCGAGTTCGCCACGGCCATCCGGACCTGGTTCCCCATGGCCCTGCATCTGCTCGAAGGACTGTTCCTCGGGCTCCGGGCCAGTGACATCATCGTCGGAGAGCGCGAGCGGCTGCTCGCCCTCGGCTCGCTGACCGCCGGTCTGACCCACGAGCTCAACAACCCCGCCGCAGCGGCGGCCCGCGCCACCGACACCCTGCGTGACCGGGTGACCCGCATGCGGCACAAGCTGGCGCTGATCGCCGACGGCCGCGTCGACGGCAAGCGCCTCCACGAGCTCGTGGAGATGCAGGACGCCGCGGTGCGGCGGGCCCGGGACGCCCGCCGGCTCTCGGCGATCGAGGCGGCGGACGCCGAGGACGAACTGGGCGACTGGCTGGAGGATGCAGGGCTGGAGAACGCCTGGGACATCGCGCCCACTCTCGTCTCCGGCGGCATCGACGCCGACTGGCTCGCCGACGCCACCGCGGAACTGTCCGACGAGAACCGCCGGGCGGCGGTGGCCTGGCTGAACTACACCGTCGACACCGAGATGCTGATGGGCGAGATCGAGGACGCCGTCCGCCGCATCTCCGGACTGGTGGACGCGGCACGGCAGTACTCCCAGCTCGACCGCGCCGCCCAGCAGCCCGTGGACGTCCACGAACTCCTGGACGCCACCCTGGTGATGCTCAAGGCCAAGATCCCCGCCGGGGTGCGGGTGGAGAAGGAGTACGACGGGGACATGCCGCTCGTCCCCGCGTACGGCGCGGAGCTCAACCAGGTGTGGACGAACCTCATCGACAACGCCCTCTCCGCCATGGACGGCGACGGCACCCTCACCCTCGCCACCTGGCACGAGGGCGGCAAGGCCTACGTCGAGGTACGGGACACGGGCACGGGCATCGATCCCGACATCCGCCCCCGCATCTTCGAACCGTTCTTCTCGACGAAACCGGTCGGCGAGGGGACGGGCCTGGGACTCGACATCTCGTACCGGATCGTGGTCAACAAGCACGGCGGTGACATTCGCGTCGCCTCGCACCCGGGCGACACCCGGTTCCGGGTCTGCCTGCCCCTCGTCCGGCCCTCCGGGGACGAACCGCTCTGACGGCCCGGCCCCGCCGCCGCGGCGGGCTCAGCCGCGCAGGGCCGCTGCCACCACGGACCGGGCCTCGTCCTGGACCCTCGTCAGATGGTCCGGCCCGAGGAACGACTCGGCGTACACCTTGTAGACGTCCTCCGTGCCCGAAGGCCGCGCCGCGAACCAGGCGTTGGCGGTGGTCACCTTGATGCCGCCGATCGGTGCGCCGTTGCCCGGCGCGTGGGTCAGCACCGCGGTGATCGGCTCCCCGGCCAGGGTGTCCGCGGTCACCTGCTCGGGGGAGAGCCGGCTCAGCACGGCCTTCTCCTCGCGGGTCGCGGGAGCGTCGACCCGTGCGTAGGCCGGTTCGCCGAACCGCTCGGTGAGCGAGGCGTAGTGGCGGCTGGGCGACGCCCCCGTCACGGCCAGGATCTCGGACGCGAGCAGGGCGAGCACGATGCCGTCCTTGTCGGTCGTCCACACCGAGCCGTCCCTCCGCAGGAACGAGGCTCCGGCGGACTCCTCACCGCCGAAGCCGAGCGAGCCGTCGAGCAGACCGTCCACGAACCACTTGAAGCCGACCGGCACTTCGCGCAGCTCCCGGCCGAGGTCGGCCGCCACCCGGTCGATCATGCTCGACGACACCAGTGTCTTGCCGACCGCCGCTCCGGCCGGCCACTCGGCGCGGTGGGAGTAGAGGTACGAGATCGCCGTGGACAGATAGTGGTTGGGGTTCATGAGCCCGCCGTCCGGGGTGACGATGCCGTGCCGGTCGGAGTCGGCGTCGTTGCCCGTGGCGACCTGGAACCGGTCGCGCTGCTCGATCAGGGACGCCATCGCGTACGGGGAGGAGCAGTCCATGCGGATCCTGCCGTCCCAGTCCAGCGTCATGAAGCGCCACGCCGGGTCCGTGAGCGGGTTGACGACGGTCAGATCGAGGCGGTGCTGCTCGGCGATGCGGCCCCAGTACGCCACGGACGCCCCGCCCAGCGGGTCGGCGCCGATGCGCACCCCCGCGGCGCGCACCGCGTCGAGGTCGAGCACGGACGGCAGGTCGGACACGTAGGAACCCAGGAAGTCGTACCGGCCGGTCGTCGCGGCGGCCAGCGCCCGGGCCCAGGGGATGCGGCGTACGTCCTTCAGCCCGCCGGTGATGATCTCGTTGGCGCGCTCCTGGATCCAGCCGGTCGCCTCGGAACCGGCGGGCCCGCCGTTCGGCGGGTTGTACTTGAAGCCCCCGTCCGACGGTGGGTTGTGCGACGGCGTGACCACCACACCGTCGGCCAGGCCGGAGGTGCGGCCGCGGTTGTGGACCAGGATGGCGTGCGAGACGGCCGGGGTGGGGGTGTAGCCGTCGGCCTCGTCGACCAGCACGGTGACGCCGTTGGCCGCGAACACCTCGACCGCAGTGACCTTCGCGGGTTCGGACAGCGCATGGGTGTCGGCGCCGAGGAACAGCGGCCCGTCGACGCCCTGCCGGCTCCGGTACTCGCAGATCGCCTGGCTGGTCGCGGCGATGTGGTCCTCGTTGAAGGCCGTGGCGAGCGAGGACCCGCGGTGCCCCGAGGTGCCGAAGGCGACCCGCTGGGCGGGGTCCGCCGGATCGGGGTGCAAGGCGTAGTACGCCGTCACCAGCCGAGGCACATCGATCAGGTCCTCCGGCCGCGCCGGCCGGCCTGCGCGCTCGTTCGGCATCCGTTCCACTCCTCCGCATCGGTGGGTGCGATCAGTGCACCTGTCATGATCGCTCGTCAGTCGCCGCTCGTCCGGTTGCCTCTCCGCACGCACGTGCCGGGGGGCACCCGGAGTCGGGCATGCCCAGCGTGCGCCCCCGCACGCACCCGCACCGGCGATTCGCCGGAATCCCGCCCCGTCCCGCCCGCGGCCGGCCCCCGCCTCCTCGAACGTCTCCGCCCGCCGGGGGGCGGATCGACCCTGATCACCTACACTCGCCGGATGGCGAAGTACTTCGACGTCCATCCCGAGAACCCCCAGCGCCGTACCGTCGGCACCGTGGCCGACACCATCCGGTCCGACGGCCTCGTCGTGTACCCGACGGACTCCTGTTTCGCCCTGGGCTGCCGCCTCGGCAGCCGGGAGGGCATCAACCGGATCCGGTCGATCCGCGATCTCGACGACCGCCACCACTTCACCCTGGTATGCCGGGACTTCGCCCAGCTCGGCCAGTTCGTGCACGTCGACAAGGACGTCTTCCGGGCGGTCAAGGCGGCCACCCCCGGCAGTTACACGTTCATCCTGCCGGCGACCAAGGAGGTGCCGCGCCGGCTGCTGCACCCCAGGAAGAAGACGGTCGGCGTCCGCATCCCCGACCACGTCGTCGCGCAGGCGCTCGTCGAGGAACTCGGCGAGCCCCTGCTGTCCAGCACCCTCCTCCTGCCCGGCGAGGACGAGCCGATGACTCAGGGGTGGGAGATCAAGGAACGGCTCGACCACGTGGTGGACGCCGTGCTCGACTCGGGCGACTGCGGCACCGAGCCGACCACCGTCATCGACTTGTCCGGCGGCGAACCGGAGATCGTCCGCCGGGGCGCCGGCGACACCGCACGTTTCGAGTAGCCGCGGGGGCCCAGGACGCCGCCGGGCACCGCACCGGCCGTCCCGGCCCGTGCGGGACCGACCCCCCACGGCCCCGCTCCCCGCACCGGCCGTCGGTCCCGCGCGCCGCCGGGTGCCGCGGCGCGCCTCCGCACCGGCCGGGTCACGCCCTGCCGTGCGCCTTCTGCGAGTGCCGTGCCAACGAGTCGAGGACCACCGCGGCGAGCAGCACACATCCGGTGATCACCGACTGCATCGGCGTCGGGATGCCCAGCAGCACCATGCCCGACGCGATCGACTGGATGACGAGCATGCCCAGCAGCACGGACCATGTCGTCCCCCGCCCGCCGAACAGGCTCACGCCGCCGATCACGGCCGCGGCGATCGCGTTGATCAGGAGGATGCTGGAGCCCGACGTCTGGCCGACCGCGGCCACCCTGGAGGCCAGGAAGAGCCCACCGACCGCGGCCAGCGTCCCGGACACCATGAACGCCGAGATCCGCAGCCACACCACGTTGATCCCGGCACGGCGGGCCGCCTCGCGACCGCCGCCGATGGACACGATCCTGCGGCCGTAGAAGGTGCGTCGCAGCACGAAGTCCAGGCCGACGACGAACACCAGGAAGATCAGCAGCGCGAGCGGCAGGCCCTGGAAGCGGTTCAGGACGTACGCGGCGGCGAAGGCGACCGCCGCCACCGCGGCCGTGCGCATGACGACGACGCTGAGCGGCCGGTACGCCACACCGACGGACCGGCGCCGGCGGGAGTCCCGGCACGACGCCAGGAGGAACACGGCCACGCTCAGCGCGGCCAGCCCGTAGGCGACCGCGGTCTCCCGGAAGTAGTAGCTGGTCAGGGCGTGGATGAAGCCTTGCTCGGGGAGGTTGATGGTGCCGCTGGAGCCCAGCACGTACAGCATGAGCCCGTTCCAGGCCAGCAGCCCCGCCAGGGTGACGACGAACGCCGGGACGCCGAGGCGGGCCGAGAAGAAGCCCTGAGCGGCGCCGACCGCCGCACCCACCACCAGGGCGGCGAGCACGGCCGCCCACTCCGGCATGCCCTGGTTCACGTTGAGCACGGCGAACACGGCCGCCGTGAGCCCGCTGACGGAGCCGACGGACAGATCCACGTCGCCGAGGAGCAGCACGAAGACCAGACCGAGCGCGATCATGCCCGTGCCGACGATGTCGATGCTGAGGTTGGACAGATTGCGCGGAGAGAGGAACTGCTGGTCCAGGCTCTGGAAGATGATCCACAGCAGGGCGACGGCGGCGACTCCCGGGACCGCGCCGAACTCGCCGCTGCGCATCCGGCGGGCGAAGTCCAGGGCGTGGCCCCTGAAACCCCTGTCGGTGTCCACACGGCCTCGGCCGGCGCGCGCGGGGGTGCCCCGGGCCGCGCCCTCGCCGGGTCTCGTGGCCCCGGTGCGCTCCGACGCCCCGGTCCGCTTCACCGCAGCACCTCCCCCCACCGGTCCCGGCGATGGGTCACGGCGTTGTTGGTGGCGCCGGTCATGGAGGAGACGATCTGCTCCTGGGAGGTGGTCGGCACGCTGAAGAAGCCGTTGTTGCGGCCGAGGTGGAGCACCGCTACCTGGTCCGCGACCGCCTTCACGTCGCCCAGGTTGTGGCTCACCAGGAGCACCCCGAGCCCTCGGTCCCGCAGCCGTTCGATCAGGTCCAGGAACTGGGCGGTCTGTCTGACCCCCAGCGCGGCGGTGGGCTCGTCCAGGATGAGCAGCCTGGGTTCGCTGAGCAGCGCGCGGGCGATGGCGACAGTCTGCCGCTGCCCGGCGGAGAGCGAGGCGACGGGCACCCGGAAGCTGGGGAGGCGCGTCGACAGCGACTCCAGCACGTCCAGTTCCTGGGCCCGTCGTTCCATGGACACCTCGTCGAGGACGCAGCTTCCGCCGAGTTCGTGCCCCAGGAAGATGTTGCCGACGACGTCGAGCGTCTCGCACAGGGCGAGGTCCTGGTAGACGCTGGTGATGCCCAGGGCCTGGGCGTCACGGGGGCGGGATATCCGCACGGGTCGGCCGTTCCACTCGATGACGCCCTTGTCGGCGGGTCCGACCCCGGTGATCACCTTGACCAGCGTGGACTTGCCGGCGCCGTTGTCGCCGACCAGGGCGACGACCTCGCCGGCGTTGATCTCCAGCTCGATGTCGGTCAGTGCCCACACGGCGCCGTACCGCTTGCTGATCTGGCGCATCGCCAGGAGTGGGGCGTTCGGCACCTGAACCATCTCCTTCGCCCGTCCCGTCCGTCGCTCCGGCCGGCGGCCTCGCCGGGGACACCGGCGGCATCCGGCCCGCTATCCGGTGAGTCCCGCTTTCCGGCAGGCGGCCTCGACCGCCGGGGTGCAGATCTGGTCGACCGTGTAGAGGCCGCTCCTGACCACCGTGGCCTCGACGTTGTACGCGGTCACGGGCACCAGGGGCCCCAGGACCGCGGGGATGCCCTCGTCGGTGTCGTTGCGCACGCGGTCCCGGGCGACGTCGTCGAGCTTCTCGCCGCGTCCCAGGGCGACGGCCATCTCGGCGGCGGCCTCGGCCTCCGCCTCGAAGGACTTGTAGACGGTCATGTACTGCTCGCCCTTGACGATCCTGCGGACGGCGGACAGGTCGGCGTCCTGCCCGGTGACGGGCGGCAGCGGTTTGACGCCTGCCGCCTTGAGCGCCGTGACGACACCGCCCGCCAGCCCGTCGTTGGCCGACAGCACGCCGTCGATGCGGTCCGGGCCGAGCTCGGCGATCGCCGCGGACATGTTCCGGAAGGCGTTCTCCGGTATCCACCCGCCGGTGTAGTAGGACCTGGCGATCTTCACCTTGCCCTGGAGCACGGACAGCGCGCCCCGGCGCAGATCCCGGGTGTTGGGGTCGGTGGGGTCGCCGTTCATCATCACGATCTCGCCGCCGCGGGCCTTGGGTCCCATCGCCTTGAGAAGCTCCTGGGCCTGGATCCTGCCGATCTCCTCCGAGTCGTAGCTGGAGTAGGCGGAAACGGGCCCCTGGGCGAGGCGGTCGTACGAGACGACCGGCACGTTCGCGTCCCGGGCCCGGGCGACCGAGGACCGCAGTGCCTTGTCGTCGACGGGGTCGAGGATGAGGACCTTGGCCCCCTTCGCGATCATGGACTCGATCTGCTGCTGCTGAGTGGCCACGTCCGCGGAGGCGTAGGCGTGCAGCAGCTTGCAGTCGGGGCACAGCGCCTTGACCTTCGCCTGGATGAGGGGCTTGTCGGCGGTCGCCCAGCGCGCGGTGTGGACGTCCGGGAGCAGCAGCCCGATCGTGAAGCCGCCCCCGCCCGAGGGGGCGCCCGCGTCCTTGGGCGCTTCCCCGGCCGTCCCGCAGGCCGTGAGCCCGGCGAGCGCCGCGGCCGCGGTGGCGGCGGCCATCGCACGGGCCGGGCGGCCGAGCGTCCACGGCGTTCTTCCGCCACGGCCACGGCCGCTCTGCGAGCGGTGAGGTGAAACTCGCATATACCCCAATGTATGGGAAAACGGAAGAACGAGCTGTCGGGCGAGGCGGTGGGGCGGCCCCGTCGGGTGCCGTCCCGCGCGGCCCGTGCGGCGGCGATCGACGGATGTGCGCGGGGCCGTCCGGGCCGAGGCAGGAGCGAGTGCGAGCGGGCCGTCAGGTGGCCCCTGGCACGGCCGGCCGGTTCTCGGCGCGGACGAGGTGCACGACCTGGTCGGCGATCGTGTCCAGGACGTCCGATGCGGCGGCCGCGTCGCCGAGGACCAGGAAGTTCAGGGTGAGCCCGTCGGTCATGACGGCCAGGTAGTGTGCCAGGACCGCGACGGGGACGCTCGTCTCGATCCCCATGTCGTTGCGCAGTTGGTCGATGAGCTCGGTGAACGTGTCCGTGTACAGCTCGTACTGACGGCGTGCCAGATGTTCGAACCCCGGCTGGCGCAGCGCGTACTGGGTCAGCTCGTAGGTGAGCATGTGTTCACCGGGGTTGGCGCAGACATGGTCCCAGTAGGCCTGGAATCCCGCGCGGACCGTCTCCCGCAGGGTCGCCTTGGGCCGGATCGCCTCCCGCACCACCGAGATGTAGTGCTCGGTGATCGCCTCGATGACGGACTCCAGCAGTTCCTGCTTGGAGTCGAAGCAGTAGTGGAAGACGCTCAGCGACACGTCCGCCTCGGCGGCGATCGACCGTGTCGTCGTCCTGGGGACACCGTCACGGGTCATCGCCCGGATCGCTGCCTCGATCAGCTGCCGGCGCCGCTCGGCCGACGGCATCCGTGCCATGAGGTTCCCTCGTTCCTGTGCTGTGCTGTGCTCCGTCGTGCCGTGCTGTTCGGCGCCTGTCGTGTCGTGTCGTGCCGTGCCCGCCGTGCCGCGGTGTGTCCCGCGGTGCCAGGTGTGGTGGTGCCGATGCCCGCCCGTCCCGTCCCGGGGCCTCGTGAGGTGTTGCGGGCGTCGACCGTGAGGTCGTAGACCGTGCTGGAATCCAGACCCGAGCGGTCGCGGAGGGCCGTCACCGCCCGGAAGAGGCCGTCCGGGGTG
>NZ_JBFAMM010000002.1:261580-299323 GCF_040656535.1 Streptomyces sp. NPDC049887 | reverse complement strand
GCGGTGCTTTTTGGGGTGGCCCGTCCCCCCCCCGGACCCGACGGGGTCCCTTGTGGTTTTAGGCGGGCGGGGGCCGGGGCCACGCCGGATCGGCCGATCCGGCAGGCCCCGGCCGCTGTGCTCACCCCGTCCGCCGCTCAGCTGCCGTAGACGCCGACCTCGTGCAGGGAGTAACCCCACTTGGTGCCGCGCTCCAGTCCGTGGATGCGCACGTGGCGGGCCGTCGTTCCGTCGAACCGGGCGGTGTCCAGGCCGCCGTCACCGGCCGTCGTGGACCACACCGGCCGCCAGTTCGTCCCGTCGGACGACACCTCGACGCGGTAGGACTTCCCGTAGGCGCGTTCCCAGTCGAGGGTGACCCGTTCGACCAGGGTCGGCGCGCCGAGGTCGATCCGGAGCCACTGGTCGTCGCTCCAGTCGCTCGCCCAGCGGGTCCTCGCATTGCCGTCGACGGCCCTGGTGGGGGCGTAACTGGTGAACAGGCTCCACTCCGACGAACTGGCCGTGGCAGGTGCGCCGGCGGCGAGGTTCACCCCGGCCCTGTGCCGCTCGGACGCGCCCCAGGTGCCGAGGTAGGACTCCGCGCCCTTGAAGAGGTCGTCCACGACGTCCTGTCCGCCGACGATCCGTACGTCCTCCAGCCAGTCCGGGATCAGGCCGTAGTGCGCCGCGCCGTCGGTGTTGAGGTCCCAGGTGCGCTCGCCGGTGGTCTGCCTGTCGAGGACGGAACCGCCGTCGGCGCTGCGGAAGGGGTAGCGCACCGGGTTGGCGGTGTCGGCGCCCCGCGGGCCCGGCCAGCCGCCGACGCCGTTCATGTCGCTGCCGTAGCCGTATCCGACGCCGTACCTGTCGCGCAGCGCGTCCGTGCGCTCGGCCTCGGCGCTGAAGTGCTCGGAGCCGTGCATGTACTGGGCGATGAATCCGCCGAGCCGGTACACCCGCTCGGTCCAGTCCATGTCCATCCAGCTGTGCGAGGAGATCACACCGGGGTACGACTCGGCCTCGAGGATGTCGAACGCCCGGCCCGCGGCCTTGACGCTCATGTGGTCGATCTCCAGCATCATCTTGCGCTTCATCATGCCGCGCACGGCGTACTCGCCGAGTTCGGTGAGCCCGCGGGTGTTGCACCGCGCGTCAGCGGAGTACGACGGGACCTTCACGCCCGGCGGGAGCTCCTTCTCGGCACCGGGCGCGGCGGCGAGGCCGATGGGGTTGTCGTGCTGCGGGCCCGCGCACTTCTCCGTCTTCCAGAAGGTGCCGGTCGACAGGAACTGGCCGACGTTGATCGCGGTGCCCTGGGTGCCCGAGTCGAACCGGACGCCGCACAGCGCGTTGTCGAACTTGTGGCAGAGGAACATGCTCCGCACGCCGAGCTCGTGGAGCTCGTCGAGCCCGCGGTCGATGTCGTCCCTGCCGCACTGCGGGACGTCCAGGATCTGTTTGCAGCCGAACGGCTCGGAGGTCTCCACCCCGAGGACCACGGCCAGTTTGCCCTGCTCGATGACCTGCCGGGCCTGCGCGGAGTCGGTGACGATCCGGAAGAAGCCCCTGCCCGGTCCGCCGTAGACCTTGTCGATGTACGCCTGCATCTCGTAGGTCTTCCGAGCCTGCAGGCGGATGGAGGTCATCTCGTCGCAGCTGCGGTCCTTGAAGAAGTACACCGAGCAGATCACACCGTTGGTCACCAGGTCGTTGACGAGGACGCGCTGACCGCCGCGCCAGGCCCGCTCGATCCAGGCGTAGTAGTTCTGCTGGTGCGTGAGCGAGTCGTGGGCGGGCCAGTCCTTGAACGTCGGCCAGCCGTCGGGGTCGTGCCGGCCGTCCCCGCCCTTGGTGATGAAGTCGAAGACGGCGAGGGAGCCGTCGGGGTAGTGCTCGGGGCAGTCCTTGAGGGCGTCGGCGATGCCCTGGTCCGAGAATGCCCGGCCGCAGATGAGCCGTCCGCCGAACGCCTCGTTCGACATGATGTGGTTGTGCGCGTCGACGAAGCCGCGCACCTTGCCGTCCGGGCCGGTGCCCTTGAAGGGTTCGCCGGTGACATTGATCTCGGAGTCGGGTGCCGGCCGGGCGGCCGGCACCCACCAGCCGGACTCGGCCGAGGACCCGGGGGCCGTGCCGAGGACCAGGGCCAGCGCGGTGAGGAGCAGGGTCATCACCGCGAGGGGTCCACGGCGGCGGCGCGAGAGCCGTTTCATCGTCATCACTCATGCCTTCGGTGAGCGGACGGCCGGGCCGGGGCCGAGTCCGTCCGGAGCCGGGACCTCCCGCCGAGATCCCCCTGTCATGTCCCGTGTAAGCGGTGCGACGAGAATCGCGACTGTCACACAAAGAGTCAATAGTCCGGGACGGTTGACCTGATGGCACGGCGGCACGCCAACTACGCACAGCTCAGAGCCGATTCGGCGCACCGGCTCCGATCGGAGGTCCTTCGGACATGCCCCCGAACGCGGACTCGGCACTCCGGGCGCCCCTCGTGCCGGTGCGACCGGGTCGGCGGCCCGGCCCGCGAGCGGTCACGGAAACTTCACGAACACCGGCGTTCCTTCCGCGCTCCGGCGGCAAGGCGAGCACCAGCCCACCAGGAGGCGCCCATGATTCTCACCGCCGTGCTCACTCCCCCCGCGCTCCTGTTCCTGATCATCGCGATGGACCGCTTCGAGGACCGTTTGTTCGCGGTCCCGGAGCCCCCGCGGCAGGCCCGGCCGCGACACCGCCCACGCCTGCTCCCGCGCCGCCGGCCGGAGTTCGGGCCGGAGGAGCGGGAGCCCGGGCCGGAGGAGCCGGAGTTCGGGCCGGAGGAGGGGGACCGGCCCCTCCCCAGGGCCGCCTGACGCCCTCCGCCCGGCCCGGTCAGCCCCGGGTACGCCGCACGCACTCCGTGACGACGTCGCGGAGGTTGCCGGTCCGCTCCAGCAGCTCCCGCTGGATCCGCGCCCCGTTGCCCTCCGACAGCAGTACGTCGAGTGCCTTCCGGGCCGCCGTGAGATCACCCGTGGCGTCGAGGGCGTCCCGTACGTGGTCGAAGAGAGCGCGCACCACGGCCCCAGCCGGCTCCGGACGCATCGTCAGGGGATGCATCAGCTCGTGCTCGAGCCCGTACCGTCCCGCCTGCCAGGCCGCCATGCGCAGCAGCGCCGTCCCGTGCCGGGCGGGCGGCACGCCCTTGTGCCACTCGCGGGCCGCCGTCTCCACCAGTCCCCTGGACAGGGTCGCGAGCAGCACCGTCGTCGAGGGGGACAGGCACACGTCCGCGACGCGGATCTCCACCGTCGGATAGCGGTGGGACAGCCGGGCGTCGAAGTAGACCATCCCCTCGTCCCGGAGCACACCGGTGCCCAGCAGGTCCTGCACCAGTTCGTGGTAGCGCTGCGCCGAGCCGAGCACGTCGACCGGCCCGGCGGACGGCCAGCGTCCCCAGACCTGACTGCGGTAGCTGCCGTACCGCGTGTCCTTGCCCTGCCAGAACGGGGAGTTCGCGCTCATCGCCATGAGCACCGCCAGCCACGGCCGGATGCGGTCCAGGACCGCCACGCCCTCCTCGTCGGACTCCACCGAGACGTGCACATGGCAGCCGCTGGTGAGCTGTTCCTGCGCGGTCAGGCCGAACTTCCCGCCCAGCCAGCGGTGCCGCTCGCCGAAGCCCATCGAGGGGCTGACGGGCAGCGGGGACGTGGCCAGCGCGGCCACCGCCCCGCCCACCCGTTCCGCATGACGTGCCGCCTCGGCCCGCCAGCCCCGGATCTCCTCGGCGATGTCCGGCATGGCCACGTGCGGCCGGGTAGCGAACTCCAGTTGCTCCCGGTGCAGTTCCTCCTCGAAGACCTCCTCCGTGTCATCACGGACGGCCTCGCGCGAGGCGGTGGCCAGCAGGGCCGTCGACAGGGCCCGGGGCTCACCGCTTTCGGCGTCCACCAACAGCAGTTCTTCCTCGACACCCACACTGCGCACGTCAACTGCCCTTCCGCGGCATGGCCGCTGTCCTCCGTATGCCCCGGCCGCCCGGCCGCCAGGAGCGTCCTGCTCCGGGCAGCCGGTCGCAGCCGGTTGCGGACGGATGCCCCGCGATCGGCCGTCGACACCTCGCCGGGGGCGGCCCGTCGCCCGCACGGAGCATCGGACCGCCGGCGGGCCTGGCACCGTGGCCCCTGATCGCCGTCCTCGTGGGCGCGCAACGCGTACCGGGCGAGGCCTCCGCGGAGACGGACGGGGCGCCGCGCGGGAGGCGGGAGCCCGTTCGCTCAGCGTGAGCAGACGACGGTGACCAGGGTGAAGGACGCGTAGAACGGGCCTTCCGACAGGGACGCGAACCAACCGTGGCCGCGAGCGGCGTCGATATGGCCCTCCTCGATCGCGCGCCGGGTGTTACGGCCCAGCCCCAGCATGTGGTCGGCGTCCTCGAAGTCCCGGAACACGGGTGTCGTGCTGAGCACGGTCTGCACGACGAAGCCCGCCCGCTCGGCGAGCCGCGCGAGACTGCGGCCGATGGTGGCGTTGCGGACCACTTCGGAGGTCGTGTACCGCGTGAACGCCCGGCTCGTGTCGAGGTCCTCCGCGTCGACGGCGAGGGTGTCCCAGTCGGGTTCCACGAGCCCGAGCAGCGCGCCGGGGCGCGTGGCCGTGTGGAGTTGCGCCAGTACGGCGGCAGGGTCGGCGACGTGCATCAGCACCCGGTCGACCTTGGCGCGGTTCGCGGTGCCGGGCGCCACCGGCAGGGCATGGGCGTCCCCCTCGCGGAGGTCGACCACCGGCAGGCCGCTCGCGCGCCGCCGCGCCTCGGCGAGCATGGCCGGGTCGTGGTCCACACCGATCACGGTGCCGGCGTCCCCGACCCGTTGCGCCAGCGCGGGAAGATCCGTACCCGGCCCACACCCGACGTCCAGCACCGTCTGACCGGGCCGCACGTCCAGCAGCTCGATCAGCTCCTGTTTGTACGCACGCCCGGCGCCGCCGCCTGCTGCCCGCAGCATGTAGGCGGCCGGGTCGGGCCGTGACGCACCGAGAATCGTTGGCATGCCCGAGAGTCAAACACGCGGCCTGCCGGTGGCGCCACGCGTCGGCAGGGGCGACTGCGCCGGGTCGCCGTCTCCGTTCCGCTCCCGCCTCATGAGCCCGCCTGTCCCCGGCCCGGACAGACCCCCGGCTCGGCCTCCACCTCGTGGGCGGCCGGGCTCACCTCGTCCCCGGCGCCCGGCGGGGTGGCCCGCGCCTGACCGCACGGCGCAGCAGGCGTGCACACGGTGCCGGGCCAAACATCCGGCCCGCCTCCTCGCCACTCGACCAGCCGAGGGTCCCGGACGTCCACGTGGCAGGGGTCCAGCCATGCCCTCCGCATGAACTCCATCACATGCGGCAGGTGATAGGCGCGCCCCATGACGAGGCCCTGGACACGCACGCGTCTGCCGCCCCACCCGTCGGGCCGGTGCACGATGACGAGGGGCCGCGGCAAGGGCCGCTGGGCGTCGGTCGCCGAGAACATGGTGAGGGTGCGTCAGTCCGCCGGCCCGGCTGCGAGCCCGGAGTGCGGCGCGATGGCGCCGACGGCACGGACCCCGATGTCCGTCCGCCTCTCGATCGTCAGTCCCGAGCCGGTCAGGGCCCCGGCCACGGCGTCGCCGAGGACCCGGTCGGCGGCACGGGTGGTCACGCGATCGCCCCCGGTTCGCCAGAAGACGTCGACCGCCTCTCCGTCGGGGCGGACATGGAGGAAGCCGGGAACCCCGGGCCGGCCGGCGAGCGGGAAGCCGGCCCGTAGCAGTGCGGTGCGTACGGCCGAGGCCAGCGGGGTGGGGTCGGGTCCTGCTGACTCCGTACCGGCGGTGAACAGCCGTGCGGTTCCGGTCTTCTCCAACAGGCGCCCCATGAAGCCACCGGCCTCCGTGACCACCACGGTCCGCCCCGAGGCCAGTGCCTGCTCGCGCACTTCGAGCAGCATCCGCAGGCCGGCGGCGTCGCAGTAGGTCACCTGCGACAGATCGAGGTCCAGTCCAGCGCGGGACCGCTGCAGGGCGGCCACGAGCGTGCCGGCCGGCCCGTCGGCGTCGAGACCGGTGACATGCCCGCAGACCGTCACCGTCGCGCGGTCGCCGCCGCCGTCGGTGACCGCCGCCACCACGTGGGCGGGGCCGGCCGGAACGGGCGACCTGTCCAGACCGCGGGGCCAGAAAGCAATCACGAAGCACCTCCGGAGGACCTGGGACCCGACCCACCCATGGTCGGGACCACGGCGTCGTGCCGCAGCCCATGGAGCGAACGGTTTCGTCCGCAGCATCCCTGGAACGAAATGGGACGACCTGTCATCCGGAAGGCCGATGCGACGATACGTCCGGGGACCGTTCGTGACCGGCGGTGCCCGCATCGGCGGTGGGAAGTCGTCGAGCCGCTGCGGCACTCCGCGCCCCCGGGCCGGCCCGCCGGGGATTCTCAGGCCGATTCGCGTGCCGCCGCGGGCCCGGAGGACGGGCTCCCGTCCTCCGGGGGCTCAGGGGCCCCGCCCGCTCTCACCGGGGGCGCGGCCCAGGAGCATGCCAGCGAACCGCCGATCAGGCCGGCGAGGAGCCCGAGGAAGAGGCCCCCGAAGTTGGCGACGGGGAGGGAGACGAGCGACAGGAGCAGCGCCGCGATCCCGGCGAACACACGCGTCTGCGGCCGGAGCCACATGCCGAGGCCGAGCACGACGAGGAGCGTCCCGGTGAGCAGGGCCCCGGCGCCCGCCGTGGTGGACAGTGCCAGCGGAATGCCCGACAGACTCAGCGGTACATAGGGGAAGTACACGATGGGCAGACCCGCGACGAGCGTGAACAGACCCGCCCAGAAGGGCCGCCCGCCGCGCCACGCGCGGAAGCGCCGACGGGCCTCGACGGCGTCGGAACGACGCGGCCGGCGAACGGCCCGTGCCGCCCCGAGGAGCATTTGTGCCCGCGACGTCGTGGCGCGGGCGAGCCGGTGGACGGGGCCCTCGCGCCCGGAGGTCAGAAGCATCCGCGGCTTCCCCGCACGAGCCGCATGGTCAGATCGGGGACGTTGAGCGTGGCGGCGGTCACCGCGACGGCGGTCACCCGCACGTCCGTCAGGTCGGCCGACCGGGCCTGCTGGGCGATGCCGTCGGGGTCGAAGTACCGTGAGTGCCTGTCTCCCGGGCTGATCGGTCCCTTGTCGACGGCGCCCGCCGCCACGCCGGTGTCGATGTCCTCGAACTCGGCCTGGCCGATCGACAGGGCCTTGGAGTCGATGAACATGTTCCTCGCCTCGACCCGGTCCCGCCCGCCGCCGAGCCTCAGCGTGTAGGGGCCGAGGACGGGGACGGGGACCACCACGGACTGGCACAGACCGCCGATCTCGGCATGGCGGAAGCCGGTCACCGTGACGGGTACCGGGGTGCCGTTCCTGGTCACGTCGACCATGCCGTAGATGCTCAGCCCCCGGACCTTCAGCGTGTCCGCGCTGATCTGGAACGTCCGGCCCGAGATCAGGAACGAAGCGGCGAGGGCTCCCTCCGCCATACCGACGCCCAGCGCCACGGCGGCGGCCACCGAGGGCACCAGCACCGCGGCGAAGCGCTTCCATCGTGTTCTGCCGTGACTGTGCGACATGGCGGTCTCCCGGGGCCGTGGAGCGTCACTGCCGACGCCGGACAGAGGTGGCCGAACAGGAAGGGGCACATTCCCGTCCGGTGATGGATCCCAGGCTTGCCGATCTTCCGGCCGACGGCACCTGCGCGGGGCAGACGGGTGAAGCGCGGGACGGCCGCCGCCCGCCGGGTGGCCGGGGCCGCCCCCCGGTGCGGGGCTGCCGGGCCCGTGGGGGCACCATGACCCCGTGCCCCACTGCCCGTCCAAGAACCGTGATCGTGTCCTCGCCCTGGTCCTCGCGGCCGTCGCCGTGGCCCTGTTCGCCTGGGGAGCGGGACTGGTCCAGTGGCCGTTCCCCGAGGACCGCCCCGGCGGCAGGCTCGGGGAGCTTGCGGGCAGGGCCGGCTGCAGAGCCACGCTCGAGGCCGAGGAGGCCGGACACCGGCTGGCGTCCTGCGTGGACGGAGACGACCGGTACGTCCTGGTGACGTTCACCGGCACCGGCGAACGGAACGCCTGGATCGCGGACACGCTCCCGGACGGGGTGATCTACCTCGCGGGCGCGCGATGGGTCGCCTACGGCCACCCGGCCACCGTGCGGGCTCTGCACGCCAGGCTCGGCGGGGACGTCCGCACCGTGAGGAGATAGGAGCACCGTCCGGCCGTCGGGGGTCCCGGACGGACACCGCGCCCCGGGTGCCCGGCCCGCCGGGGCGAGGTGCGCGCCGGTCAGCCCCGGCCGCGGATCAGGGGTGGGAGTTTCCCGGCCGCCGGGCCGGCGGAACGGAGCCGGTGGCACCGGCTAGGGTGGACCGTCCCTGGTCGTGGGCGCGCGAGCCCCTTCACCCTCAGCTACAGTGCGCTCGGCGCGTGCCGCACCGCGCCGCCGATCCTGCCGCGGACCGGCCCCGTCGGCCGCCGCATCCGCGCGTCGGGGACGACGACAGCGAACGCCGAAACCGCCGCCTGGAGGAGCCCGTGACTCTCGAAGACGCCGAGCGTCCCGCCACCGACCCGGCCGACGTCGCCGTCCAGCGGCTGCGCCGCAGACTCGAGCGGCTGATCGGAGTGGCGGCCACCGAGGGCAACGAGCTGGTGCCGTTGCGCAACGGGCAGGAGATCTTCCCCGCGATGCTGTCGGCGATCCGCGCGGCTGAGCACACCGTCGACATGATGACGTTCGTCTACTGGCGGGGGCAGATAGCCCGGGACTTCGCCGATGCGCTCGCCGACCGGGCGCGCGCCGGGGTGCGTGTGCGGTTGCTGCTCGACGGATTCGGGGCGAAGGAGATCGAGCAGGACCTCCTGGACGCCATGGACGACGCCGGCGTCCAGGTCGCCTGGTTCCGCAAGCCCGTCTGGCTGTCGCCGTTCAAGCAGAACCACCGGTGCCACCGCAAGGCACTGGTCGTGGACGAGCACACCGCGTTCACCGGAGGGGTGGGCATCGCCGAGGAATGGTGCGGGGACGCCCGCAACCCGCGCGAGTGGCGCGACACCCACGTCAAGGTCCGCGGGCCCGCGGTGGACGGCATCGCGGCGGCGTTCGCCCAGAACTGGGCCGAGTGCCACGACGAGATGTTCGACGAGCACGACCGGTTCATCGAGCACACCCGGCACGGCGACTCCGTGGTGCAGGTGGTCCGCGGCTCGGCGAGCATCGGATGGCAGGACATGCAGACGCTGATCCGCGTCATGCTCACCTCCGCCGAGAAGCGCTTCCGCCTGGCGACCGCGTACTTCGCGCCCGACGCCTTCTTCGTCGACCTGCTGTGCCGGACCGCTCGCCGCGGTGTGCTGGTGGAGATCCTGCTTCCCGGCCCGCACACCGACCAGCGAGCCTGCCAGCTCGCGGGCCAGCACCACTACACGACGCTGCTCGAAGCGGGTGTGCGCATCCGGCAGTACCAGCCCACGATGATGCACGCCAAGGTCATGACGGTGGACTCGGTCGCGTCCCTGATCGGGTCCACCAACTTCAACCGGCGTTCGATGGACCACGACGAGGAGGTGATGCTCGCCATACTCGACGAGTCGTTCACCGCTGCCCTCGACGCCCACTTCGACGAGGACATCGAGCGCAGTGTGGACATCGATCTCGCCCGCTGGAAGCGGCGTGCCGCCGTGCAGCGCCTCAAGGAGGCCTCGGTCGCCCCGATCCGGCGGTTCCTCTGAGGGCCCGCAGGGAGGCGACACGTTGATTCCCCGCAAGCCCCTGGACGGGGAGACGGGCGATTCAGTGGGGCGTGTCGAGGGGCCGCCCCTCGCCCCGGCAGCCGCACCGGGCCGTCGTGTCGGGGCCGGCACGGTGAACGTCACCGGCGTCCGGGATGGTTGCCGGGCCCGTCGTCGTTGGGTGCCAGGGGAGTGGGGGTCAGATCGGCGGGTGTCTCACCCCGTTCCAGCAGGGTGTCGGCGGCACCGATGATCAGCGGGTCCGCCTTCCCCGCGGCCTCCGGGTCCTTGTCCGCGTAGTCGGCGCGGAGGAGCAGATGCCGCATCGCCTCCAGCCGGCCGCGTCGTTTGTCGTTGTTCTTCACCACGGTCCATGGCGCGTGGGGGGTGTCGGTCTCCCGGAACATGTCGACCTTGGCCCGGGTGTAGTCGTCCCAGCGGTCGAGCGAGGCGAGGTCGGTGGGGGAGAGCTTCCACCGGCGTACGGGGTCGACCTGGCGGATCGCGAACCGTGTGCGCTGCTCGCTGCGGGACACCGAGAACCAGAACTTCACCAGCATGACACCGTCGTCCGTCAGCAGTCTCTCGAACACCGGCGCCTGGGCGAGGAAGTGCCGGTACTCCTCGGGGGTGCAGAAGCCCATGACCCGCTCCACGCCCGCCCGGTTGTACCAGGACCGGTCGAAGAAGACGATCTCGCCCGCGGCGGGGAGGTGGGACACATAGCGCTGGAAGTACCACTGTCCGGACTCCCGTTCGGTGGGTTTGTCCAGGGCCACCACGCGCGCGCCACGCGGGTTGAGGCGTTCGGTGAAGCGTTTGATCGTGCCGCCCTTGCCCGCCGCGTCGCGCCCCTCGCACACGACGACCATGCGCCGGCCCGTCTCCCTCACCCACTTCTGCAGCTTCAGCAGCTCGATCTGCAGCACCCGCTTCTCACGCTCGTAGGCCTTGCGGCTCAGCTTGTGGTCGTAGGGATGGTTCTCGCGCCAGGTGTCGATCGGGGTGCCGTCACCGTCCAGCAGGACCGGCTGCTCGGGGCGGGCGTCGTCGATCCGCAGTCCCCTGAGCAGCGCGGTGTCCGCTCCGGTCGCCATCGCTGCCGCGCCGGGTCTCCCGGACCCCTGCGGGGTGTGTCCACCCGCGGGGTCCCCCGGCTCCTGCGGCTCCGCCCCCGGTGCGGTGGAGGTGTCGTGGCTCTCCCTGTCCATGGCGCGTCCTCCTGGTCGTGTTTCCTGTCGGTCCTGCGTCCGGTCCGGTGCACCGCCTGCGCGGACGTCCCGCGCACACAGCCCGCTGGGCACGCCCCGGCGTGCGGGACGTGCCCAGCGGACGGCGTGGCCCGGCGGCTCAGTGGCCGGAGCCGTAGTACCCGCCCAGCTGGTCGCGGTAGGCCGGGTCGCCGAGATGCTTGTCCTTGTCGAACTCCGGCGCGGACTTGATCTCGTCCTTCGTGCGGGACACGATGATCCGCCTCTCGTCGTGGTCGACGACCGTGATGGTGCCCGCCGGCAGGAGGACTTCCCTGCCGAAGATCCACACCCCGGTGTCGACGACGATGTACTGGGAGCCGACCTCGTTGGAGTGTTTGTCGACCTTGCCGATGTCCCCGTCGGTCGCCTCCACCCGATAACCCGTCAGGTCGTCGTCGCGGTTGTGCCCGCTGGTCGGTACGTAGGCCCACATGTGCTCACTCACCGGTGCTCCTCACCTCGGGGTGTTCCTCGGCGGCGGACGGGAATCCCGGGAAGGACCCGCTGCTCCCGTCCCCGGACATCCGAGTGCCCCGGTTTCCGGACGGCACACACGGCGGCCGTGCGGGCAGCACCCCGAGCCCCCGTCATCCGGTCACAGCTCGTCGTCGGCCGGTTCGCCGCCGTCCTCCTCGAACACGACGTGCACCGCCGCCTCCTCCGCGCCGGCGGCTCCCGCGTCGATGCCCACGTCGGAGGCGAAGAGCTGCTTGTCCGTGTCCGGCCGGGTGCCCTCGTCGGGGGCGACGAGCCGCCCCGCGCGCCAGGAGCCGACCTCGTCGTCGATCGGCTCGCCCTCGCCGCCCGGCAGGTCGCCGATGCCGTCCCAGTCGTCCGCGGCGACATCGGGGAGTTCCACCGCCAGTCGCTGGTCCAGCGTCTCGCCCTCGCGCTGTTCCGCCGCGGTCGTACCCACCTTGTTGACGCCGAAGGGCCTCTCCGGCGGCGAGTAGCCCTGGTCGAGTATCTGGTCGTAGTCCGGTTCGTCCAGCACGTCCTCGAGGTCCAAGTGGGCCGCGTCGCCCTGTTCCTCGTTGTCACCGGTCGGCTGGTAGACGTCGTCCGCCCTGCTGTCGCTCATGATCGTCTTCTCGCTCCGCGGAGCTCCGATCTGCGGAGGACGTGCACTCCGGTCAGAGCGCCTGCTCGTCGTTCACGGCTCGTTGGCCTGCCCTGTGTCCCGCTGCGCGCTGTGCGTCCCGCGCCCGGAAACCCCGAGGGCCTGCGTGTCCCAATCGCAAGCCTAGGTAACGTCGCGCCCGACGGCCTGTCCATCCCGGAGCGTCGCCGAGATGCCACGTTCTGCGACCGACGGGGGGTCCGCTTCTTTTGTTATGTCTGTTATCTGATGGTTTGCGTCCGTGGGATGCGGCGCCGTTCGCGCCCGAACGGGACCCTCTGAAGGATCAGATGAAGGGCGGGTTAGCATATGAGCACCGCCTAGCTCGAAAGATAAATCTGTGACTGTCAACGAGGACTCGTTCACAAACTGGAAGCATCGCGAGGAGATCGCGGAGTCGATGATCCCGATCATCGGGAAGCTGCACCGTGAGCGGGACGTCACCGTCCTGCTGCACAGCCGCTCCCTGGTGAACAAGTCGGTGGTCAGCATCCTGAAGACCCATCGATTCGCCCGCCAGATCGCCGGCGAGGAGCTCTCGGTCACCGAGACGCTTCCCTTCCTGCAGGCCCTCACCGAGCTCGACCTCGGGCCTTCCCAGATCGACATCGGCATGCTCGCCGCCACGTACCGGACCGACGACCGTGGCCTGTCGGTGGAGGAGTTCACCGCGGAGGCCGTCGCGGGTGCCACGGGTGACAACAAGATCGAGCGCCGTCAGCCGCGCGACGTGGTGCTGTACGGCTTCGGCCGCATCGGCCGGCTCGTCGCCCGTCTGCTCATCGAGAAGGCCGGCTCCGGCAACGGCCTCCGGCTGCGTGCCATCGTCGTCCGCCGGGGTGGTGACCAGGACATCGTCAAGCGTGCGTCGCTGCTGCGCCGGGACTCGATCCACGGCCAGTTCCAGGGCACGATCACCGTGGACGAGGCGAACAGCACGATCATCGCCAACGGCAACGAGATCAAGGTCATCTATGCCGGCGACCCGTCGGAGATCGACTACACGGCCTACGGCATCGACGACGCCATCCTCATCGACAACACGGGCAAGTGGCGGGACCGCGAGGGCCTGTCGACGCACCTGCGCCCCGGTATCGACAAGGTCGTCCTGACCGCCCCTGGCAAGGGCGACGTCCCGAACATCGTGCATGGCGTCAACCACGACACGATCAAGCCGGACGACCAGATCCTGTCCTGCGCGTCCTGCACCACCAACGCGATCGTCCCGCCGCTGAAGGCCATGGCGGACGAGTACGGTGTGCTGCGCGGTCACGTGGAGACCGTCCACTCGTTCACCAACGACCAGAACCTGCTGGACAATTACCACAAGGCCGACCGCCGCGGCCGTTCCGCGCCGCTCAACATGGTCATCACCGAGACCGGCGCCGCCTCCGCCGTGGCCAAGGCGCTGCCCGACCTCAAGGCGCCGATCACCGGCAGCTCGATCCGCGTCCCCGTCCCGGACGTCTCGATCGCCATCCTGAGCCTGCGGCTCGGCCGCGAGACCACCCGCGAGGAAGTCCTGGACTACCTGCGCCAGGTGTCGCTGACCTCGCCGCTCAAGCGCCAGATCGACTTCATCACCGCCCCCGACGCGGTCTCCAACGACTTCATCGGCTCGCGCCACGCGTCGATCGTCGACGCCGGGGCCACGAAGGTCGACGGCGACAACGCGATCCTCTACCTCTGGTACGACAACGAGTTCGGCTACTCGTGCCAGGTGATCCGCGTCGTCCAGCACGTCTCCGGGGTGGAGTACCCGACCTACCCGGCGCCGGTGGCCTGACCACCGTGACCTGAACAGGTCGTTCGTACCCGGTCGTCGGGCCCCGGCGGCCCTCTGCCGGCGGACGGATCGCCGCGTGTCCCGGAAGGCGGGCTCCCCGCCTTCCGGGACACGGACGTTCCCGGCGGGAACCACGAGGCGTCCGGGTGCGGTTGCGCGCCGCCGGGACGGAGACGCCCGGTGCCCGCGTGCGGACGCCCGACGCAGCTCCCGGCGGCGCGGCGTGTCCGGCGTCAGTGCCTCGACGGCCTGCCGTCGCCGTAGAGCCAGACGTCCCACAGCGCGTCGAGGTCCTTGCCCGACATCCGCTCCACGTAGGTGGTGAAGTCGTGGGTGGAGGCGTTGCCGTGGCGGTGGGTCTCCGCCCAGCCGCGCAGTACGGAGAAGAACACGGTGTCGCCGACCGCCTCGCGGACCTTCTGCAGCGTCATCGCGCCGCGTTCGTAGACCGGATCCCCGAGGAGCTGACCGGCCCCTGGCTGGTCGGCCGGCGGGAAGGCCCAGTTGTCGTCGGAGTCGAAGGCGTCCTCGAAGCTGGCCCGGACGGGAGTGTCCTCGAACTCCTCCAGGTAGAGCCACTCCGCATACGTCGCGAAGCCCTCGCTCAGCCAGACGTCCCGCCAGGTCCTGGGGGTGACGGAGTCGCCGTACCACTGGTGGGCCAGCTCGTGCACGAGCGTCGCGGCGTCGAACGAGTCCTCCGCGAACACCGACCGGCTCTGCGTCTCCAGCGCGTAGTCCGCATCGCCCTCGCGTTCGACGATCACGCCGGTGGACGAGAACGGGTAGGGGCCGAACTTGCTCACCGACCAGTCGGTGAGTTCGGGGACGCGGTCCAGCAATGCACGGACGCGCCCGGCGACGGTCCTGTCCGCTGCGCTGTATACGGGTATGCCGGCCGCCCCGGGCCGGGATCTCGTGATCACGTACGCGCCGACGCCGACGGTGGCGAGGTAGGTGGCCATGGGCTGTGCGGAGTGCCAGGCGAACGTGGTGCCCTCGCCGTCGGCTGTGGGCCGCTGGGAGCGCAGGTCCCCGTTGGAGACGGCGGCCAGGCCGTCGGGGACGGTCACGGTGATGTCGTACGTCGCCTTGTCGCTGGGGTGGTGGTTCCCAGGGAACCAGGTCATGGATCCCTGCGGCTGCCCGAGCGCGATCGCACCGTCCTCGGTTCTCAGCCAGCCCTCGCGGGTGCCCTCGGAGTCGGTGAGCCCGCCCGGCGCGCCGTCGTAGCGGACGACGGCCCGGAAGACGTCGCCCCGGCGGACGTCGCGGGCGGGCCGGAGGGTCAGTTCGTCGCCGGTCCGGGTGTGGACGGCGGGCGTCCCGTCGACGGCGGCGGAGCGGACGGCCATCCCGTGCAGGTCGAGATTGAAGGCACTGAGGTCCTGGGCGGCGCGCGCGGTGATCTCTGCGGTGCCGGTGAGCCGGTGCGACCTCGGGTCGTAGTCGAGGGTGAGCGTGTAGTGCCGGACGTCGTAGCCGCCGTTGCCCAGGGTGGGGAAGTAGGGGTCCCGGGCGCCGGCGGCGCCCGGGCTGCCGTGGGTTGCGGAGTGGTGTCCGGCCGTGCCGATCGTGGACGCGCCGCCGAGGACGAGCAGGGCGGCGGCCGTAGCCAGGCTGCGGAGACCGAGCCGTGGGTGCACAAATGTGATGATAAGGGTCGAAAGTTCAACGATCCACCGCAGGGCGCGCCGACAGCGAGAACCGAACGCGAGCCAACGAGCGCGGCGCCACGGGGTGGGGGCACGGCTGCCCGCGCGTGGGGGCAGACGCCCCCGGAGCGGTGGCGGTGAGGCGTGCGAGCGACCGGCCTCTCCGAACAGTCCCGGCGGCCCCGCACCCGGCATGCCGTCACGTCACGCCTCGTGTCCGCGCGGGCCTCCTTCGTGCCCCACCCGATTCCCGCGCCTCCGTGGCGCGGGCGGTACGGATGACGAGCCGGCCGGAGGCGAGCAGGATGAGAAGGAGCGACACACCGGGCGCACGGGTACGCACCAACGCCCGGTGGGGCGCCGGAAGGAGGGCCCACCCATGACGCACCACAAGCCGAACCGAGCGGTCGAGGGCGACCCGGACCACGGTCACAGCAGGGGCATGCCCCGGCGGCCCGACGAGGACGCGCTCGAACAGCGCACGGCCCGCGACCGGGCGGAAGCGGGTCTGCCCGCCGGGGCGCCGGAGGACCCGGAGGCCCAGTACCGGGCGGCGCAGGACGAGGTCGACCGTGAGGCCGGCGCGGGCGAGATCCCCACGGGCGAAGCCGCGAAGAAGGACCGTGACCCCTTCCCACCGACCCGCTACGAACGCTGACCCGAAGCCCGGTCGGTGTCCGAGCTCGTTCAAAGGCCGACTCCGGCCCCGCGGGTCGACTTGAACGGAGCACGGAACGTCCGACGTTCGACCCGGTCGGCATCACCGCCACCGCCGGGGCGGCGGCCGCGCCCGACCGGTCGGGCCGGCGACGGCGGCCGCCGGAGCACCCGGTGCGGACGCTCGGCTACCGCTGGAGGAACGTCGGCGCCGCCGGGGCGGGGCCCAGGGTCGTCGTGCCCGGTGAGGCCCGATGGCCCAAGCCCGTGCGGTACGCGTCCAGCGCGGCCTCGGTGCGGCCGCCCCGGCGCAGCAGGTCGCCGAGCAGCCGGCACAGATCGGCGAGGTCCCCGCTCGCCCCACTGCGTTCGAGCAGCCCCAGGGCGACGACGTAGTGCTCCTCGGCGGCATCGCCGTCACCGCGCTCCTCAGCGATCAGTCCGAGCAGCCGGTGCGCTCCACCCGCGTGCACCGCGCCGTGCCGGTCGCCCAGTTCGAGCAGCGCGGTGAGCAGCCCGGCGGCCTCGTCGAGCCGTCCGAGACGCCGCAGCACATCGGCCAGCTCGACCTCCACCTGTGCGGCGAACAGAACGGCCCGCTTGGCGGCCAGCATGTCCCGCGCGGTGCGCAGTTCCTGCTCCGCGAGGCCGAGTTCGCCGTTCTGCGCCTGGACGTAGCCTCGCATCCAGTGGCAGTGCGCCAGGTCCGTCCGCAGCCGCAACTGCCGGTAGATGGTCTGTGCCTTGGCGAGGGAGGCATCCGCGTCGGCCGTACGGCCCTCCGCGAGGAGGGTGCGGGCCACCTGCCGGTGCATCCCCGCGACCAGCGCCGGATCGTTCACCTGCGGGGCCAGGGCCAGGGCTAGCTCCGCGGCGTGGGCGGCGCGGGCGTGCGCGCCCATGTCGATGTAGGGGCCGATGATGGCCGCGTACAGCAGCACCAGGGCCTCGGGGTCGGCCAGACCGCTCCCGTTCAGTTCGTCGATCGTGGATTCGAGCAGATAGCAGGCGTAGCGCAGTTCACCGGCGAGCAGATGCGCGACGGCGCGCCCCCGGACCGCGCGCGCCCGGCGGGGCAGCGGTTCGTGCTCGAGGAGGCGCTCCGCCGCCTCGAAGTGCCTTCTCGCGTTGTCCAGCTGCCCTGTCTCCAGCGCGCATTCACCGAGCCCGAGCAGTGCTTCGGCCTGTTCGGGATTGAGTTCCAGGTGCTCCGCGTCGGTGAGCAGCCGCCGGTAGATCACGGCGGCGTCCTCGGCGGAGCCGGTGGTCAGCTCGCGCTGGGCGTCGGTGAGGGCGAGGCGGAGCTCGGTGGCGAGATGGGCGGGGCGTCCCGTGGACAGCTCCTCGAAGGACGTGCCGAGTCGATCCGCGAGGAAGCGGAGAGCTGCCTCGGACGGCCGGACCTTCCCGGCTTCGAGGGTGGAGATGTAGGCAGGCGTGTACGAGGGTTCGGCCAGCTGTCGCTGGGTCAGCCCGAGGCGCGCCCGTAGCTGCTGCACTCGGCGGCCGATCTCGGCCGGTTCGTCCATCGGACCCCCAGGGTTGCTCGAAGTCCCCATTATCCAGGGGCAGTAGTCCATTGCGCACCCTCCTCACCCGCGCCTGATTCAAGTACCTTGTTAAATGCGTTTGTTCAGGCACTTGATTCTCGTGTCCGAGGGAGGCTTTCATGCGCTCGGTCTGGTGCAGGGGCGTGGCGGCGGCCGGCGCCGCCGCCGCCGTCCTCACCGGTGTGCCGGCCGCTCCCGGGGCCGCCGCCCTACCGGCCCGGTCCGCCGGACCGGCGGTCGAGGTGGAGATCCCGGGTCCCGAGCACGGCGATGCCGCCGGGTCGGGCCGCACACGGGTTCCGCGGGACGGGCGGGACCGGCCCTCCCCGAGCCTCTCGGCAGCGGAGGAGGCCGCGGACGGCACGGTCACCGGACTGCTGGACAACGGCCCCACCGGCGACCGGCTGGACATCGTCGTCGTCGGCGACGGCTACACGGCCGCAGAGCTCGACCGGTTCCGCGTCGACGCGAGGAGGATGTGGGCCGGCCTGTCCTCCGTCGAGCCGTACACCACGTACCAGGGCCTCTTCAACGTCTGGACGGTCGACGCGGTGTCGAACCAGTCGGGGGTCTCGGGTGACCCCGGACCCGATGCCGTACGGGACACGGCCCTCGGCTCCTACTTCTGGTGCGACGACATCGAACGACTGCTGTGCGTCGACCAGGACCGGGTAGACGGGTATGTGGCGAAGGCGCCGGAGGCCGACCTGGTGGTCGTGCTCGCCAACAGCGCCAAGTACGGCGGCGCGGGGTACAACGAGCCCAGCGAGACCCTGGGCTACGAGGGGATCTCGACCGCCTCGGCGGGCAACGAGCAGTCCGGTCGGGTCGCCATCCACGAGACCGGCCACTCGCTGGGCAAACTCGCCGACGAGTACTTCTACCCCGACCACCCGGGGTTCGAGGAGTACACGGGCCCCGAGGTTCCCGATCCCAACCTCTCCGTGCTGACCGTCTGGGACATGGCCGGCCGGCGCGCCAAGTGGCACCGGTGGCTGGGGGAGCAGTCGCCCGACGGCGGGACGGTGGGCACCTACGAAGGCGGAGGCTACTTCGTCAGCGGGCTGCACCGGCCCACCGACGACTCCCTGATGCGCTCCCTGGGCAAGCCGTTCAACCTCCCCGGCGTCGAGGCGATGATCGCCGGCTTCCACCGCCACGCGCGCCTCGTCACCGCGGTCACGCCCACGCGGCGTCCGCTTCGTCTGCGCGACACGGCGCGGGTCTCCGTCCCCGGGCTCACGGGTACCGGTGAACGACCGCTGAGGGTGCGGTGGTTCCTGGACGGACGGGAGCTGAAACCGCTCTCGGGGCGCACCCGGGTGCGGGTGTCGGCACTGATCCCGTGGCTGCTCGACCTGCGAACCCACGAACTGTCGGTCACCGTCGAGCATTCGACGGCCGCGGTGCGCGACCCGGATGTCGCGAAGACGCTGAGGTCCACCGTCGCCTGGAAGGTCCGGCTCTGAACCCCCGCGGGCCGGGAAACCCGGTCGCGCCCCGGGAGGTGGGCCGTTGGCTTCTCGCTGGACGTGACGGGTCATGAAACGCGTCTGCGAAGGGGCGATCCGTTCGTCGGCGTGTTGGCGGGGGCAATCTCGAACTCAGCCACCACATGGCGGAGATCGCGCTGATCCGCGATCTGTGGCGTGCCCGTCTCACCGCCTCCGCGTAGGCCCGGCCGGTCGCGCGGGAGTTCATTCGCCTCGGCCTCGGCTCCGACGACGGAACCGGGCCTCGGTGCCCGGACGCCCGCCGAGCACATGTTCGCGTCCGGTGCCGGTGCCGGTGCCGATGATCGTGGGCACCGCCGCGCACATCGGCCTCCGGCTCACCGGCGAGGGCCGCAGGCCTGCATTCGGGGCCCGGACCACCTGGACGGACATCGGCGTTCGGCGTACGCGGATGCGCTGCCCCGTCCTCTGCCGGTCGCCGTCGGGGCGCCGCGCGAGCCCGCCGGGCGATTTCCACTGTGCGCAGGGAAGTTGCCGCAGTGCGCATGCCGAGAGCGGAGCGGGAGTGACTTCGCTACGCGGAAGTAGCATCACCGAACGTGTTCACAGTCGAGTACCGGAGGGGCGTCCCATGTCAGATCAGTGCCCGATGGCGATGGACCCGGCGGGCCGGGACATCCACGGTGAAGGCTCTCGGATGCGCGCGAGAGGGCCGGTGACGAGGGTCGAACTTCCTGATGCCGTGGGAGCGTTCGCGGTCAGCAGTCCCGAACTCCTCAAGCGGCTGCTCACCGACGCCCGGGTGTCCAAGGACCCGCGCCGGCACTGGCCGCTCTGGATCAACGGACAGATATCCCCGGACTGGCCGCTGTTCGTCTGGGTCGCCGTGCAGAACATGTTCACCGCCTACGGCACCGAGCACAGGCGCTTGCGGACCCTGGTCTCCAGCGCCTTCACCGCGCGGCGCACGGCCGCGTTGAGGCCGCGCATCGAGCAGATCACCGGCAAGCTGCTCGACCGCGTCGCCGAGGTGGCGAGGCACGACGGGGTGGTCGATCTGCGCGAGGAGTTCTGCTACCCGCTGCCGATCCAGGTGATCAGTGAGCTGTTCGGTCTGCCCTCCGACAGGGCCGTCGACCTGCGGGAGATCGTGGACAGCCTCTTCCACACCTCCGCAGAGCCCG
The DNA here is from genome assembly GCF_040656535.1 of Streptomyces sp. NPDC049887. Taxonomy (NCBI): domain Bacteria; kingdom Bacillati; phylum Actinomycetota; class Actinomycetes; order Kitasatosporales; family Streptomycetaceae; genus Streptomyces; species Streptomyces sp. NPDC049887. The sequence goes on along the minus strand of NZ_JBFAMM010000002.1, from coordinate 278,921 downwards.
ACGAGGTCACCGCCAACCACGCGCGTCTCTACGCCGTGATGGGGGAACTCGTCGAGGCCAAGCGGAAATCGCCGGGTGACGACCTGACCACCAGCCTCCTCGCGGCCCGCGACGGCGGGAGCAGTTCCCGGCTCAGCGAGCAGGAACTGCTCGACACCCTGGTGCTCATGATCGGTGCCGGTCACGAGACCACGGTCAATCTCATCGACAACGCCGTGCACGCCCTGCTGGCCCACCCCGAGCAGCTCGCACACATCCGCGAGGGACGGGCCACGTGGGACGACGCCGTCGAAGAGACCCTGCGTGCGGACGCGCCGGTGGCCAGTCTGCCGTTGCGGTACGCCGTGGAGGACATCGAACTCGGTGAACTCGGAGGCCCGGAGGGGACGGTGATCCGGGCGGGAGAGGCGATCCTCGCCGCCTACGCCGCTGCGGGCCGCGACCCCGAGCGGTACGGGAGGGACGCCGACCGTTTCGACGTCACCCGCGTGGACAAGGACCATCTGGCGTTCGGGTACGGGGTGCACCACTGCCTCGGCGCCCCGCTCGGCCGCCTGGAGGCCCGCATCGCACTTCCCGCGCTGTTCGGGCGTTTCCCCGGACTCACCCTCGCCGTGCCCTCGGAGGAACTGCTGCCCGTGGAGTCGTTCATCTCCAACGGCCACCGCTCCCTCCCCGTCCGCCTGACCTGATCACTCTCCGCGCCACCAGGCCAGCAGCCGGGCCCAGCCGCTCTTGGGCGCCGTGGTCACCGGCGTGCTCGGGCACCCTCCGGGCGGTGCGGGGGTGTGCCCGCCCGGCCCCCTGGACCCGCCGTCACCCGCAGGCCGCTCATCCTCTTCGGAGCGGGTGACGGCGACGGGCTGGAAGCGCACGGGCAGAGCGGCGAGCGCGCGGTGGAAGGGGCCCTGCCGCCACTCGAGATCCCGGACGGGAACGGCGAGTTCCATGTCGGGCAGCCGGTCGAGGAGCTTCTCGATGGCCACGGCGGCGATCAGCCGGGCCGCCCCCTGAGCGGGACAGGAATGCGGGCCGGCGCTCCACGCCAGATGGGCGCGGTTGCCCGTGCGCTGATCGACCACCAGGGCAGGGTCGGTGTTCGCCGCCGCGAAGCTGATGACGACGGGATGGCCCTCCCTGAGCAGCGTCCCCTCGTACACGACGTCGTGCACGGGGAAGTGGACTGCGTAGTTCGCCATGGGCGGGTCGGTCCACAGCACTTCGTCGAGGGCGTCCTCCACGGGCAGACTGCCGCCCGACAGGCTGCCCGCGAAGCGGTCGTCCGACAGCAGCAGGCGCAGGCTGTTCGCGATCAGGTTCTGCTCCGGCTCGGTGCCGGCACCTATGAGCAGCACCAGGGTGTGGACGAGTTCCTCGTCCGTCAGCCGCGCGGGATGGGCGATGAGGCGGGAGGTCACGTCCTTCCCCGGAGTCTCGCGTTTGAGCGCGATCAGGTCGCCCACGGTTCGGGTGAGGAGCTCGTTCGCCTTCTCGGCGTCGACGAGCTCGAAGATGCCGGCCATCCCCTGGACCAGCCGCTCGCCGTACTCGGGCGGACAGCCGAAGAGCTGGTTGAGCACCAGAAGCGGCAGGGGCCGGGCGTACGCGGCCAGCAGATCCGCCTCGCCGTCCGGGGCGATGCGGTCGATGAGCGTATCGGCACTCTGTCCGACGTAGCCGCGCAGGGCGCTGGGCTCCACGCCACCCAGGCTGTCCGTGATCGCCTCGCGCAGCCGCCGGTGTTCGGGCCCGTCGGTCAGCAGGGCGTTCGGCCGGTAGGCCATCATCGGCGCGACCGGGCTGTCCGCGGGCACGGTGCCGTCGGCCATGTCGCGCCAGCGGCGGGAGTCCTTCGAGAACGTCTCGGGACTGCGCAGCACGTGGAGTGCGGCGTCGTACCCGGTGACCAGGGTGGCCCGCACCCCGGGCGACAGCTCGACCGGGGCGGCCGGTCCGGCCTTCCGCATGCGCCGGTAGGCGGCCGCCGGATCGGCTGCGAAGCCGGGCCCGTACAGCAGTTCGTGGCGGGGGCAGCCGGACTCGGGGCCGGGTGTCGATCGAGGGGTCATGCGTGCTCCAGTTCGCTCGTGCGGGTCAGCAGGTGCTCGACGAGGGAGACCAGTGCCCGGGTCGAGGAATCGCGGTCGCGGGCGTCACAGCGGACGAGGGGGGTTTCCGGGAGCAGATCGAGGGCCTCCCGCACCTCGTTCAGCGCATACCGGGGTGCGCCGTCGAACTCGTTGAGGGCCACCGCGTAGGGCAGGCCGAGTTCCTCCAGGACGCCCATGACGTCGAACGAGTGCTGAAGGCGGCGGGTGTCCGCGAGGACGAGGGCGCCGAGCGCGCCCCGGGTCATGTCACGCCAGAGCTCGGTGAACCGCTGCTGACCGGGGGTGCCGAAGAGGTACAGCACAAGGGCGTCGCTGAGCGTGAGGCGGCCGAAGTCGAGGGCCACCGTGGTGGTCGTCTTGTCATGGGTGCCCTCGAGGTCGTCGACCAGGGCGCCTGCTTCGGTCATCACCTCCTCGGTGCGCAGCGGACGGATCTCGGACAAGGTGCCCACGAAGGTGGTCTTGCCGACCGCGAAGTGGCCGACCACAAGGATCTTGACCGCGGTTTGCACGCCCGGGCGGAGATAGACGTCTTCGGACTCAGAGGCGGGCGCGGAGCCCATCGAGCACCTCCTGCAGGATTCGGGCATCGGACGGCAGGGCGGCCGGGACCGGCGCGAGGGTGACGATGTGTCCGCTGTCCAGGAGGTCGGCCACCAGTACCCTCGTGACGCTGACCGGCAGCGACAGATGTCCCGCCACCTCCGCCACCGACAGTGCCCCCGGTCTGCAGAGTTCCGCGATACGTCGCTTCTCGGGCCCCAGACCGGCGAGGGACGGCCCCACGGAGGCGATCAGGAGGGTGACGAGGTCCAGGGTGTCGCGGCTCGGGTGAGCGCGGCCCTCCGTGACCACGTAGGGCCGTACCAGCCTTCCGCCGGGGCGGCTCCTGGGTGGAGTCATGCCCGAATGCCGGTTCCGTGGCGAGCCGGACTGGTCATCTCCTTGCCGAGCCGGTCGACCAGTTTGTGCATGCGGTACGTGACCGCCTCCATGTCCACGTTCTCCGTCGTGGAGACCGCGAGGTAGGCGCCCTCGCCGGCGGCGACGAGGAACACATAGCCGTGGGCGAACTCGATGAGGGTCTGCCGCCACGGGCTGTCGTCGTGTCCGCAGAACTCGGCCGTACTGCGGCTGATGGACTGCAGTCCGGAGAGTCCGGCCGCCAGCCGCTCGGCGTCGTCCCTGCCGATGTCCGCGGAGTGGGCCCGGAGCATGCCGTCCGCCGAGAGCAGGATCGCGTGCAGGGCCTCGGGCACCTTCAGGACCTCATCGAGCATCCAGCCCACATCGCTGTTCCTGGGCTCGATCATCCTCGGTTGTTCCCTTCGTGTTCGTGGTCGGCGGCCTGGGGGGCACGGCCGTGCAGAGTGCCGCGTGCGAACGCACCGATCCGCCTGGCGGTCTCCTCGGCGGACCGGGTGTCGGCCTCCTCGGCGGGGTCCGGCGCCTGCTGCGCCGTCGCCGGCTGCTGTGCGGAGCGGCGGCGGCGCTTCGGCAGTCCCCCCGCGGTCGTCGCCGAAGGGGCCGCCGGCTCGGGGGCCCTGGCCGGCCCGGACGCCTCCCGGGCCGCAGCCGCGGGCGTCTCGGGAAGCCCGTCGGAGTCCTCCGGACGCGTGAGCAGGACGCTCGGGAGGAACACGACCGCGCGTACGCCCCCGTACGGGGACTGGGTGTCCACGCGGACGCTGAACCCGTACCTACGGGCGAGGACCCCGATGACCGCGAAGCCGAACTGCGGAGGGTCCTCGAGCCGGGTGACGTCCACCGTGCGCTTGCCGGACAGCAGCACCGCGGCCTTCTCCGAGGCCTGCGCGTCCATGCCGACTCCCGCGTCGTCGATCACCACGCAGGCGCCGTTGTGGACTGCCTGGAGGCCCACCTCGACCTGGGTGGTGGGTTGCGAGTGGCGCGCCGCGTTGTCGAGCAGCTCCGCGACGGCCAGGACCACGGGCTCCACGGCCCGGCTCTCGACGGCGATGTCGACGTCACCGCGGATCCGGATCCGCCGGTAGTCACGGATGCGTGACGTGGCTCCGCGCACCACCTCGACCAGCCCGGACGCCGTCCGCTGCCGCCCCGGCCAGGACCCGCACAGCACGGCGATGGCCTGGGCGCGGCGGCCGAACTGGGCGTTCGCGTGGTCGACTTCCAGGAGGTCCCGCAGGACGTCGGGATGGTCGTGGCGGTCCTGCATCTCCGAGATGGCCACCTGCTGTTCGTTGGCCAGGGCCTGGATCGAGCGCATCGAGGTCTTCAGCGCCGCCTTCGCCGACCGGTCGGCCCGGGCCTGAGCGTTCTCCACGGCCTCGGCGAACCGTTCCAGAACGCCGTCCAGGCACTTCGCGAACTCGGTCTCCGCCAGCCGGCTGTCGAGGAGTCCGACGCCGGGTACCGACTGGCCCGCCGACTCCTCCAGGGCCGGCAGCCGCACGGTGATCAGGTGGCGGAGCTCCTCTTCCCGGGTTCGCAGGCCGTCCGCCAGCTCCTCGTTCCGCCTTCTCTGCAGCGCGCTGATCCCGCGCTGCCGTACCAGGAGCACGGTGAGGGCGAGCAGGCCGACGGCCAGGCACCACAGCACCGCGTCCGGTATCCGTTCAGTCATGAAGTCCTCAAGACGGCTTGAACCCTGCGGGAGCGCCTGACGTTAGTTCCGGTCGGGGGCGCGTACTACACCTCACGCGCAGAGAAGTTGCCGTCAGGCGCAGAGGTCCCCCGAGGAGGTCGGCTGCCGTGGTTCGTCCCTGCTGTCCGCACTGCGGTCACCATGGGGACCCGATCCGGCCGTCTGCACTACGATGCCCGCGCGGACGGCCGCTGGAGCGTCGGATCGGCCTTCGGCACGGACAGGGACGCGTGACGGCGGAGGGGCGCTTTGCGTGGGAGAACGTACAGTCTGGTCGAAGAGACGACGGCGCACGTCGAGCCGAGGGAACGGGCCGACTCGTGGAGCGAGCGAGTCGACTTCCACCACACCCGGCTGGACTTCCGCTATGCCCGACCGGACTGCTTCAGCGGCGAGATGACCAGCCAGCGAAGCGACACCTACGACCTCATCACCTGGCGAAGCGATCGGGTCGAGTACGTCCGGACACCCCGGCTGGTGCGCCAGGCACCCGCTCCGGACTACCGGTTCGTGTTCCCGGTCGAGGGGGAGCTGTCGCTCCGGCTGGACGACCGGCAGGTCCGGCTGACCCCGGGCTCGGGAGTGCTGGTGCCGTTGGACGCCCCCTTCGCGCTGCGGCACGACTCGATGCTGAGGGGCGTCATCCTGTCCATACCCGCCTGCGAGATCGACGGCCCGCTCAACCGGAAGTCCCCCCTGTCCACCGGGGTGGACCTGTCCACAGGTCTGGGACGTGTCCTGTACGGCATGGTGGTCGGCCTGCACGACGAGCGCGCGCACCTCGACGCCGCGCAGTTCAACGCCGTCACGGACCGCGCGGTCGAGCTGCTGTGCATGCTCGCCGCCGGTGACGACCGCCCGGACGTTCCCGGCCACCTGGCCGAGGTCGAGGCCGTCGTGCGCCGCTACGCACGGGACCACGCCGCCGATCCGGGACTCACGGGGACGTCCATGGCGCGAGCGCTCGGCTGGTCGCTCCGCCAGATCCAACTGGCCCTGCAGCGAGCCGGAACCACGCCGCGCGAAGTGATCCGCGAGGAGCGCCTGCGTGTGGTCCGCGACCGCCTGCAGCGTGCCGAGTACGCGCACATGACGATCAGTGAACTCGCGTGCGCCATGGGCTTCTCCTCGGCGAGCGCCCTGAGCACCGCCTTCCGGCAGCGTTTCGGGACCAGTCCTCGGGAGCTGCGCCGCCGGCACCACCAGGCGTGATCGGTAACTGACCGGCGTCCCCAGTGGTTGACGCCAGGGCACCGCGTTCGCCTCCCGGGCGAAAAGTCATGTGCAGTTACCTTGCGGTAACCGGTGATGCTGTGTCAGATTCCGCGGTGCCACCGGCCGGTGACTTCACCTCCTACCCATGCCCGAGGTCGAACGCGGACCAGGCATGGCCAGACATCGGAGTCACACATGAGACGCACCGCAATGCTCGCCGCAGCAACCGCTGCGGTTCTGGCGCCACTCGTCGTCGTACCCCCCGCACATGCGGCGACGCGCAACCCGGTCCTGTTCGTTCACGGCCTCAGCAGCTCGGCCGCCACGTGGAACGACTGGGTCGGCAAGTTCAAGGCGGACGGGTACGCGGCATCGGAGCTGCACACCTGGTCCTACGACTGGAAGCAGTCCAACAAGACCACGGCGTCGCAGTTGGCGGTGAAGGTGCAGCAGGTCCTCGCCGCCACGGGCGCCGAGAAGGTCGACATCGTCGTCCACTCGATGGGCGCGCTGAGCTCCCGCTGGTACCTCAAGTCCCACGGCGGAACCTCGTACGTCGACGACTTCGTCTCGGTCGCCGGAGTGAACCACGGGACGGACGTCACCCTGTTCTGCTCCTTCTACACCTCGTGCAAGGAAATGGTCATCGGGAGCAGCTTCCTGAAGAGCCTCAACGCCGACGACGAAACACCCGGCGCCGTCGACTACGCCACCCTCTGGTCCACTTGCGACGCCGCCATCAACCCGGACGAGTCGGCGAAGCTGAGCGGAGCGGTCAACACGTCGGTGGGCTGCAAGTCCCACAACAGCATGAACGACGACCACGGGAACTACACGAAGGTGCGGGACTTCATCGCCTGACCGCGCCCGGTCCGGCCCCGTCCCGACGGGGCCGGACCGTCCGACGGGAGCCTTCAGCGCGCCGGGCCGACGTGCACTCGTCGACCGCCCGGTACCGGGCGGCTGCTTCCGCGGTAGCGGAGACCCGTCCGGGCGCGGGAGACGGCCCCGGCGGGATTCGTGGCGGGCGGGCCTTCGCCGGGATCTCCCGGTCAGCTGATGAGCAGCCCGATGCCTGCGAGCGTGTACACGATCATCAGAACCAGGAGTGGGACCTCCCCCGCCGGCGCCCGGTCCGGAGGGTGGACGCGTACCGATCTGTCGTGTGCGGCGACGACGCCCAGGACATGTCCGGTGACCACCGAGACCACCTGCAGGGTGGCAAGGCCCCCGGGGCTGAGCGGAGGTTCCGGCCCGGGCAGGTCGGCCGGGTCGGAACCCATCGCGGTCAGTACGGTGCGCGGCCCCTCGACGGCGAGGAGCGAGCAGTAGTGGGCGACCAGATAACCGATGGCGATCGGCAGCAGGGAGTGGGCGAAGGTGGTGAGCGGTCGGCGCACGGGCCCGGCCATGAGGCGGGCCGCACCGGCACCGACGACGTAGAGGGCGGCGACGGCGGCCGTGCAGGCCAGCAGCCCGAGCGTGGCCGTGGTGGTGCGGCCCAGTGGCGAGGTCTGCAGTGTGGTGATCCATGACGGTGTGTCGGACACCCCGTCGTAGGCCGTGCTGCCGAGCAGGACGCACATGACGGCCACGAGCCCCGGTGCCGGGGGAGTGCCGTCGAGACCGTGCAGCGGGCTCCGGACGACGAGCTGCCCGTCCGTCCGGCGGCCGATCGGGGCCAGCCGCGCGAGGAGTCCGGAGTAGGCCTCGAACGCGTCGCACCGGTCGAACCAGTCGCTGCCGAAGACCGCGGCGCCCGCCAGGTGCACGGACGCGTAGACGAGCAGAAAGGCGAGCAGGGCGGTGGTCGAGGCGGGGGCGGGAGAGGCGAGTTCGAGCCAGGTGAAAGCGAGCAGCCCGGCTGCCGCGGGCCGGTAGCCGAGTCGCTGCGGGAGCCTGCGGAACGGCTCCGCCGGGGGGCGGTGAACCACCCGGCAGCCCAGTGCGTGCAGCGTGCGCAGTGGGTTGAGGAGCCGCCACACCGGTCCGAGCAGGAGCGAGGCGGGGAGCAGGCCCACCCAGAGCAGGACGTAGACCGCCCCGGGGGCCGGATTGCGTTCGGGATCGTCCGGGCCGAGCAGGAGGTGGAGGAGGACCGTGGCGGCGGCGGCGAGCCCCAGCGCGCGCAGGCCGGCACGGAGGGCGGGCGCCCTCGCCCAGCGCTGCAGGCGGGCCGGCAGGGGACGGCCGGCGCGGTCGCCCCGGAAGCGCGAGCGGGGCCAGAGAAGTCCCAGCGCGAGGAAGGAGACGAGCAGGGCGGCGAACGCTCCCGCGTAGGCGTGGAAGGCGGGGATCGGAAGGTCGTGCCCGGCGCCGACGCCGTGGGCGAGGCCGGTCGAACCGCTCACCGGACGGCCAGCTGCGCCAGCACCAGACCGGACCGGTGCAGCTCCACCTCGAACAGTCCCGAACGGTCGAGGACGACCCGGAGTGTGGTGGTGCGGCCGGCCTCGACCTCCGCCGTGCGGTTCACACCGTGCACATGCAGTTCGTCGTCGGTGTCGCTGGTGACACGGATGGCCAGCAGGTCGCCCCTTCTCAGCTCGATCCGGTCCGGGTCCGGGCTGACGGCGCCCGCGGTGATGGTGAAGTCTGCCGTTCTGTCCGGCTGTTCCCCGACCGGACGCTCGTCGGGAGCGGGCCCGGGCAGGCGTGCGGTGTCCTGAACGGGCACCCCGCCGACGGCCCACGCCGTGTGGTCGTCCGCGTAGAGCCGAACGGAGAGCGTCCTGGTGCCGGGAGGTACGTCGTCCGCCGACAGATGGTGCCAGCGGCCGTACGCGCGTGCGACCTTCTTGCCGTCCGCGAAGAGGTGGGCGTGCCCGCTGCCCAGGACGGCCGCACCGCCCACGCTGTCGGGGCTGAAGCGGAAGCGCCCCGTGTCGATGCGGACGTTCCATCCGTCGTCCGTGTCCGACCGGACGGTCAGGGAGACGGTCGGAGCTTCCGCTGCGGGCACCTGTCGAAGCCGTTCGTGGTGGCCCGTGCCCGGGGTGCCCAGGAGCGTTCCGGCATCGTCTGCGGCGACGTCGTGGCTCGTTCCGGGGCCGTGATGGGTGGTGGGCCGCTCCGTACAGGCCGAACCCAGGGCGAAGGTCGCGGCCGCCGCCCAGATCATCGCGGCCGTTCCCGGGACGCGATGTGCACGCCCGGCCCTCACGGGGAGACCCGGGCCGGGTCGTCCGCGGACGGGGAGGCGGACCGGTCCCCGTCACCGGGGCGCGCGGAGGCGGCCACCGCCCACAGGACCCATACGAGTCCCAGCAGACCGCGCAGCCACGCCGGACCGAGGGGAGTCCACGGAATCATCACGAAGGCGCGCTCGAAGGCGTCCAGCAGTGTCAGAAGACCCAGCGCCACGGTCGTCATCCCGAAGGCGCGGCTGCTGTGCCGCAGCGCCAGACCCGTGGCGGTCAGCCAGACCCCGATCAGCAGGAGTGCCAGGGGACCGGCCACGGTCGGGGCGAGCGCCGTCGTCTCGCTCGCGACGTCGAGGGCGAGCCCCGCCGCGCCGAGCGCGGTGGCTACGGTGACCAGGCGGTTCCCGCGCAGTCTGCGCCACCACAGGAACCCTCCCACCACCGCGAGCACGACGGCGACGCCGAGCGCGAGCTGCACCTCGACACGGGCGAAGCCCCGGGCTCCGTACCAGTCGCAGCCCGCCGGCAGGCGTCGCGCCTGAACGCTGTAGTCGGAGCAGACCAGCAGTTGGACGACCTTCATGGGTTCACCCACGATCCGGTGCGATCCGCCGAGGAGGGCCCCGGCGTCGTTCCGGCACCGGGGCAGGGTTCGCGGGGTGCTGTCCCCCGTGTCCTGCCAGCAGTTGTCCGTGCCCTGGCCGTCCCACCAGACGTCCGTCCGGTTGGGTCTGGACTCGCCGCTCCGCGCCCTGCCCAAGTGGTTGTCACGGAACCGGTTGTGGTGCGAGGTGTCGGTCTGACGGGACCAGGCCTCCTCGCCGCGCAGAAAGGCGGGAACGGCGTTGAGGTGGAAGGCGGTGCGCTGGTGTCCGTAGATCCAGTTGCCCTCGAACACGTTCCAGTTGCCACCGGCGACGATCACCCCGGTCCCGGGCGGGACCGAGGTCTGCGGGCACACGACGCCCTGTTCGTAGCCGCGTTCGGCGGGAGGCCTGGCGCACGTGCCGTCCCTGACGTACCGGTAGTAGTCCTGGTTGTTGTCGTGGATGAGGTTGCGTTCGAACCTGGCGTGGTTCTGGGGGAGGCCCGGATGGCCCGGAAACACACTGTCCATCGACGCGCCGGCCATGTTGTGGTCGAACTCGTTGTCGTGGGCCCACACCGAATCGCCCGCGGTCCCCGAGTAACCGAGCAGGTTGTGGTGACTGCGGCAGCCGGTGATCTCGATGGAGTAGCGCGGCACGTCGTGGCCGCGCCCGCTGTTGATGTCCGACGCGCTGCCCGGGTAGATCCCCGAGTCGCCGTTTCCGTACGACTCGCAGTCGCGGTACAGCCCGTGGTCGCTCGCGAAGGTGAGGAAGCCGTACTCGTCGTTCCAGCGGGTGAGCACCCGGTCGATGACGAACCCGTCGACACCGAGCACGTACAGTGAGTTGAAGGTGGTGCGCTGGGCGGTGAAGTTGCGGAAGTAGATTCCGTCGGAGCCGTCGGCCCGGATCGCGTTGAGCTTGCGGTAGCCGGCGTCCACGACCACGTCGAGCGGGCCCGCACCCGTCCCCTCGATCTGCAGGTCCCGCTTGCCGAGGACGGCCACGAGATTCTGGTTGTGGGGGCACTGCTTCTGCTGTGCGAAGGACAGGATCTGGTATCCCAGGGCCGATTCGCGGGCGTCGAGCCGGGCGCAGTCCCCCTTGGGCTCCGGCTGGGAGGGCTCTTCCTCGTAGCGGCCGGGCAGGACGGCGATGCTCATGCCGGGCCTGTCGACGGCGTCCACCGCCTGCTGCAGATGCCGGAATCCCTCGCCCAGACACCTCTCCCAGAGCCGGAGGTTCCGTTCGCGCAGTGCATCGGGGAACCGGGACACACGCCGCTCGAAGGCCGCCTTGTCGGTCTTGCAGACGAGGAGGTCGGGTTCGCCCTCCCGGTACGCGGGAACGCTGCCCGAGCCGTCGGGGAACGCGACTTCACGCTCCTCGTGCGCTTGCACGCCGGGCGGCGCGCCCAGTGTCAACGCGGCCGCGAGGCCCAAACCGACCAGTGTTCGACGTGTCCACGTCATCCACATGTCTGCAAACTAGAACAGGTTTCGGGTACACGGAAGGCGCCGGACGCGAGATGGCCGGCGGACGACCACCGCAGGCCCGGCCGCCTCCTGCCGTGCAGCGTCCCTGGCCTGCGCCTCGACCGTGCCGGTCAGGATCCCGGCCGGGCCGCGCCCCGGGCCGTCATCGGCCGGTGCCTGCTCGCCGTGGCCGGCCGCGGCGCCGCCTGCACGACGGTCCGTCGGCCGACGGCGGAAGCGGAGGGGCTGCGCGAGGCGGAGACGAGGACGGCGAGAAAGGGGGGCGATGGTGCAGCCGAGGGAGGCGGTGGCGTACGCCACGCCGAACAGTGCCATGGGGCCGCGCGGCGGGTGACAGGGGGTGCGACGGAGCTTCGGGGCCGGGGTGGGCAGTTGACGGCCCGCGAGGAGCCGTGCCCCGGCGGCGGTGCTGAACAGGCCGAAGGCGATGGCAGTGGTGGCGGCTCGGGCGGGCAGCGGACCGGGGCCGTACGGAATCGGTGACGTCAGCCGGCGGCGTCCTTCAGTCGTTCGGGGTCGAGGACGGTGATGCGCCCGCGGGCCAGGCGGAGCAGACCGTGGTCGGCGTAGTCGCGCAGCACTTTGGTGCAGGTTTCTCGGGAGGTGCCGGCGAGGGCGGCGAGTTGTTCGTGGGTGAGGGCGATCTGCGGGTGGCGTCCGACCGGACGCAGCGGGCCGGCCGGGGGCTGGGCGCTGGTCAGCGTGGTCAGGGTGGTGGCGATGCGCTGGGCGACGGTCTTGAACACGCTGTCGGACAGGCGTTGCTCGAGGTCGGCCAGTCGGCGGCCGAGGATCGCGGTGATCCGGGCGGCGATCCGGGCATCGGCCAGCAGCAGCCTGTGGACGTCCGCGCGGCTCATCACGCACACGACGGTGTCGTCGAGGGCCTCGGCGTAGTTGTCGTACATGTGCTGTCCGAGCAGGACCATCTCGCCGAAGATGGTGCCCGGCGAGATGATCGCGGTGGTCAGGGCACGGCCGTCGGACGAGACCCTGAACACGCGGACCCGGCCTTCCTTGAGGATGAACAGCACCTCGGAGGGCTGGGTGGGCGAGTAGAGGATCTCGCCCGCGTGGTAGGTCTTCATCGGTGCCGCGGCGGCGATGGCTTCCATCTCCTGCTCGGACAGGTCGCAGAAGATGTCGACCTCGGCCAGGCACCAGGTCCGCTCCCCGTCCTCGTGTTCCGCCGCGGCGTCGGTCATCGTGTGTGTCTCCTCGCGTCGTCCAGGGGCCCACGGTGGTCGTGCAGCGCCCCGTGCCGGGCCGGCCAGCGCCTCGGCGCTGCTTGCCAGACAGTAGGGCACGGCGCCGTCGACCGGGCCTGTGCGGCGCGGCGCCGCGCCCGGTGGTGGGGCGGCGGGGTCGGGGGCCTCGGGGTTCATCGGGCCGGGCCGGTGCGCCTGTCCATCGCCTGGGCGACGGACGCGAACGTCACGCCGGCGAGCAGCCCGAAGACGAGGTGGGCGCCGAGGCTGGAGGCCGTGACGCCGTTCCATTCGAAGACGGGCATGCCCATGTTGGCGGGCATGATCCACAGCGCGCCGACGGCCCACCACACCGCGCCGTAGGCCGGGCCGAGGACGAGCGCGGGCGCGAGGCGCTGCGCGAGGGAGCCGAGCACGATGCCGAAGAGTACGCCGGCGAACACCGCGATGGTCAGGTGGATCAGCCAGCCGACGAAGGCGTTGGTGGAGCCCAGCAGTCCGGCCACCATCGTGATCATCGCGGTGTCCATGACGGGCCGTGAGACCGACATCCAGACGCCCATGCCGACGCCGCCGACGAGGCCGGCCGCGGCTCCCCAAACGGCGTGCACGGGGATCGAGGCGATCTTGGGGGAGGTGTGTGCTGCCGTGGTCATGATGATCGTCCCATCCGTCGGGTGGTTCTTCTGCTCTCGCCGTCGACGCTAGACAGGGTGGTGGGGGCAGGTATGTGACCGCCCTTACCTACGCGCCGGTAGCCCGGTGGAGTCCGGTTGCCGTCGCTCGCCCGGGGCGTGTGCATGGCACTGTCACCGGGGGAACGAGGCATCGGACGACGGGGCGCGAGGTGCGCGCGTCGCTCGTCGGGGACCCCCAGGGCCTTCAACGGCAAGTGAGCCGCCGGACGGGCGGACGAGGCGGTCGCGGCGCTGCCGTCCCGCCCGCTACCGCGGCGTGCGTTCGGCGATCAGCAGTGCATAGCCGAGAACACCGTCCGCGACTGCCGAACGGGCGGCTCCCAGGACGGCAGCGGCTGAGTCCGGATCGACGCCCGCGGCAGCGAGGCGAGCCGGCGCGGTCATGCGCAGCAGGTTCAGCCGGGCCTCGATCTGGTCGATCATCCGCACCATCGCCTGGTCGGCGCGCTCGCTACGGAGCGTGCGCAGTCCCGCGCCGGCCAGGATCCCGGTGTAGTCCTCGAGCGGCCGGGCGTCGGCGATGCAGGCGATCCGGGCGCCGAGCCCGGTGAGCTCGGGCGGAAGCCGGTCGGGGTCGACCGTGACGTCCGTGATGCCGAGGCGGCCGCCGGGCCGCAGGACTCGAGCGAACTCGGTCGCCGCGCGTGTCTTGTCGGGGAAGGTGCACAGGGCGCACTCGCACACCACGGCGTCGAAGACGCCGTCGGGGTACGGCAGGTGCTCGGCGTCCCCCGTGGTGAACCGTGCCCGGTCGGCCAGGCCCGCTGCCTGGGCGGCGCCCTGGGCGAGGGCGGTGTTCGCCGGCGCGTAGTCCACGCCGTCGACGTCGGCGCCGTAGGCGTCGGCGAGCAGCAGGGCGGTGGTGCCGCGGCCGGAGGCGACATCGAGAACCCGTGCCCGCGGGGTCAGGCCGAGGCCGTCGGCGAGGCCGCGGGTCAGGGTGGTGCCGCCGGGATGGTACGACTCGCCGAGGAGCAGGGCGACGACGTCGGAGGAGTACGCGGCGGCGCAGCACGCCTTCAGTTCCTCACCGGTGGGTGGCTGGGTCATGACGGGAGCGTCCCTTCTGCGCCGGGGGTGGTCGCGGTCTTGGAGCCGTACGGCGTCGTGGTGAGGCGTTCGGCGAGCGGCAGGGCGTTCGGCGCGACCGGGGCGACGGGGACGCCGGACATCTGCGCGCGGACCTGTTCGCGGTAGCCGACCGAGTTGTAGGCGCAGAAGGGGATGAGGCGTCCGTCGGGGGTGATCTCCTCGACGCAGCACTTCATCAGCTGCTTGACGTTGAGGGTGTAGGGGTCCTGGAAGTCCTGCACGACCACCATGAACGCCTTGTCGTCGAGGTTTTTCACCACCTCGGGGAGGTCGATGCCGCAGGCTCCCCCGTAGCCCTCGGCACCGGAGCCGCCGGAGCAGTCCAGGGCCTCCGCGGTGGCCCGCAGTTCCTCCTCGGTCGTGGAGGCGCCCATGAACGCGGAGGCCGACCACAGCTTCTCCAGGGCCTTGCGGATCCCGGTGTCGGGCATGACCCGGTTGGTGACGTAGTCGAGGTGGTCCTCGACGTTGAGCAGCCGCGGGATGGGGACGACCGTCCGGTTGCCCGGTTCGCCGTCGACCAGCAGATAGGTGATGGAGCGGCAGGTCGGGAAGCAGCAGGGCACGGGGAAGAAGTCGCCCTTCCGGAACCAGTCCGGTCGCTGGGCGTTGATGAGGCGGATGACGTCGGGGTTCGTGAGCCGGTTCAGCGGGTCGAACTCCACGTGCCGGCCGGAGTGGGTGACCGGCTGGAAGGCCACGGACCGTACGGCGGGATGGTCGATGCCGTACTCGATGATCGGCCCGAGTTCGTGCTCGTTCAGCCCACGCTCGACGGCGGCGACGAGCGTGACGGTCAGGCCCGCACCGGCGCAGTTGTCCAGGGCCCGCTGTTTGAAGGTACGCAGGTCACGACCCCGGATCTCCAGGTGGGTGCGCTCGTCGAAGCCGTCGAACTGCAGATAGACGTTCACCGACCTGCCCGGCACCCGGTTGCGCCTGCCGAGTTCGGCGACGAAGTTCTTGTCGGTGGCCAGGCGGATGCCGTTGGTGTTGAGGTTGACGTTCCTGATCGGGCGGGCCTGGGCCAGGTCGATGAAGTCGAGGATGTTCTTGTGGATGGTGGGCTCGCCACCGGAGAACATCACCACCTCCGCCTCCCCCTCGGACTCCACGAACGCGTCGAGCATCCGGGCGCACTGCTCACGGGTGATGGAGTAGCCGTCCGGCTGGTGGCCGGAGTCGGCGAAGCAGATCGGGCAGTCCAGGTTGCAGCCGGTGTTGACCTCGACGATCCCGAGGCAGGCGTGCTGCTTGTGCTCCGGGCAGAGCCCGCAGTCGCTGGGGCAGCCGTCCTTCACCTCGGTCTGGAAGGCGAGGGGGATGGTGCCGGGCTTGTTGAACCGGGCCGAGGACAGGTACTCCTCGGCGTCCCCGTAGACCAGAGCCTCGAACTCACCGTGCTCACCGCACCGCTTCCTCAGATAGACCTTGTTCTCACGGATGTTGACCTGCGCATCGACCGGTGCCTTGCACAGCGGGCAGATGGACCTGGTGAACTCCACGAACACCTCGTCGCGGTCCGTCTTGCGCCGGGGCGCGGGCGCCTGGGCCACGCGGAACTCCTCCATCAGCGGGCTTCCTTCACTCATCGGGGGTGGTCACGATCGGGTTGCTCGCCCGCCTGCGAGGCGGGTGGGGCCGGGGCGGCCGGGAGCGCCGCCCAGGACCGGTGCGCCGGCACCCGCGGCCACCGCCGCGCCACCGGGATCCGGAACGCTCACCGGGCGCCGGCTCCGCCCCTCACCTCCTCCCGGCCGGGGTGCGAGGAGGCGGGCGCGGTGCGGGCGGACCGGAACAGCAAGCCGGCGTAGAACAGGGTCAGGGCATCCTGGAGCAGTACGAACCAGCCCAGCCGCTGGGTGAGGTGGATCCCGAAGCAGCCGCAGTTGGCCACCGCCAGGCCGCGTGCGTACGCCTGTACGGCCAGCACCGTCCACACCGCCGACACGGCCGTGTACACCCACACCGGCGCCAGGGCCTTCGAGCGGGGGCGTGCCAGGAACCAGATCCCGCACACCAGCTCGCCCGCGATCAGGGCCACGGCCAGTACGGTCGCGGCGCCTCCGGCCACCAGTCCGTACGCGGACAGGATCCGCGGCATGTACCCGAAGGAGGCGAGCTGGGCGACGCCCATCGCCGTGTACACCGTCCCGAGCACGATCCTCAGCACCATGGTCCGACCGTAGGCTCCCGGCCGGGGCGAGAACTGTAAGCGCGCTCACCGAACCACCGCCCGCGCACCCGGTACCTCCGAGGGCGAAGGCGATGTTCGCCCCCGCGCCGATCGGGTCACCGGATGGGCGCTGTCCGGACCGGCACCCCTGCCGCACCCCGGCGGGGCCTCGCCCCGCTGCCGCAGGACCGCACTGATCGCCTGCTCCTCCGTCGGCCCGCAGCACGCCACGGCCGGCCGATCAGCGCAGAGTCGAGCGTCGCTCCGCCTCCCGTCGGACCGTGCCCAGGGAGGCCGCGACGGTCGCCTCCCACCGTGGGGCGACCAGGCCGCCCCACCATTGCCCGGCCCGCCACAGATCCGTGGCGAGTTCACCCTCGTAGACCAGCCGGGTGCCGGACCCGTGCCCGGTGAGGGTGAACGACTCGGTGACGGCGGGCACCGGCCCGCGCACCAGACGGAAGTCGACGCGATCCGGCCGGGCGAACCGCACGGTCTCCACCGTCGTCGCCGTCAGCCGCCCGCCCGCGACCGGGGTGCGATGGGCGGCGAGCACCATGTCGCTGCCCCGTTCCAGCACCGTGACCTTCTCGCGCATCGCTCGGGTGGCCCGTCCCAGATACGGCTGGGCGATGACGTCGAACACCACCTCACGCGGCGCCGCGATGTCGACGGTCTGCGGTCCCAGCGGCCGTGCGCGCCGCCCGACGTCCAAGTCCAGCGGCAGTGCCCCGGTCACCAGCCCCAGATACCCGCCCGCCGCGCCCGCCAGGGTCACCGCCCCCAGAGCACCGATCCACACCATGAGCCCGGCCCTTTCCACGCGTCCGTTCCTGTCACGGACGACGCTAGGCCGTGCACGTCCGCCGGTCGGTGAGCGCGCTCACCCACCCGCCCGCGCGGTTCCCCCAGCTCCCGGGCGCCATTGCCCCGGGGGGGGGAGCGCGGAACCTGGAGTACGGTTCCGGGGCGGGCGCAACCCCCCC
>NZ_JBFAMM010000002.1:0-261570 GCF_040656535.1 Streptomyces sp. NPDC049887 | reverse complement strand
ACCCCACGCCCCCCCAATACCCCCCCCTCCTTTTATTCCCACCGCTCCCCACGGCCAGACACCTCCCGCTTCGGGCCGCGGCCCCCCCCCCCCCGGCCGGCGCGTTGCCCCCTGCTCCGGGGCGCATTGCCCCGTGGTGGCGGAGCGCGGAACGTGGAGTCCGTTTCCGGGCCGGCCGACAGCCGCGCCGCGACGAACGTGCTGCCGGGCTGCCGACGCAGGACCGGATCGACCGCCCGACGCGGCTGGGACGAAGCCCGTCCCGGCTCGTCTCCTCGTCACTGTCCGAGGACCGGTAACGGGCAGTTCGCAAGGGAGCCGGCGCCCACCCGCGACCGCGACGGAGTCCGAGGCAGCAGTCACCGCACCGGGAAGAGCCGGCCTGCATTCGGTCCCTTCCCGGGGCTGCGGGACAGGGCCGTCCGATTGACAGACCGGGTGAAGCTGAACAGTACGCATGGTGGCTCCGTATGAAGGTTGTGCCCTCTCCGCGGGATCACCATCGGGCCGGGTGCGGCTCCGGTCGCGCCAGGACGTTCTCGTGCCGTGGGCGCTTGCCCACCCGGCGTGGGCGATTCGAGGAAGCGAGGCCCTGCGATGACCCGTTCGGACACCGAAGACGAACTCATTCCCCGGGGAAGGGCGATCCTCCGTCTCCTCTCGGAGGCCGACCTCGTCGAGCGCCTGCGTTCCGGTACCGAGGCCGAAGGGCCTGCCGTCCGGGAGCTGCAGCGGCGGCACCTGCCCGTCGTCGTCGGCTACGCGCAGCTCCACACCGTCAGCGCCCCGGCCGGCAGACAGCTCGCCGACGAGGCGTTCTTCCGCGCGGTGGAGGAAGTCTGTGAAGGCGTCGATCCGTCAGGGACCTGGCGTCATCACGCGCTGACGCACGTCGGCGAAGCCGCGCTCCGCTGGGCCGCGGACGACCGACGGGAATGGCTGAGACCCGACTTCCTGGCCTGGGCGCGCACGGCGGACACCGGCGGCGGATCCACGTCCCCCAACGCCATGATCAGTGCCTTCTACCAGCTGCCGGAACGGCTGCGGTCCGCCCTGTGGTACGCGGTCGTCGACGAAGAGCCGTACTCCGAAGTCGCCACGCACCTCGGCACCACCTCGGGTGCCGTCCCCGATCTCGCAGCCAAGGCGCAGGTCGCCATGCGGGACGCCTATGTGCAGGAGCACTTGTCGCGGCGCGGCACAGCGGAGTGCCGTGGGTTCAGGCGCCTCGTCGAAGCCGCCGCGCGGGCGCGGGGCGGCGACCGGCACCCGGACTTGTCCGCGCATCTGGCCCTTTGCGTCGACTGCGGGGCCCTGCTGTCCGGACTCACCGGACTTTCCGGGAGTCCACGGTCACTGCTGGCCGAGGGACTGCTGATGTGGGGCGGCGTCGCCTACACCGAGCGTGTCCCGACGCGCGGCACGCCCGAGACGAAGCCGCTCGAGCAGGGCACTGCGCACGGATCCGACGGACGGACGACCCAGCCGGACGTTGATGCCGCACTCGGCGAGGTCCCGAAC
Source organism: Streptomyces sp. NPDC049887 (assembly GCF_040656535.1). Taxonomy (NCBI): domain Bacteria; kingdom Bacillati; phylum Actinomycetota; class Actinomycetes; order Kitasatosporales; family Streptomycetaceae; genus Streptomyces; species Streptomyces sp. NPDC049887. The sequence continues at coordinate 260,049 of NZ_JBFAMM010000002.1, read as the reverse complement.
GGTCCCGGCCGTCGCGGGCCCGCTCATCGCTCCGGCTCGGGACACCGGACCGTCAAGGTCGCCGGCGGCGTGGCCGCGGTGGTCGCCGTGGCCGCGGTGGCCGCGGTGGCCGCCTCCGACGTCCTGCCCGAGAGCTGGAACGTCAGCGGTCTCGTTCGCCCCCAGCCGAGCCGTCCGGCCGACCCGTCCCCGTCCTCCACGCCCTCCCGTTCCGCCGGCGGAAGCCCATCGGGCGGTCCGACTCCGGATCCGGGCCGGAAGGCCCCCGGGCCGGTACCTGTCGGCGAGCCCTCCCAGATCGTCCATGCGGCCACCGGGCTGTGCCTGGACGTGGAGAACCAGCTGGTGGACAAACGTGTCAGTGCCGTCGCCGCGCCGTGCGGCTCCGGGGCGACCCAACGATGGACCTACGACACCGACGGGCACCTGCACAACGAGGCCGACTCCGACTACTGCCTCAAGGTCGGCGGAGACAGCGCGGTCGTCGGGATCCGGCCCTGCACGTCCGACGACCCGGAGAAGCGATCGCGGATGACGTTCGTCATCAGTGAGAACGGCGCGATCCAATCCAAGCCACAATCCGACCAGGTCATCGTCCCCGTCACCACGTCCTCCGACGAGGAACGGCCGTTGGTGCTCAAGGAGAGCTCCGGGGCGGGCGACGAACGCTGGGGGACCCGGCCGGTCGGGGGCACCGGGGCGTCACCACTCCCCGCGGCGAGCGCCTCCTGACGAAGGCGCCCCGCGCCGACGCCCGGTACGCCACTCCGCCGACCCGGCGCCGTCGGGGCCGTTCCCGGTGCCGGCGGCTTCGCCGGAAGCACCGGGAACCGGGCCCCGCTCTCTTCGGGTCAGGCCGAAGTGCCGGGGGCCGCATCGGCCCGAGTTCGGTGATCCCCGCGAGCGGACTCCAGCAGGTGTCGCCAGGAGGCCACCTCCGGCCGGCGCCGCAGCAGCGCACGGCGCTGGCGCTCGGTCATACCACCCCAGACGCCGTGCTCGATGCGCTCGTCGAGCGCGTAGGCGAGGCACTCCATGAGTACGGTGCAGCCGGCGCAGACGGTCTTGCTGAAATTCTGCGCGGCGCCCCGGACGAACAGCGCGTCGGGATCGACGTTCCGGCACGCCGCCCGCACACTCCAGTGGTTGTCGGGATCCCCGGGTACGAGATCCGGCCGAGGGTCAGGTGTCCGGCCTCTGGCGGACGCTGCCGATGCCTCGCCCGCCGCACGCGGCCGGGGCGATCGAGGTTCAGGCTTCCGGGAATTGACGGCAGGCTTGCCCATGATGTGCGTCCTCACCGATGCCTACGAGGTTAGCTGTCGGGTTCGGACGTGAGTTGCCCGGCCGGGCCGCGTGATCCGCGGCTCTTCGGCTTCACCCCGAGCCACACCGTCGAACGTCCCAGCGCTTCGGTGTCCTGGTCCGTGCTGCGCTGCCTACGGTCTTCGGTCTGGCGGAAGACTTCGGGTCCCCCGCTCCTGCCTGCGGCGCTTTCGCGTCTGCTGTTCCCGTCGGTCGGTGGCAGGACTCGGCGTTCCGGTCCGGCGGAGCTCGCTGTGGCGGGCTGCAATGAACTAAGCACATCCCCGGGGAGAGTTCAATCCCCTCCGGGGTCGCCCCGTGGGGGAGAGGTGTGCCTGGTCGGTACGGGATTCCGCTGGACGGAAGGGCAGGGCCGTGGGGCGGGGGATGTCGAGACCGGCCGGGAACTCGCTGGGCCGCCCCCGGATCAGTGTGCCGGAGCACAGGACCACCGGGCGGACCCGAGCGGTACGGTCACCCCGCCTGCGTACTCCGCCGGGGTGGCACACGCCACGGCAGGGAACCGGACCCGGTTCCGGAACGACTGTCAGGACGAGCGACAGACGGACGGCACCGGATTGAACACACACGCCGGGGCGTCCGTACTCCGAGGCGAACGCACGCCTTACCGACACTCAGGAGCTGCGCCATGGCACGGAAGCACTACCTCGTCACCGGCATGAGCTGCGGGCACTGCGCGGCGAGCATCACGGAGGAGGTCTCCCAGGTTCCCGGTGTGCACGAGGTGGACGTCGACGTCGCGGCGGGCTCGGTCGCCGTCGGCGGTACGGACCTGGACGACGCGCTGCTGCGTGCGGCGATCGTGGAAGCGGGGTACGAAGTGGCCGAAACGGCCACGGCCTGACGGGACTTCCCGTGATCGGGCGGCCATCGAGCGGAGCCGGACCCGGTGGCCGGCACGGCAGGGAGAGCGGCGCGGCCCCAGCGGAGCGCCGTCGTGCCGGGTCGCACCGGGCTGCGCCTGCCGCACCTGGCCTTCGACCGGCTCGGGTCGGCGCCGCGCCGCGCGTCCGACCCGACGACGAGGAGCGAGGGCGCGCCGGTCCCTGCCGGTCACGCGGTGATGGCTCCGGGTATGGCCGAGATGTTCCTCCCGGTGATCTGAAGCGGTCCCGGGGCTGTCCTGATCCCGGCCTCGTGGCACCGTGACGCCGGTCGGGGGCGTCCGGCTGATGTGATGCACACCATGGAGCGGCGGGGGAACCCGAACGCGCCCTGGACCGACTCCTGCAGCGTCATGGCCGGCTTCGGGTGGAGGGGGAATCACCCGGTTGGCTCGGGATGTGTCCCGGGATCAGTTCCGGGCGGCTACCACGGTGGGCGCCCCGAGAGCGCGAAAGGGTGGGACCCATGAGTGACGTCGACGGGCTGCACGGCCTCGAGCCGGTGGCGACCTTCTGCGGCAACTGCAATTGCGGATGCCCCGAGTTGTTCATCGACCCGGCCGCTCCGGCTGACCGCCGCGTCGTTCTCACGGACGACTTCGGCAGCGGGTGCAGATGAGCGCCGATCAGTTCTCCAACCTGATCGACGACGCCAAGTCCGGGAAGCTGGACGGAGTGGCGACGGCCTGAGCCTGCCGCCGCCCAGTACGCCTCCTCCCGCTCGGGTCGTGACACCGGGCTCTCGGCGGGTCCTCACCCCTGGGGCTGGTGGTAGGACCCCTTCGAAGTCCGCGGCGGACGCCTGATCGCGGGCCGATGTGAACCGAGCGGGAGGGGGCGTGGTCACGCCGGACCGTTCGCGACCGTCACACCGAGGTCCGGAGGCGCGCCGTACCCCTCGTGGCCCTGGGAAACGGCGGGGGAGTGCCGGGCGCATTGCGCAAGACCTGGGCGAACGTCTGCGGTCGAGAGGTGGGGCACGGTGGTGGCGCCCCACCTCCCGCCATCCGCGCCGCGGGAACCCTACCGGCTCGCGTACGGGAGCAACGCCATCTCGCGGGCGTTCTTGATCGCTGCGGCCAGTTGGCGCTGCTGCTGGGCCGTGACGCGGGTGACCCGGCGGCTGCGGATCTTGCCGCGGTCGGAGATGAACCTGCGCAGCAGATCGGTGTCCTTGTAGTCGATGTAGGTGATCCCAGCCGTGTCCAGGGGATTGGGGCGGGACTTGAGCGGCTTGCGGGGGTCTTGGCGGCGGGCCATGCGTATTCCTTCCGTGATGGGTTGCGGGCCGGGCTGTTGCGCGGCCGGGGGCCTATGCGACGTGGTCGAGGAGAGTGTCGAACGCGGCCGGAAGCTGCTCCCATGCCTCGGGCCCTGCGGCGTACTCGGCGTCGGTGAGCAGGCAGGACTCGAGGACTTGTACGAGCCCGTCGCGGTCGAGGCCGGGGGAGGTGAAGACCAGGTGCTGGCAGCGGTCGCCGTGCTCCGGGTGCCAGTCCAGTGCGGCAGCGGCTCGGCGCACGGGCGGGACCAGATCCCAGGCGGCGTCCGGCAGGGAAGCCAGCCACGGGCCGGCGTTCTCCACACACAGGGCTCCGCCGGCGGCGTCCCAGGCGAGCAGGGTGTCGGGGCGGTCGGCGAGCCAGAACCGCCCCCGACTGCGCGCGGCGGCGCAGCAGAGGTCTTCCAGTGCCTGGTAGAGGCGTTCGGGGTGGAAGGGGCGGCGGCAGTGCCAGACGAGGGTGGCGACTCCCGCTTCGTCCGCCTCCTGGGGCAGTAGGGCGCAGGCCGGGTGCTGAGCGGCGGCCGCCGCTTCCACGTCGAAGCCGGCGAAGGCCAGCCCGGCGACTTCACCGGAGCCGGCGGTCACCCTGCGGGCAGTCGGGTGGAGTTGGGCAAGGAGTGCGCGGTCCTCGTCGTCGGCCTCCTCGCTGTCGACGAGAGCGAGCACGGGCGCGTACTCCAGCTGACGGGCCCAGGTGTCGCCGACCGTGCGCTGGTCGGTGGTGGCGGCGGCGAGACCGACTTCGGCCAGGTCGTCGCCGTTGGCGAGGTAGGGGAGCACGAGGGCGGGGTCGACGGCCGTGAACACGTTGGTGACGCGGATCGCGTCCCCGCCGTGGGCGGCGACGACCTCGGTCATCGCCTTGGGTTCGACGGAGTCCCACAGTTCGACGACGGCGAGACGGGTGAGGCCGGCGTCGGCGAGCCGTTCCAGCTCGGGGACCAGGTCCTCGCGCAGCGCGCAGCACGCGCAGTCGTTGACCAGCGGGGTGTCGCCACGGGACAACTCGCCGGAGGCGTCGCGTACCTGGCGCAGGACGGTGCCGTGTTCGGCGGCCGTGGACAGGTCGTGGTGCAGTGCGACGCTGCCGGGGACGGTGTGGAGCAGCCGGTCCACGACCTCCCGGCGGGCCTCGGAGTGGAGCCCGCAGACGATGACGACGGGCAGTGCGCCTTCGTGCCGCATCAGAGGGCTCCGCGTCGGCCGTAGCGGCGCTCGAACCGCTCGACCCGCCCGGCGGTGTCCAGGACGCGGGCGGTCCCCGTGTAGAAGGGGTGGCTCACGTTGGAGATCTCGACGTCGACGACGGGGTAGGTGTTGCCGTCCTCCCAGTCGATGGTCTTGTCGCTGGTCATGGTGGAGCGGGTGAGGAACGCGTGGTTCGCCGCGCGGTCGCGGAAGACGACGGGACCGTACGCGGGGTGGATTCCGGGCTTCATGGGACGTCCTTCAGGTCGGGGTCAGCAGGGTGTGGCGGCGGGGGGTCAGCGTTCCTCGCGGAAGTCGACGTGGCGCCGGGCGATGGGGTCGTACTTGCGCAGGACCATGCGGTCGGGGTCGTTGCGGCGGTTCTTGCGGGTGACGTACGTGTAGCCGGTTCCGGCGGTGGAGCGGAGCTTGATGATCGGGCGTACCTCGTTGCGTGCCATGACGGGTACTATATGGGAATGGTTTCCATTACCAAAAACTAGTTGTCCGTCGAGAGGAAGCAGAGAACCTTGTCCGCCCACTGTCAGCTGACCGGCGCGAAGCCGGGCTTCGGCAACACCATCTCCCACTCGCACCGGCGCACCTCGCGCCGGTTCGACCCCAACATCCAGCGCAAGCGCTACTGGCTGCCGAGTGAGGGCCGGTACGTCCGGCTGACGCTCAGCGCCAAGGCGATCAAGACCATCGACAGCATCGGCATCGAGGCCGCTGTGGCCCGTATCCGCGCCCGGGGAGTGAAGGTCTGATGGCCAAGAAGAGCAAGATCGCCCAGAACGAGAAGCGCAAGGCGACCGTCGAGCGTTACGCGGCCCGCCGTGCGGAGCTGAAGGAGATCATCCGCCGCCCGTCCTCCACCGAGGCCGAACGACGGGCGGCCGTGGAGGAACTCCGGCGCCAGCCCCGCGACGCGAGCGCGACCCGGGTGCGCAACCGGGACAGCGTGGACGGGCGGCCGCGCGGCCACCTGCGCAAGTTCGGCCTGTCACGTGTCCGCATGCGTGAGCAGGCTCATGCCGGGTTCCTCCCTGGGGTCACCAAGTCGTCCTGGTGACCGTGCCGCGCTCGTAGTGGGCGGTACTCCTGGCCGTGACCCGGCGGGGTCACGGCCAGGGCTGCCCCGGGGGCGGTTCCGGCCCTCTGCGAGCGCCCGCCGTCCTCGGCTCTCGGCGCGCCGGTCGACGCTGAGGTGGGCTCGATGTGGCCGTGTCGCCGGTACGGACGGTGGCACCTCGCCCGGCGGCGGGCTCGCCGGAACCTGCACCGGCGCAAGGCGCGCTCGGCGGCGGGGGACGTGGGACTCGCGGCTTTCCGATCCCCACCGGCCGGGGCGTACGGCCCGGGTCCCGCGCACGGTCCACGCGCAGAGCCCGGGAGGTTCGCAGGCCAGGTCCGTGAGTCCTTTGCGATGTGCCGCAGCCGCCACGCCGGATGAGGAGTGATCAACCCATGGCATCACCGAGGATTGCGCGGGGGGTCGCAGCCAGAACCGCAGGTTCCGTTGTCCGGGGGACGGTGAAGATGGGCGAGGCCACCGGTGATCATCGGTGTGTGGAGACTGAAGACATGCGGTGGCCGCAGGCCACGGCGCAATCCCTGCCCGCCGGCAAGGATGTGAAGAAGGGCACGCGCACCGTCGGCGTCCGGCGCCATTGCACCGGCACCGCCGGGAGGATCGAGAACGCCCAGGGCGTCGTGTACCTCGTCTGCGCATGCCGCCGCGGACACGCGGCGGTGGACCGTGAGTTACCACCAACAGGCCGCGAACCAGACACAAAGATCACCATCTGCGGCTGTAGTACCAAGCGCCTACAGCCGTGCCGGATTCGGTGGATCGTGCTGCCACGCGCCTTCCGTCTCCGGTGGGATGCGGGCGATGTACCGGGTTGGGCAGTGCCGTGGCTGCGACCACTGCCCAACCCGGAGTTCTCAGCTCTGAGCCACGAGTTCGGGATGTGCGTGCTCGTGCTCGCAGGTGTCCCCGCCGATGCCGTAGGTGTCCCAGGCGGGGAACGGGTCGTCGGTCGGCGGCGCCTCCCCCTCCGCCAGGAGGCAGTCGGTGAGTGCGGTGTGCAGGGCGTCCGGGCGCAGTCCGGTGCCGATGAAGACGAGCTCCTGGCCTTCGGGCGTATCCCTGTCGTGGGTGCCGGACGGCTCGAAGCGGGCGACCGATCCGGCCTGCGACCACAGGCCGGTGACCAGCAGCCGGCTCGCGAGCCGGAAGAAGCCCTTGGAACGCAGCACCTGACCGTAGGCTCCGCTGTCGAGCCCTTCGGTGACGAACGTCCACAGGCGGCCGGGGTGGAACGGCCGGGCGGAACGGAAGACGGTGCTGGAGATGCCGTACTCATCGGTCTCCGGCACATGATCGCCGTTGAGCTCCATGACCCAGCCGGGCGCCTGTTGGGCACGTTCCAGGTCGAACAGCCCTGTGCCGAGCACATCCTGGAGGGCCACGCGTCCGTGGGTGGCGGTCACGATCCGGGCTACCGGGTTGAGACGGGTGAGCGTAGCGCGAAGCCGCGCGCCCTGCTCCTCGTCGACGAGGTCCAGCTTGTTGAGCACGATCACATCGGCGAACTCGATCTGGTCCATCAACAGGTCGCTGACGGTGCGTTCGTCGTCCTCGTACTGGTCGAGTCCGCGTTCGGCGAGCCCGTCCCCGCCTTCCAGTTCCGGCAGGAAGTTGGCGGCGTCGACGAGCGTGACCATGGTGTCCAGGCGGGCCAGGTCGCCGAGGGTGGCTCCGTCGTCGCGAGGGAACGCGAAAGTGGCTGCCACGGGCATCGGCTCGGAGATGCCGCTGGACTCGATGAGGAGGTAGTCGAATCGGTCCTCGCGGGCGAGCCGGTCCACCTCCTCCAGCAGGTCGTCGCGCAGGGTGCAGCAGATGCACCCGTTGGTCATCTCGACCAGGCGTTCCTCGGTCCGCGACAGGGCCGCCTCGCCGCCGCGTACGAGCGCGGCGTCGATGTTGATCTCGCTCATGTCGTTGACGATGACCGCGACGCGCAGGCCCTCGCGGTTGCTCAGAACGTGATTGAGCAATGTTGTCTTGCCCGCTCCGAGGAAACCGGACAGAACGGTCACGGGAAGTCGGTCGTGCTGCACCGCTCAGCCTTCCGGGCGCAGTAGTCCGCGCTCGTAGGCCTTGGCCAGGCGCTGGGGTACGAGGTGGCTGGCGCCGTCGACGGTGATCAGTACCAGTTGCGGCGCGGTGGCCTTCCACTGGGCGCGGCGGTGGCGGGTGTTGCTGCGGGACATCTTCCGCTTGGGTACGGCCATGGCGTTCTCCTGGGCGAGGTGGACTGCGCCGCACGTTACATGAAAATGGTAGCCATTATCAAAAAGGAGTCCTGTCCCGCAGATCAGCGCCAGGGCGACACCGGTCGGAGACGCAGGGCTGAGGTCGCCCCCGTCGCTCCGAGTCGTCCACCGCGGTGCGCGCCGAGCCGGTGGCCTCACCCGCGGTGCGTGCGCTCTCTCAGCCGGCGGAAGGGGCCCGGTCGAGGTACGGCATCGCCGGCTCCGGGATTCCCCGGACGGAGGTGACGTCGAGGGCCGGCGCTGCGGACGTGGTGCCCAGGGTGCCGCTCGGATGCCAGGTTCCGGTCACCCTGACCCAACTGTCGGCAGGCGGCGCCTTCGCACCGTGCATCGTGACGGACAGCGACTGCGCGTCGGCGGCGCAGCAGGAGAAGAGGAGCCGGGTGAGATCCCAGGTCCCGTTCTCGCCGGGAGTGGCGAAGCCCTGCAGGAGGACGGTGCGGCCCTTGAGGTTCTGCTGTTCCTGCTGCTGCACTCGCGCGATGAACTCGGTCAGCGAAAGGGGGACGGGGTCGTGGGCGGGAAGCGGCTCGAAGTGCTCGTAGTCCTCGACGATCTTCGGATTGTCGCGTGTCGCGCTGTACGAGCCCAGGGCCGGCGGGGCGAAGAGGAGGAGGGCGAGCGCGGGCGGCAGCAGAAGCCAGGCGATGCGAGGCCCGTGGGTGTGGTGGTGGCCGTGCGCCGACTCCGGGGCGGGGTCGGCGCGCGGGCCGTCGTGCCGAGGACGTGAGGGGACGGGAAGCCCGTCGTGCCGGGCGCCGATCGCTCCCAGTGCGCAGAGGACGATCCCGGACGCCACCAGGAAGGGCTGCAGCTCCTCCTTCACATAGCGCAGGCCGATGTCGCTGAACAGGGACACCCGCAGGACCCCGGCGCCGGTCAGCAGGAGCAGCAGCGGCTGGAAGGTGCGTCTCACAGGAGCCACCACCCGACGAGGACACTGCACACGACGGCGACGACGGCGGTGGCCGCCGAGAACCGGAGGGCGAAGGACCGTCCGAACGTCCCTGCCTGCAAGGCGATGAGCTTCACGTCGACCATGGGCCCGACCACCATGAAGGCCAGGCGGGCGGTGGGCGAGAAGCCGGTCAGTGAGGCTGCGACGAAGGCGTCGGCCTCCGAGCAGACGGCGAGGACGATCGCGAGCGCGGCGAGGAACAGGACCGACATCCAGGGCGATGCCGAGAAGGTGTCCAGGAGCGACCGCGGCACGGCGATGTTGAACGTGGCCGCGGCCATGGCGCCGAGTACCAGGAAACCACCGGCGTGCAGGAAGTCGTGCTGGAAGCCGAGCCGGAACTCCTCCCAGCGGCTGTGCCCGTGCTGGTGCCCGGTGTGCCGGGCCGGCATCCGCAGCCACTCCGATCGCCCGAGCTTCAGCCACAGCCAGCCCATCGCGACGGAGACGGCGAGCGAGGCGACGAGCCGGGCGGCGACCATTTCCGGGTTGCCCGGGAAGGCGACGGCGGTCGAGGCCAGCACGACCGGGTTGACCGCAGGCGCGGACAGGAGGAACGCGAGGGCGGCCGCCGGCGTCACACCCCGCCGGATCAGACTTGCGGCAACAGGCACCGAGGCGCACTCGCAGCCCGGCAGCACGATCCCGGCGGCGCCGGCCACCGGTACCGCGAGGGCGGGGTTGCGCGGGAGCACCTTGCCGAACACATGCGCAGGAACGAAGGCGTTGACCGCCCCGGAGATCAGTGTGCCCAGGATGAGGAACGGAAGAGCCTGAACGGTGATGGCGACACAGATCGTCTGCCAGGCCCGGAAACCGGGATGGGTGAGCCAGTCGGCTGCGCCCGCGTTCCAGGCCAGTCCGGCGACGACCAGTACCGAGGCCGCGCCTGCGGTGAGAACGGACGCCGGAGCGGGGCGGCCGGTGCCGGGGTCCGCCCCGTGGGGGCCGGAAGCGTCGACCCTCAGGTGTCTCACCGACCCGTTGGGTTCGTTCACGTCGTCTCCGATTGTTCGAAGGAGGCATCACGATATCCGTGTCGGCAGCCACGTCCTGACGGCCCGGCTGCCGCTCGGCCTCGTCGGGCACACGGTCGGGTCGGCGCCTTGGTCCCTGCCTCGTCAGCCGCCGCTGCTCGGCGGCGTCGGCAAGCATGTGGGCCACAGTGGGGGCGAGCTGTCACGCCGGGTCGGTCTGCGACGTGGCTGCGGCCACCGTCAGAGTCCCGACGTCCGCGTCCCCTGATGCCGAAGTGCATCTGTTTCGCCCTTTATGTGCAGGTGGGCCAGGCGCTCGCCATGGACTCCTATTGAAAATGAGTATCATCATCGTATAGAAGTACGGGGTGCTCATCTCGCGACAGCGGCTGGAGCGCCCGACGGCCGGAGTCCGGCCCTTCGCGCTCACCGCACTCCGGCATCCCATGGTCTCCTCGCTCCTGACGGATCACCGGGCCCTGCTGGCCGACCTCCTGGACGGCCTGGGGTCACCGCTGCACATCGTGCTGCCCGAGATCTTCGAGGAGAACGTCGTCGCACTCCGCCGGGCGTTCGCCGAGGCGGGCGCCACCGCCGACATCCTGTTCGCCAAGAAGGCGAACAAGGCCGACTGCTACGTGAGGTCGGCCGCCGCCCTGGGTGTCGGAATCGACGCCGCCAGCACCCCCGAACTGGTCAAGGCCCTGGCAGGCGGAGTGCCGGGACACCGGATAGGGATATCCGGCCCGGAGAAGGACGACACGCTGCACACCCTCGCCGTCCAGCACGGCTGCCTGGTGGCCGTCGACTCGATCAGTGAACTCCGTCGGCTTGCGGCAACGGCACGGCTCGCGCGGCGGCAGGCCACCGTGCTGCTGAGATCCCGGACGGCCGGCCAACCGGGAAGCCGCTTCGGGATGTCCGCCGCCGAGCGTGAGACCGCCGTCGGTCTGTGCGCGGAACTCGCCGATGACATCAGCCTCCGGGGATTCTCCTTCCACCTGAACGGCTACTCCACCGCGGAACGCGCGACGACGGCGAACGAGATGATCGAGCACTGCCTCGACGCCCGGCGGCGTGGCTCACACTCCGCGGAACTGGTCGACATCGGCGGCGGGTTGCCGGTTCGCTATGTCGAGCCCCGGCTCTGGGACGAGTTCCTGGAGCAGAACGACCCGGCCCATTACCACGCGGCCAAGGACTTCAACGACTTCTATCCGTACGGCGGAGAGCCCGCCGACCGGGCAGTGCGCGCGATCATGAGGCATCCGGTCGGCGGTGGCGAGAGCCTGGCGGCGAAGGCGGAACGCGTCGGCGTCCGGTTCGTCGTCGAGCCCGGCCGGGCCCTGTTGGACCAGGCCGGATTCACCATGTACCGGGTTCAGCAGGTAGACGACCGGCGGGACACCGACGGCTACGCGATCGTCACCGTCGCGGGCAGCAGCTTCAGCCTCTCCGAGCAGTGGTTCAGCAGCGACTACCTCCCCGACCCGCTGCTGATGTCAGCCCGGCCCACCGCCGACGCGACGTTCCCGGCCTGCGTCGCGGGCTCGACCTGTCTGGAAAGCGACCTGGTGACCTGGCGGAAGATCGGCTTCCCGCGGCCCGTACGGCGCGGTGACCACCTGGTCTACCTCAACACCGCCGGCTACCAGATGGACTCCAACGAATCGCCGTTCCACGACGCCGCACTGCCGTTGAAGGCCGTCGTCCGGCTCGGTGACGGCACCGCCCCACCGCGCTGGCGCCTGGACGGCATCTGACGCGACCCGAACGAATCCGATGCGACCCCCAACGAAGGAGTGACCTCGCATGTCACAGGGCTACGCCCCACCCGGGAAGTTGTGGCTCCTGCCGCAGTCCCAGCAAGAAGGGCTGGACCTCGACCACCGGCAGGTGATCGAGGTCGTCGAGAAGGCCTACCGCGCATTGCGCGAAGGCGGCTCGAACAACCCGGTCAAGACGATCATCGACGATCCCGACCATCACTCGCTGAGCTATTCGATGGTGGCCAGGGACGCCGGCAGCGGCACCGTCTGCTTCAAGGCCGTCTACGAGTTCGACCCGCGCCGCACCCGGGACAGTTACCGGTTCCACTCGTTCGTCTTCCTCGTCGACGACGCCACCGGTGCGCCCATCGCGCTGATGGACGTGGTGAAGCTCGGCCCGTTGCGGTCCTCGGCCACCACCGCGCTCTTCGCCCGCGAGGCATGCCCGGACGCACGCAGCGCCCTGGTCGTCGGCACCGGCGTCCAGGGGCAGGCGGCACTGCCGATGCTGGTAGCGGCTCTGCCGAAGCTGGAGCGGTTGCAGGTGTTCGGCACCTATCCCGAGGGTCTGCGCGCCGTCCAGGACAGCGTCGACGGCCGCGAGGTGGAAATCGTCACGGATCTCCGGGAAGCCGCAGGGGAGGCGGACATCGTGATCGGCGCCGCCGGCCTCTCCGCCACGCAGGAGGTCCGGCGCGACTGGATGAAGCCGGGCTCGGTCGCCGTACTGCTCGGGTACGGCGTGCACGCAGACGTGTGCCACGGCGCGGACCACCGGATCGCCACCGACACCGTCCAGATGCACGCCACCTGCGACGACCTGCGCGGCGAGGACGGCAGCCTGCCGTCGGTGGACGCCCAGCTGCCGGACGTCCTGCTCGGCCGGGCACCCGCCCGACGCCATCCGGACGACGTGGTCTTCGCCTACAACAGCGGTATGGCGGTCACCGACGCCGCGCTGGGCCGGTACATAGCCGATCTCGCGCTGGCGAGCGAGCGCGGGGAAAAGGTCGACTTCTGGTGAGCAGTACCCGAACGAACGGCACGACCTATGCGACAGAGACCGGCGTCGGCCGGTGGGTCGGAAACTCGCGGGCGCTGCTCAAGCTCGCGTTGCCGTTGATCCTGACCAACTTCGCCCATGTCGCGCTGACCACGGTGGACATCGTGATGCTGGGCAGGCTCGGCGCGGTGGAGATCGCCGCCGCGGGGCTGGCCCTCGCGTTGTTCAACCAGTTGCGCACCACCGGCACGGGTCTGGTCACCGGCGTCGGCAACCTGGTGGCCGAGGCGCGGGTGCAGGGCGACCGGGAACGCGTCGGCGCCCTGCTGTTCGCCGGCTTCTTCTGGGCGACCGTCTGCGGTGTGGTGTTCTGTGCGGCGCTGCTGCTGATCGGCCCGCTGCTCGTGCTGCTGGGGCAGGACCCCACGGTGGTCGACAAGGCAGGCGAGTTCCTGCTGGTCCTGGCGCCGGGCATGCTGCCGTGCCTGTGGTTCCAGAACCTGCGGCACTTCACCACCGGGCTCAAGCGCCCCGGGCCGCTCCTCGCCATCACGATCGCGTCGGTCGGTGTCACCATCGGCCTCAACTACGTCCTCATCCACGGCAGGTTCGGCCTGCCCGCATTCGGCTTCGTCGGCGTCGCGATCGCGACCGTCACGGTGTTCCTGCTGTCCTTCCTGGCGTTCGTCGCTGTGATCCTGCGCGACGGCGTCCTGCGGCCGTACCTCGTCTCGCCCGACGCACGGCGCTGGGACGGGGACGCGGTCCGGTCCGTCTGGCGTCTCGGCCTGCCGATCTCGGGGACCTATGCCTCGGAGGCCGGGTTCTTCAGCGTGCTCACCCTGATCATCGGCTCCCTGGGCGTCGAGGCCCTGGCCGCGCAGACGGTGCTGAACCAGATCGTCTACATCGTCTTCATGATCTCCGCCGGCCTGTCCCACGCGGCGTCGATCCACATCAGCGAGGCCGGCGGCGGCAACGACTATGCGGCAGCGCGCAGAATGGGACTCCTGGGCACGACCTGGGGCCTGATCGCGACGCTGGTGATCGCCGTCGGGTACCTGGCGATCCCGGAGCGGATCGTGTCCCTGTTCATCTCGGCCGAGCACGCCGGCAACGCGGACATCATCGCGCTCACCGTGACCGGGCTGCTGATCGCGGCCCTCATGCAGGTCTTCGACGCCACCCAGAACATCGGCAACGGCATCCTGCGCGGTATCGGCGACACCGCCGGGCCGTTCCGCATCTCCCTCGTCGGCTACTGGCTGATCGGGCTGCCCGCCGGCTACCTGCTCGGGGTGGCTGCCGACGGGGGCGTCGAGGGCGTCTGGATCGGCCAGACCATCGGCCTCGCGGCCACCGCCGTCATCCTCCTGGCCGCCTTCCTGCGCCGCGTCGACCGGCTCCACCGGGAGACGTCCGGCGCACCCGTCCCGGAACCGGAGTCGTCATGAACCCCGTCCTCGCACCGGCCTCCTCGGCCTCACTGATACGCAGAGAGGTGGCGGGCCTGCCCCGCTACGATCCCGGCGCCGACCCCGACGAGGTGGCGGCCCTCAGCGGCTCCGGTCGCGTCATCAAACTCTCCAACAACGAGAGCCCGTTCACCATCTCCCCGGCGGTCGCGGAAGCCGTACGCCTGGGCCTGGCCGGAGGCGTCTCCCGCTATCCCGACCCGACCGGCAAGCGGCTGGCCGGGGCCATCGGAAAGAGCCTGGACGTACCGGCCGAGCGCGTCGTCCTCGGCAACGGTTCGGAGAACATCCTCGAGCTGCTGTGCCAGGCCGTCCTCGATCCCGGCGATCTGGTGGTCACCCAGGCGCCCGGCTTCAGCCTGCACGAGATCTTCCCGCGTGTCATGGGCGCCCGGGTCGAAAAGGTTCCGGTCACCGCCGAGTTCGGGTTCGACGCGGCCGCCTGGCGCGACGCGCTGGCCGCAGGCCCGAAGCTCGTCTTCCTCGCCAACCCGTGCAACCCCACCGGAGCGATGCTCAGGGCCGGCCAACTGGAGCAAGTCGTGGCCGGCACCCCGGAGTCGGCCCTGCTGGTGCTCGACGAGGCGTACGGCGAGTTCGCCCGGCCCGACCCGGAGTACCCCGACGGCCTGGAGGCCCTGCGCGGGCAGAACCGGCCGTGGATCGTGCTGCGCACCTTCTCCAAGGCCTACGGCCTGGCAGCCTTCCGGGTCGGGTACGGCATCGCCTCCGATGCCGCCCTGATCCAGGCACTGGACCGGGTCCGTACTCCGTACAACGTCAACCAGCCGGCCCAGGACGCCGCCATCGCAGCGCTGGGCGACCACGAGCACCTGGCGAACACGGTCCGCCGGACCGGCCTGGAGATCGCCAGGGTCACCGACCGGTTGCGCGGCGCGGGACTGCGCGTGGTCCCGTCCTCGACCAACTTCCTGTTCATCGACACCGGCTGCCGCTCCGACCGGGTCGCCCGGGAGCTGCACCGCGCCGGAATCATCGTCAAGGCGTGGCGCGAGCCGGGATACGAGAACCACATCCGAGCCTCACTGTCGACCCCCGAGGAGAACGACGTCTTCGTGCGGTGTCTGACGGAGATCTGCGCGAAGGACAAGCCGTGATCAAAAGCAGGGTATCCGACCTGATTGGGCGAACGCCCATGCTCAGACTGTCGGTTGCAGACGGTTCGGCCACCGTCGTGCTGAAGATGGAGCAGTACAACCCCACCGGTACCGCCAAGATCCGGATGGCCAGGAACATGGTGGACGAGGCGGAGGCGGCGGGGCTGCTCGCCCCCGGCGGGTGGCTGGTCGAGTCCACCTCCGGCAACACCGGGCTCGGCCTGGCGCTCATCGCCGCCGAACGCGGATACAAGTTCACCGCCGTGGTGGACAACCACTCCAGTACGGACAAGTTGCGGGGCATGCTCGCCTACGGGGCCGACATCCTCAACGTCGCCGGGGACGAGGACGGGCTCGCCACCGCCGAACGCGACACCGTGGCCGAGCGGCTCGCGGCCGAGCACGGCGCGTACTGGACCGCGCAGCACCGCAACCAGGGGAACCCCAACGGCTACCGGCCGCTCGCCCGCGAACTGCACGACGACCTGGGTGACGACATCCACTACCTGTACGGGGCCGTCGGCACCGGTGGTTCGCTCTGCGGCACGGGCCGCGTCCTGCGGGAACGCATCCCGGATCTGAAGATCATCGGTGTCGAGCCGGTGGGGTCCGTCGTCTTCGGTGGCAAGGGCGCGCCCTACCACCAGTCCGGGACCGGTACGCCCGAAGGCTCGGAGATCGGCGGCGTCGTCGAGTACGAACTGTTCGACCAGGGCCTCAAGGTCAGTGACTCGGAAGCCTTCGAGACCTGCCGCTACCTGGCCAGGAACTTCGGCATCCTGATCGGCGGTTCGGCGGGCGGCGTGGTCTACAAGGCCCTGGAGCAGGCGCAGGGCGCGGGGCCCGGGACCACCATCGTCGTGCTGGTCTGCGACGGCGGTGACAAGTACCTGGACACCGTGTTCAACGACGACTGGATGGCGGCCAACGGCTTGTTCGACGAGCAGGTCGTCCACCGGCTGGCCGCGATGCTGCGGTAACGCCCGCACCGGCGGAACCGTCAGGACCCCGCGCTCCGGGCGCCGGGTCCCCGGGGCGTGCGTCCATGACGCGCGCCCCGGCTCCGTCGGGCACCCCCGTCCCGGTGTGCCCGGACGCCGCTGCGGGCCGCCGCCGAGCGGCGAACTCCCGTGCGCGGAAGCCTCTTCGGCCGCGTTCGCCGGGCTTTCGTCGGCAGCGGGAACAGGGCTTCGGCACCCCCGTCCGACCTGCTACTCTGCAGCAGATGAAAACGAAAACGATTACCATAATAGGTACGGCCCTGGCGGCTCTCTCGGCCACGGGGTGTGCCACGGACTCGTCCACCGATGCCCGCGGTCAGGACGCGAAGTCCGGAAAGAGCGCGACGGCCTACCCGTTCACCCTGAGGAACTGCGGTACCGACGTGACCTACAAGGCCGCGCCGAAGAAGGTCGTCACCCTGAACCAGACCGCCGCCGAGATCCTCATCCACCTGGGGGTGGGGGACCGGATCGTCGGGTCGGGCTACGAGGTCGAGAAGACGCCGGACGCGATCGCCGAGCAGTACGAGAGGATTCCGGTCCTGTCCGCGCCCGGGGCGGAGATCAAGCACGAGAAGCTGCTGGAGGCACAGCCGGACTTCGTGTACGGCTCCTTCGCGAGCATGTTCACCAAGGAGCAGTCCGGCGAACGCAAGCAGTTCCACGACCTGGGCGTTCCCACCTACCTGACCGAGTTCGACTGCACGTACCACGAGAGCGTGGCGAACGCGGACTTCACGATGTTGTTCGAGGAGTACCGCCGGCTCGGCAAGATCATGGGCGTGCCCGAGGCCGGAGAGAAGCTGGCGGCCGAGCAGCAGGCCGTGGTGGACAAGGCGGTGGGCGCCGTCGAGAAGCGGGACAAGCCGCTGAAGGTCATGTGGTTCTACTCCACCTACGAGGGCACCCCGTGGGCGGCGGGCCCCGGGGGCCTGCCGCAGCACATCTCGCAGCTCGTCGGGGTCGAGAACATCTTCGCCGACGCCAAGACCAAGTGGGCCGAGGTGAGTTGGGACGAGGTCGCCGCGCGGAATCCGGATGTCATCATCCTGGCCGACCTGACCCGGGGCGAACCCAACGACACCGCCGAGGAGAAGATCGACCTCCTCAAGAAGGACCCGCTCACCAGCAGGCTCGCGGCCGTGAAGGGCGATCGGTTCGTCACCATCCCCGGCAGTCACATGGATCCCGGCTACGGAAGCGCGTCCGCGGTTCCCGCGCTCGTCGACGGCCTGAACAAGCTCGGGTGACCTGTCGACATCATGACGACGAGTTCACACACGACCGCCGCGCGCACCGGAGAGCCGACCACCAGAGGTGACGAGGTTCCGGTGCGCCGGCGGCGCGCCTCGACCGTGGCGCTCCATCTTCTGGCCGTCGCAGGGCTCCTGGTGTCGATCGTCACCGCGTCGCTGTTCGGGAGCGCCGACATCCGGCCCCTGGACGTGGTCTCCACGATCCTCCGGCACATCGGTCTGGGCGGCATCGCCCCCACTCCTCCACTGCCGGGACTCCTCGACGCACTGATCTGGGAGTCCCGCTTCCCGCGGGTGCTGCTGGCCGTGGCCATCGGCATGGCCCTGGCGGTCTCGGGCGCGGTCCTGCAAGCGGTCACCAGGAACCCCCTGGCCGACCCCTATCTGCTGGGAGTCTCCTCAGGTGCCTCCACCGGCGCGGTCGCCGTACTCCTGCTGGGCATCGGCGGAAGCATCTCTCTCTCGACCGGGGCCTTCGTCGGCGGCCTGGTCTCCTTCGCCCTGCTGCTCCTTCTGCTCGGCGGGGGGCGCGTCGCCAGCCCTTCCCGGGTGGTGCTGACCGGCGTACTCGTGTCCCAGTTCTTCGCCGGGGTCACCTCGGTCGTGCTCATGGTCAGCGGCGACGCGAACTCCACCCGCGGCTTCACCTACTGGCTCCTCGGCACCCTCGGGGGCGCCCGGTGGGAGGGGGTGACCGTCACCGTCGTGATCATCCTGGTCGGGGTGGTCGCCGTGCAGTTCTTCGCGCCCGCCCTCGACGCCTTCACGTTCGGGTGGGACTCCGCCGCCGCCCTGGGCATCAACGTCACCGCGGCCCGCATCTGGCTGATGGTGCTGACCGCGGTCATCACGTCCGCCGCCGTGGCGGCCTCCGGCGCGATCGGCTTCATCGGGCTGCTCATCCCGCATGGCGTTCGCATCCTGACGGGCCCGATGCACCGCACCCTGCTGCCCCTGTCCGCGATCGTCGGCGCCGTCTTCCTCATCTGGGTGGACGTGTTCGCGCGGACGGCGTTCGCGCCCCACGAACTGCCCGCCGGCGTCATCACCGCGCTTCTCGGCGCGCCCGCGTTCGCGCTGGTCCTGAAGCGTCTGGAGTCCTGATGGGTCGTATCACCACCACCCGGCTCTCCTGGTCTGTCAAAGGCCACCGGCTGCTGGACGGCATCGAGATGGCGGCCCACGACGGGAAGGTCGTCGGCCTCCTCGGCCCCAACGGCTCGGGCAAGTCCACACTGCTGCGGCTCCTCGCCGGACTGCGCCGCCCCGACACCGGAACCGTCCGCTACGACGACACGGGCCTGCGCGAACTCGGCCGACGGGTGCTGGCCCGACGGCTGGCCGTCGTCGAACAGGACGTGTCCGCCCACCACCACGTCAACGTCCGCCAGGTCGTGGAACTCGGCCGCACCCCCTTCCGGGGCCGTTTCGGCGCGCTGAGCGAGCGCGACCGGGGGATCGTCGACGCAGCGCTCGAACGCACCGAGATCGCCGACAAGCAGCACCAGAGCTGGCACACCCTCTCGGGAGGGGAGAGGCAGCGCACCCAACTCGCCCGCGCCCTCGCCCAGGAGCCCCGGGAGATCCTGCTCGACGAACCCACCAACCACCTCGACATCCGCCACCAGCTCGAACTCCTCGATCTGCTGACATCACTGGACGTCACCTGCGTCGTGGCCCTCCACGATCTCAACCTCGCCGCCCGTTACTGCGACCACGTCATCGTCCTCGACCACGGGCAGGTGGCCGCCGCGGGCGACCCGGAGACCGTGCTGACCCCGGACCTGATCAGGTCGGTCTACGGCGTCGACGTCCTCGTCGACCGCGAACACGTCACCGGCACCCTCCGCGTCACCTACCTGGCCGCCACCGCCAGGCAGACGACTGCCACGAAGGCGATGCAGCTCGATCACCAGTAGAGCCCACCGGCCGGCGACCACCACGACCTCGGCGCTGCCGCCCGGGGGTTCGGTGCGGCTGTGGTTGCCCGGAGCGCAACGAAGCCTCCGGGCAACCGACTTCAGGTTCCGGAACAGGCCGGGTTTCCGAGGACAGCGAGAACGAAGAAGGGCCGTTCCGGGCGGCGTTGCACTCTTCCCGCCCTCATGCCCGACGCGGCCGTGTCACTCCTCCCGGAAAACGGCCTTTGCCACGAGGTCACCCCGTGCTTCCCGGGACGCGGGTTCAGTCCGGCGCTGCTGCGTCAACGGATCCGGCAGCGCGATCAGACCGCTCGCCGAGTCGCGCGCAGTACGACGTCGTCGACGTGGTGGGTGCTGGCCGCGCCGGAGGGCCGCGGCCGGGTCTCGTGGATCTCGACATGCCAGGTGTCCGGCTCGGCGGTGAGCGCGGCGGCGAACTCGTCGACCCCGACGAACGCCTCCGGGTCGTACATCCGGGTCTGGGTCGCGACGTCCACCGGGTCGTGCAGGGGGCTGAGGTCGTGGTGCACGACCAGGAGCGTGCCGCCGGGGGCCACGGCGGCGAGCAGGCTGCGCAGACCGCGCTGGTCGGGCGTGCGCTTGAACGAGCCGTACTGCAGCGAGACCAGGTCGAAGGTCTCGCCGCCGAAGGGCGCGGGATCGTTGGCGTCGCCTCGGACGAGGTCGACGGCGAGCCCGCGGCGTTCGGCCTCGGCGCGCACCCGGGCGAGCGCGTTGCCGGAGATGTCGGTGGCGGTCACCTTCCAGCCGCGCTCGGCCAGCCAGAGGGCGTCGGCGCCTTCGCCGGTTCCCACGTCCAGCGCCCGGCCCGGGGCCAGGGCGGAGACCTCTCGGACGAGGGTGCCGTTGGGGTTGACGCTCCAGGTCCGGTCGGGGCCCCCGTAGCGGTGGTCCCAGTCGGCCTCCTCGCCCGAGCGCCGGACGGCGGCGCGCAGATCCTCCTCGGCGAGACTGAAGGCGATCACGGCGCCGACCTGGCTGCCCTGGGCGGCCGACGGCAGCACCTGCAGACTCGGGTCGGTGACGTTGCCGGCCGCGTAGATCCCCGGTACGTCGGTCTCGCCGCGCGGGTCGACCGCCAGGACGTCGCCGGCGCCGGTCGGGTGCGGGGTAACGCCGAGCCCGACCCCGGCCAGCACGTCGGCGCGTGCCCGGAACCGCGCACCGACCACGACGGCGTCGGCCTCGAGGACACGACCGTCGCCGAGCTCGACCCCGGACACCTCGCCGTCCGGCCCGGTGAGTACCCGGCGGACCTCGCCGCGCTCGACGACGACGCCGGAGGCGGCAAGGGCTTCGACGACTCCCTCGTCGAGTCCGGCCGGGTCGTGCAGCACGACGGCCAGCCGGTCGGTCAACTGCCGGAACAGCGGGGTCGGGTGGAGACCCAGGGGGTGAGTGACGATCTGCACCAGGCGCTGGTCGCGCACTTCGAAGCCGTGGCAGAACGGGCAGTGGATCACGCTGCGTCCCCACCCCTCGGCGACTCCGTCGATCGCGGGGAGCTCGTCGGACAGGCCGGTGGCGGCGAGGACGCGGCGGGCGACGAGCACATGCCCACCGGTGAGGTCGAGCCGGAACCGGCCGTCGTCGCGACGGTGCACGCCCACGACTCGGCCGGCGA
This sequence comes from Streptomyces sp. NPDC049887, assembly GCF_040656535.1. NCBI lineage: Bacteria > Bacillati > Actinomycetota > Actinomycetes > Kitasatosporales > Streptomycetaceae > Streptomyces > Streptomyces sp. NPDC049887. The sequence goes on along the minus strand of NZ_JBFAMM010000002.1, from coordinate 238,897 downwards.
GCACCTCCCCGCCGTACGTGCGTACCTCCGCGCGCCCGGCCTCCATCAGCTCGTCGGGCGCGACCCCCTCGTGCCCCAGGTAGCCGTGCATGTGCGCGGCCGGGGCGTTGCGCGGGGTGCCGTCGTCGACCACGACGACGCTGCGCCGCTGGCGGGCGATCTGCAGGGCGGCGGCGAGACCGGCGGCCGAGCCGCCGATCACGGCGACGTCGCAGTGGCGTTCCAGGGTGGGGTGCTGGACGCGGCTGATGTGCCGGGTGTGCTCGGAATGGGCTGAGTGCCGGCTTTGCGCGGTGTGGTTGCTCATGGGTCCGACGGTACGGGCGTCCGGCGTTCTCGGCAAAGCCCCTTGCGTAATTAGCAAGAAGTGCCAGGATGGGGGCATGAACAGAGTCGCCGACATCGAGGCCCTGGCGCGGTCGCGCCTGCGCAGCATGCGCACCACCCTGGGGTACTCCCTCGACGAGCTGGCCGAGCGCACCAACCTCAGCCCGTCCACCATCAGCCGCGTCGAGACGGGCAAGCGCACGCTGAGCCTTGATGTGCTCGTGCCGCTGGCGAACGCCCTCCAGGTGAGCCTCGACGTGCTCTTCGAGGTACCCGATGACGACGACGTCGTCATCCGTCCCGTCGCGCACAGCAGCGGGACGCGGACGACGTGGCGGCTGAGCCGTCCGGACGGGCGCACGGTCGCGATGAAGATGCGCCTCGAGCCGTCCGACGCGTCGCCCGGCCAACGGGTGCACCCGGGCCACGACTGGTTCCTCGTGCTCGAGGGGCGCGTACGGCTGTGGCTGGGCGAGCGGCAGATCGACGTCGACGCGGGGGAGGCGGCGGAGTTCGCGACGATGGTCCCGCACGCGATCACGGCCCTGGACGGGCCGGCCGAGTTGATCATGGTCTTCGACCGCGATGGACAGCGCGCGCATGTGCACCAGTGAGCTTCATCGAGTCGGCCACCGATCAGGTGGTGGCCGACGAAAGCGCGACGAGCGAGGCCCCGAGTCGGGGTGAATCGGCAGGTGGTCACCGATCCAGCCGGCCGATCCCGGGCAGTCCCCGGACGAGTGGCAGCGCGTCGGCCGAGGTGACGCACCCGAGGGCTGAACCGGGGGATCTGGTCCGTGACTGGTCCGGAAGCACTGGTCAGGAGGGGCGCAATCGTGGGAGGCACCGGGAGTTGGCGCGCAAGCCGCGCTCGGTCGGGAGCGAGCTGAGCGAAAGGCGCCTGACGGGTGAGGACCCAGTTCAGGCGCCTTTCCGCAGGCGTCTAGAAGAAGCCCAGCTTCTTCGGCGAGTAGTGGCCGAGGCGTCGCGGCGGCGGGTTGATCAGTGCCTGCCAGTGCCTCCCGACCCTGACGCCCCCGGGTCATGGTCGCAGAACCACGGTTTGAAGGGGCGGCGCCGGCGCACTATGGCTGTGAGTGCGCTTCCGCTGCTTTTCTCCATTCGTCGGCAGAGTTCCGCTTGGCGTGACCGGCGCTGTTTCCGCAGGTGAGAGACGGACGGTCACACGCCGCGTGAGAGCCGGCGGAAAGGGCCATGGTGAACCGCTTGGGAGCTGAGAAGGGCATTCGCCCAGCTGAGCTGCCTCAGGCTCGCTGCCCCGTGAATTGGCCTGACGGTGTGGGCCCTCCTGGCCTGATGGCGACTCGACCGGGCCGTAGCGCCGTGATGACCCATCAGCGTGCCCTCTGTCACGATGCCCCGGTCAACATCATGATCAGGAGAGACCATGGGCACCTGGGACATCGGCCCCTTCGACAACGACACCGCAGCGGACTTCGGCGGCGACCTTGACGAGGCAACCGCAGGCGAACGTGAGGGTGTCGTTCCCGGCGCTCTCACGCACGTGATCGACACCGTGGGCTACCTCGAAGCACCCGAATCCGAGAGGCCGTAGCCACAGCCGCCCTTGTCGCCTCCCAGTGTCCTGGCGGTGAGCCTGCCGATCCGTTCTATGGACCGGAGGATCCCCTTCCCGACCTCACAGGCCCGCGCGACCTCGCCCTTCAGGCCCTCGAACGTGTTGTGACCGAACCGTCAGAGTTGATGGACCTCTGGGACGAGTCGGATGGCGGAGCCTGGCGCGCAGACATCCGCCGTCTGAAGGATGTGCTGCTGCCGCAGCCTCCAGATGAGCAACTCAACCTGATGTGACCCACCGCAACCGCTCGAGTCCTACCCGAAAGGCCACCATGAGCTGGGACGTGCTCCTCCTCCGCCTGCCTGACGGCGTCACCTCGGTGCAGGAGATCCCCGCCGACTGCAGCCCGGCCCCGCTCGGCCGGCGGCACGACGTACTCGCGGCCGTCACCCAAGCCTGTCCCGAAGCTGATCTCTCGGACCCCACCTGGGGCGAACTCTCCGGTGCTGCTTGGTCCATCGAATTCAACATCGGCTCGGTAGACCCCGTGGACTCGGTCATGCTCCACGTCCGAGGCTCCGGCGACGACGTGCTGATCCATATTTTCCGCCTTGCCGAGGCTCTGCGGTGCGGAGTGCTCGACTGCGCAGAAGGGGACCTGATATCTCCGGGGCAAACGTCGGGCTGGCATTCCTTTCAGCAGTTCCGTGATCGCCTAGTCGGGCCCTCTCAGTGATGCCCCAGGCCGCAGCAACTAGCGGTTGCGTCCTGGGAAGTGGTGTACGGGTTCGACGACTCCTCCGGGCAGCAGCCACCGGTCGTCCTCGCGGTAGGTGGGGTGAACGAGCAGGACGCGGCCGACTTGGTCAGTGACGAGCGCGGCGGCACCGACCCACACCGTGTGCCGGGGGACGGCGTGCTGCCCTGCGGACAGGGCAGCACGCGGTGCGACATCATCCGAACGTGAGACGGGAGTGGTCACTTGGCGGTGCCTTCCTTATCGGTGGGGCGGGCATGGGTTCGGCACGGGACGGGAGCGGTGATCAGGAGGTACCGCCGTTCATCCGTCGCTGCAGCTCCCTCGGCCGGTGAGCAGTGCAGCGGGGCCGGGAAAGATCGGCCAGTCCACGGTGATGCGGGTGTGCTTCTTGGCAAATACGTGCAGTTCGTGGTCTCTGATCGGAGGGGCGCAGCTGGCGGGCGGTGATGCGGGGGCAGAGGGCGCCGCGGTGGTTGTGCTGCCAGTGCCGGACCTGCTCGACCATCTCCTGTGGAGCGAGATGTCCTCGGGTGCCGTGGCCATGGACAACGAACTCGTACAGGCCCTTGCCGTCGTCTCCGTCGCCGATGCGCTCGGTGGCCAGTCGCGCGGGGGAGTTGCCGCGGACGATCGCGGCGCCGGGCCAGTGCTTGGGCGGCGGGTTCAGGACCCCTTTGTCGCCGTCGGAGTCGACCGAGAGGCGGCAAAGCCCGGCAGGGCGCCGGCGAGGTAGAGGGTGAGGGCGTCGAAGGGGTCCTGGCCGCCTACGGTGACGTGGGTGTGTGTCACGGTCGGCTCGCAGGTGAGGGCTGGGGCGAGTTCGTCGACGGGCAACGGGGTGCCGTCTTCCCAGGACAGGTGGACGCCGGTGCCTGGGACGGTGCGGCGATTCCTGTGCCAGGCGCCGTCGCCCTGCATGGCGACAAAACCGCAGACGATGAGCGGCTCGTCGCTGTGCAAGGCCCCGTCGCGCTTGGTGAAGCTGATGGCCCAGTGGTACCCGTGTAGACGCACCGGTGCGAGGAGACGGCCGCCCTCGGCCAGGGCGTCGATCCAGGGCAGATCCCAGGTGTCGACGGTGACCACGATGGCGTTGAATTCGCCGTCCGGCACCACCTCGGCAGGCCGGTGCTCGGCGTCCGCGGTGACCGCGCGGATGCGGCCGTATCCGGTCTCGGTCAGGAAGCGGGTGGTCCGGTCGGTGACGGCTGGGTCGATGTCGAGGGTGGTGACATGGCCGGTCGGGCCGGCGAGTTCGGCGATGAGAGCAGCGTTGTAGCCGCCGGAGCCGAGAAGCCGACGGATTCGCAGAATCTCAAAGGGGAATCCACGGGAACCCGAGGGTTGTCTCGCCTTATTGCTTCCGACGCGTGGGTTCGCTGCTGAATCACGAGCGTGCGGGAGTCACTGCGGCATTCTTCGCGGCCTGCGTATGGCCGCCGATGGGGAGAGTCACGACCTCCGCTTGCGGTGCGTGCCGAGTGTGAGGTGACTGCAGGCGGTGGCCTTTGCTGGGGGGCCGACGGTCGGCGACGTTGGTTGGTGTCGGCGGAAGGCTCGGTGAGCCTTCCAGTGTGGCCCCGCCGCCCAGCGCGTCAGTCGGTCCCGACCAGTCGTCCCTACCGAAGATCACGCGGTTACCGCTGAGTGGGTGGTCGGGCTCCAGCACGTCCCCGTGGTGTGCGGGTCGCCGGCCAGGAAGTCCGGCCATTCCGGTGTGACGATCGCCGCAGTCGGCGTGTGCTACTCCGCGGCGGCGGCCGGTCCCACACCGATCGCGACCCAGGCCAGAGCGATGGCAGCGACTGCTCGTGCGCGTGGGCAGGTGGGCGGCCACTGCCACGGCGTCGATCGCCACGTCCGTCAGCTGTGCCGGTGCTGCGGCGCGCGCCTGTGTGGAGGGATGACGAACGAGCGGGCGGATGCCGAGGTGTAGGCCCGGGCCAGTTCGATTAAGTGGGTCTTCTCGGCCGTGAGAGTTGTCGCGTGCTCCTGGCGGGTGAGGAGCAGCGGCGACTTCCATTGGTCAAACGATTCTGCAGAGGGCTCGCGCCGAGGGCCACCCGCGAGCTTCGCCCGACGGGCCTCCTTCATCACACACGCCAGGACCGCCGCGTCGGCCTGGACAGGGGTGAGGTCCAGGGGCCGGACATGGTCGCGGGCGAGCAGGGGGAGCCCGGGCGGAACGTAATGATCGAGTTCCAGCATGGCGTCCCGGATCTCTATGAGCTTGCGGTAGGAGAGCAGTCTGCGCGGTATCGGAGGCCAGAGGAGTTCGAGGAGTCTTATGCGGCGCTTGGTCAGGACGACATGGGGGACGGCATCCACCAGGTCGTGCCAGAGGGGCCAGAGACGCCACACGGTGCGGGCGTCGGCCAGGGCGCCGGCGAGCGTGACGGCGGTGGGCACGAGGATGGCTGTCGCGCGCAAGAGGGCGTGCAGATTGATCAGGAGCGGGAGGTAGGGCAGAGCCCATGACGCGTCCAGCACGAGGCGGAGCAGCCGACCGATCCAGAAGAGCTCGGCGAGCGCGGTGCCTGAAGCGAACAGCCAGAGAGCGGTGGCGAGGGGGCGGTCGCCCGTGCGCAGGCTGTACCAGCAGCAGACGATCATGCACACGGAGTTGGCCACCACATGGGTGAAGATGAGTGTCAGCCAGTAGGCGAAGGACGGCGACGGGCCTGCGGCGGCGATCACCGAGTGGGAGGGATGTGCCGGGACGGAGAGGTCGAGAATTGTCAGGACGACCAGGATCGTGCCAATAGCACCGCAGAGGCCGACGCGGAGCCGGCGACTCCTGATGGGTGCGGCGACGAAAAACAGGACAGCGCCCGCCGAGACCACTCCGGTCAGGTTTTTCACCAGATCGACAGCGTGGCCGGTGCCGACGAGCTCCGTGGTGATCCTGGTGATGGTGGGGAGGTCCAGCGCCATCGCCACTCCCGCCGTGGTCACAGCCAGCCACAGCCCGCGCTGGTCCGCGGCGCGCAGAGACGGCGCCGCGCGAAGGAGTACGGCGAGGCAGAGGCAGAGACAGCTGGGGTACGTGAGCCACTCGCCGAACGCGCTCAGCACCCGGGGTCCTCGACCCCGAGGGCCGCACTCAGACTGGCGAGCGGGTCGTGTCGTTCACGTCGCGGCGGCTGATCCGCCCCGGTGCGCAGGAGGCTCGCGAGCAGCTCGGCTTCGCGCTCCTGGCGGGTGGAGTAGTTGGTGCGCCCGAGGAGGCGTCCTATCATGCGCGGATCGAGATCCGGCAGGACCGTGCGCAAGGGGTCACCGTCGTCCGCTTCCTCCGTCATCGGATGGTGGTCGAAAAGCATGTGGCCGAATTCGTGCAGCACGATGTGTTCCTGATGGAGCGTGGAGGTGTGCTGCTCGTAGAAGATGTGGTCGTCCGCGGTCGTCGCGAGCCAGAGGCCGCAGGCGCCAGCCGTCGCGGCTTCGAGCGGTAACGCGTGAAGATGCAGCGGTCGTCCACGGTGCGCCGCGACGTGGTCGCGGAAGCTCGCCATGGAGAACGGCTGGGGGAGCTGGATCTGTTCGGCGAGATTCCGGCACCGCCGATGCAGGGTGAGGGATCGCATCACCTACGGCTCCTCGGTGTAGGGCTTGAAAGCGTCCTCCGTCACGTGGCCGTCGTCTCTCCACCGGCTCCGGCGTCCGTGCCCGACCCCTGGTGACCAGACTCGGGGAGGTTCTGCACCTTCCTCGTCTCGTTCACGATGGTCAGCAGGGAGTCGAGGCTCGCGGGCGAGAGCCCCGAGGCCCGCATCGCCAGACTGCGTACCTTGGCATCCCTCAGGGCGGTGGCGAGCGCCAGCTGGGCTTTCACTCTCTGCGACACCTCCTCGTTGAGGAAGTACTCAGGAGGTACCCCGAAGAACTGAGCGAGGACGTCGAGTTGTTCGAGGGTGATGTTGCGCTTCTTGCCCGTGGCGAGTTCCCACAGGTACGTCCCCGAGATGGAGCCACCGGTCTCGGCGCTGATTTCTCGGGCGAGGCGAGCGTATCCCGGCCGCTGCTGTTCATCGGGGTAGACGGCGTGGATCAGTTCGGTGAGCCGCTGATCGAACTTCCGTAGCAGCGGGCGCACTTCGTCCTGGTGCGCCGGTTCCCCACCCATGCGACCCCTCCCTCCCGAAGACACTCCGAGGACACAGGCCATGTGTATCCCTGTTCACGGGAGCGGACAAGAGTGATCCCGGACAGGTTCGGAGGCGGACAAGCCCGTCCGCTTCAGCGGACATGTTGACGCCTCATCATTCGCTGACTTAACGTCACATGCTGGCTGTAGTCAGCGCCTCACGAGGCGTCGTATATCCCTCGAAAGGATCGCGATCGCATGGTGCAGCAGCGTGACACGCAGGACCGGTGGGTGAACCGGTTGAGCGCCGGCCGTCTGAGACCGGCTTCCCCACCGGACGTCACGGCTATGACGAGAACCGGACGTCGGCGCCACGGCAGTTGACAAGTCCGTACCCCGCACCGCTCCGCAACCCTGCACCGCGCACTAGCCTGCAGCCGCTTCCCCCAGCCCTGCTTCCGCCACCCCCCACCCCCACTCGTGATCCCTGCACCCCCCTGTGCAGTGATTCCTCTCTCCGCGCCACCGCTGTACGATCGCGCGCCGCTCTGTCATGCCCGCGGCGGCGGAGGCGTCCCACCGTTCCTGTCATGGATGACGTGCATTCCTGGAGGCATTGATGTCCGCGATATCGGATCAACGACAGGCGTCGACCTTCGACATCGACATACGCACTCTGCTGCCGGCCGACTCGCCACGCTTCGCGCTCGACCAGGCACACGTACGGGCACTCGCGGAGAGCGAGGCAGAGTTTCCGCCGATCCTGGTGCACCGGGCGACCCTGCGCGTCGTCGACGGCATGCACCGGGTGAGGGCCACGGAGCTGCGCAACCGGCACACCATCGGCGCGCACTGGTTCGAGGGCGATGAGCACGCGGCCTTCCTACTCGCCGTGGAGTCCAACACGCGGCACGGACTTCCGCTATCGAGCGACGAGCGGAAGCAGGCCGCGTTACGGATACTGCGCACGCACCCCCACTGGTCCGACCGCAGCATCGCCGAGAAGACCGGCTGGAGCGCCACCGGCGTGGGCGCGCTGCGCCGGGACATCGCTGACCCGGACGCGCGACCGGACGCGCGTGTCGGTCGTGACGGCCGGGTCCGTCCGTCCACCACGGCGGAGGGACGCCGGGTGGCCGCCGAGGTGATCAGTCAGAACCCGGCAGCCTCGCTGCGGGAGATCGCCAGGCGGGCCGGGATCTCCGTGGGGACCGCCCGTGACGTGCGCTACCGGCTGGCCCAGGGGCGGCCGGTGGTTCCCGAGAGCCGCCGGTCCGACGGTCCCACCGCCACCACGGCGCCCGCACCGGGCGAGGGCCGTACGAGTCGTAGAGCCGCGCCCGATCGCGCTCGCCGCATCACCCTCTTCGACGGACTCCGCAACGACCCCTCGCTGCGGCTCAGTGAGAATGGACGGCTTGTCCTGCGCCGACTGCACACGCAGCTGCGGACGGCAGAGGAATGGAAGCGCCTCGCCCCCGCCATTCCCCTGCACGGACGGAGCGCGGTAGCCGACATCCTGTCTGCCTGCGCCGACGAACTCAAGGGAATGGCTCAGGAGCTGCGTTGCGCTGAGGAATCCCTGACTGGTTAGCGCCGTCCGTGCACGGTGGTGGAGCCGAACTCCCCCCGGGCGTAGGTCGTGCCTCGATGGGTGGAGGCCGTGACTCTGTGGGCGACGGCGGTGACGACGAGTCGGCGGGCGACCCGCCACCGCCCATGAAGGGTGTGGAGCGGGCGTCCCTCCTTGTCGTGTCCGGTCCGCAGGAGACGGGCGCGGAAGGTCTGCCGGTACGGGTCGATGGCCAGCTCCGCCTCGCGGAAGTCCAGCCACGTCCCGGTCAGGGGGAACCACGCCTTGTACACGGACTCCTTCGCACTGAAGAACAGCCGGTCCCAGTGGAGCGCGGGACGGGTGTGGCGCAGTGCCGTCAGGTGGCCCTGCTCGGACGGTGACGCGATCCGGCGGAGGAGGCCCGGCGGCACCGGCGCGTGGGGTTCGGCGTCGATACCCAGGGCGGCGACGTCGATACTCCGGGACACGGCGGCGGCACGGTAGCCGTCGCAGTGGGTCATCGAACCCACCACACCCTCCGGCCAGGTCGGCGCACCCTTTTCCCCTGGGACCATCGGTCCGGCGGGTCGCCCGAGGGAGGTCAGGGCCACCCGCGCGCAGTGCCGCACAGTGGCGAACTCCCGGCGCCGGCGGTCCATCGCTCGGCTCAGCACGGCCGCCTCCTCCGGGAAGATCCAGGCGTCCGGGACGTCGCCGAACTCCTCGGCAGTCAGGGCCGTTTCCGGCACCAGCCCAGTCAGGAGCGTGGGCGTCATCGCTTCGCCTCCGACGGCTTCCCGCCCACGGGACGGGCGGGCTCGGCGAGCGGTGCCGCCGTCTCCCACTTCGCAGCCAGCTCCTGCAGATCCGCGCCGACCATCTGACGCGGGTAGGCCCAGCGCAGCAGGGGTGCGGTCATGGCGGTCGTGACGAGGGCCATCACCACCATGAGTGAGTACAGATCCGTGTCGAGCAGCCCCAGTTGCAGTCCCACGCCGAGGATGATGAGTTCGGTGAGACCACGGGTGTTCATGAGGATGCCCAGCGTCGTCGCAGACCTCCCGGACCGGCCCGCGGCCCGCGCTCCGAGGTAGGCGCCACCGAACTTGCCGCCAATCGCCACGAGGAGGATCAGGCCCAGCTCGCCGAGTCCGTCCCCGTCCACCGTGCTCAGGTCAACCTTCAGCCCGGCCACCGTGAAGTACGCGGGCAGCAGCATCCAGGTGATCGTCTCGAAGCGGTCGGTGACCGCCGCGCGCAGCCGCTCCGTGCCGTGGCGTGGCACGATCGCGCCGGCGAGGAACGCGCCGAAGATGAAGTGCAGCCCGAACCACTCGCTCAGCGCACCGGAGATGAGTAGCAGCACCGTCAGCGCTCCGAGCGGCGCGGCACCCGGCTCGCTCGGCTCCCGGGTGGCCAGGAACCTTCCGAGGAGCGGCCGTACCACCGCAAGCATGATCACGGCGTACGGCAGGACCAGCAGCACATGCCAGGAGCTCTGGCTCCCCATGAAGGTGAGGACGGCCGCAAGTAACAGCCAGGCGACGGCGTCCCCGACGGCCGCGCTCGCCATCGCTAGCGCACCGACCCTGGTGTGCTGGATGCCCCGGTCGGTGAGGATGCGGGCTAGGACCGGGAAGGCCGTGATGGACATGGCCGCGCCGATGAACAGCACGAAGCCGAGGCGGTTGCCGACCGCGTGGTCGTTCCAAAGCCACACCGCAAGCAGCACACCAAGTCCGAACGAGCAGACGATCGACCCCACGGACACCCCGACCGCAGCACGCTTGTTCCCACGCAGCAGTCTGTGGTCGAGCTCAAGTCCGACAAGGAACATAAACAGCGCGACGCCGAGGTTGCCGAGCATGCTGAGCATCGGCCGGACGTCCGGGGGGAAAACCGCGTCCGCGAGGGCGCCGTGGAACAGCGTCGGACCGAGCAGGACGCCGGCGAGGATCTCGCCGAGGACGGCCGGCTGGCCGCACCGCCCTGCGAGGCGCCCAAGCACATGCGCGAGCGCGAGGACCAACGCCAGACCGACCATGGTCATGGTTACTTGATGGGTCGTCATGAACATTCCTTCTGTACGGGTCGACGGGCACGCGGCGATGCGCCGTACCCGGTAGGGGACAGCGGAGGGGCCGGGCGCCGGAGATGTCGAATGTGTTAGACACAGCAATCCGGGCGTTGCTATGTTGAGAGGCATGTCGAGTCCTGAGGCGGAAAGAAGCGGGCCACCGGTGATCCGGTGGCTGATCGCGTAAGCCTCTGACGACCCTGCTTCCTCCGGCCCCGTCGCCGAGCAGTGCGTCGCGCATCCGCCACGGATCAACCGCATCGCGGGATCACGCCCTGAGCTCTCTCCAGGACGTCTCCCCCGCGACGCATGACCTTCCGTCCATGCGTCGCGTCTCCTCTTTCTGCGATGTAGTTGGAGCTTCTTTTATGCCATTCGCCATCTACGTTCTTGGGCTGGCCGTATTCGCCCAGGGAACATCGGAGTTCATGCTGTCCGGGCTGGTGGAGGACATGGCCGCCGACTTGGGCGTGTCCCTCCCGGCCGTCGGCTCGCTCACCTCGGCCTTCGCCGTCGGCATGATCGTCGGCGCACCGCTGGTCGCGATGCTGAGCCTGCGATGGCCGCGCCGCCGGGCGCTGCTCGCCTTCCTCATCACCTTCCTCCTGGCCCACGTCGTGGGCGCCCTCACCCACAGCTTCGAGGTCCTCTTCATCACGCGGGTGGTCGCCGCACTGGCCAACGCGGGCTTCCTCGCCGTCGGCCTCGCGACCGCGGCGAGCATGGCAGGACCCCAGGCCAAGGGCCGGGCGACCTCGGTGCTCCTGAGCGGGGTCACCCTCGCCTTGATCGCGGGGGTACCCCTCGGCGCCGTACTGGGCGAGGTCTGGGGCTGGCGCTCAACCTTCTGGGGTGTCGCGATCGTCTGCACCCCGGCGGTCTTCGCGGTGCTGTGGTCCGTACCGGTGACGCCCGTCGACCCTGCGGCTCCCAGCGTCCGCCACGAGCTGCGGGCGTTCCGCACGCCCCGGGTGATCATGACGCTCGTGCTCGGGGCGCTGGTCAACGGAGCGACGTTCTGCTCGTTCACGTACCTCTCGCCTGTCATCACCAATGTGACGGATCTGAGCTCCGGGTGGGTGCCTGCCACGCTGGCACTGTTCGGCATCGGGTCCTTCGTCGGGGTCAACGTGGGCGGCCGGCTGGCGGACAGCCGTCCCGGCCAGGTGCTGGTGGTCGGTGGTGCGGCACTGCTGGCGGGCTGGTTGCTCTTCGCCCTCACGGCCGCGATCCCGGTCGTGGCGCTGATCCTCGCCTTCGTCCAGGGGGCGCTCTCGTTCGGCGTGGGTTCCACGTTGATCGCGCAGGCCCTCTACACGGCATCGGACGCCCCCACGCTGGCTGGCGGCTTCGCCACCGCCGCGATGAACGTCGGCGCTGCTGCCGGACCCGCCCTGGGTGGCCTCGCCCTGGGCGCCGACCTCGGCTACCGCTCGCCGCTGGTTGTGAGCGCAGTGCTCGTCGCTACCGCCCTGGTCCTGGCGGGCGTGGCCCGGGCCACCGGCATCACCGGCGGCAAGAGCGACACCGGCGCCACGGAGAACCGTCCAGCCGAGCGCCCGGTGCAGGCCGGTTCCTGACCGCCGCTCCCCGTGTCCGGTGGCCCGTCCTCCTGGTGGGGACGGGCCACCGGCCGTATGCGCGTAGCGCACGGGACGCCCCTCAGAGCAGGGAGAGGAAATGGGAGACCATCTCCGCCGACTGCTCGGGGTTCAGACGCGGGTCACACGTGGACCGGTAGTCCGTGAACCGCGGCGGCTCGTCTCGCTCCGACACGCACTCGGTGACCGGGTCCGGCGTCAGCTCCAGGTGGAGCCCCGCGGGCCACTGTCCGCGCGCCCGCAGCGCCCGCGTGAAGGACGCGATCTCGGCACGCATCGGCTCGATCAACCGGGTCTTGTGGCCGGACAGCTTTAGCCCGTTGCCGTGCATGGGGTCACAGAGCCAGACGACCGGTGCGCCGTGGCGGGCGACCGCTTCGACGACCGGCGGCAGGAGCCGGTCCACGTCCTTGGCACCGAAGCGCACGATGAACGTCAGCCGCCCGGGAACGCCATCCGGGTTCAACGACCGGCTCAAGGCAACCGCGTCGCACGGCGAAACCGACGGCCCCAGCTTGACGCCGATCGGGTTGTGCACGGCCTGGGCGAGAGCGACGTGGGCGCTGTCCTCCCGGCGCGTCCGCTCGCCGATCCACCCGAAGTGGGCGGAACTACTGTACGTACCGTGCGCGCCCCTTCTCACCAGCGGCCGTTCGTAGGGCAGGAGAAGCAACTCGTGGGAGGCGTAGACCCGTTCCAGGACGGGCCGTCCCGCCCAGGAGTGCCGGATCTCGTCGAGAACGAGCCGCGAGCACGTGTACGCGGTGAGGAGCCGACGGGGCTCCGGGGTCCTGGCCACCGGTTCGAACTCGGGCTCGTTCACGGCGTCACCGCAGTAGCTGGGCATCTGCCGTCCCGAGCCCGAGTCATCCGTCTCGAACGGCGACGAGCGTGGCTTTCCGTACTGGCCGGCGATGCGACCGACTGCCACCGCAGACAGCCCGCTGCCAGCCCGCATGATCGCGGCGAGACCCTGGAGGTTGTCCACCTTCTGCCGGACCAGTTCCGGAACGGCCTCGTGGAAACGTTCGGCGCAGTCGCCGCCTTGGATGAGGAGCGCCGAGCCGCGGGCGACCAGGTCCATCCCGCTCATCAGGTCGACGACCTCGTTCTCGGTGGTGAGGACGGGCAGCCCGGCCAGCTCCCGTTCCACTTCGTCGAGCGCCTCCGGGTCCGGCCAGTAGGGCTGTTGAGCCGCCGTCCGCCCGGTCAGGGGCGCAAGCGTCGTGGTCGCGTGCATCGTGGTCTCCTCCGCCCTCCACGGAAAGGTGCCGTCAGGGCTGAAATGGGTGTCGTGCGAGGTGGTCCGGAGGGAGGGGCTCAACGCCGGCCCTCGGACGTCAGGCTCTCCCGGCTCATCACCCGGTCCTCGACGCGGCACATCTCCGTGATGATCGCGTCGTAGAGGTTCACCAGGAACGTCTCGTCGAGGCCGTGGTCGGACGCGTAGCGGGCAGCCCTCTCCTTGACCAGGTTGACCCGGCCGGGTTGCATCATCGGGACACCGTGCAGGGACTTGTACCGCGCGATGCGGACGCCGCAGTCGATGCGGCGGCGCAGCGTGTCCAGGAGGGTGCCGTCGAGAGAGTCGAGTTCCGTGCGCAGTCGGTGCAGCTCGTCCTGCTCGGTCATCGGTCCGTCTCCCCTTCGTCGTCGGTGCGGTGGATGGTGCGAAACAGCTCCCGGCAGTGGTCCTGTCGCGCCGCGAGCTCGGGTCCCATGAGCTGACGGAGATCCTCAAAGACGCCTCCCAGACCTGTGGCTCCCCGGTGGCCGTCGCCGTCTCTGTTGTCGAGGTCGCGGTCGGGGTCGTCGCCGACCAGCGAGGCGAAGGAGCGCAGCGCGTCGGCGAGCGCCCGACGCGCGGACACGGCCCTGGGGTTGGACCACTGGATCTCCCCGTATACCTCGGGGCTGCCGCCGAGCACACGGGCCAGCAGGGCGAGCAGAACCTGATGGGGTGGCGGTGCCGCCGCCGTCAGCGTGCGGACATCCACGCCCAGCCGGGCGAGGGCGAGCCCGAAGGAGACGATCACCGCGTGCGTCAGAGCCTGGGTGGCCGCGGTCGTCCGGTCGTGCTCCTGCGCCGAGAGCCGTACGGGCCTCCCGCCACCGCGCTCAACGAGCCGCAGCAAGGCGGCGACGCCGGGCCCATCCCTTGTGACCACGGCAGCCACGGGCCTACCAGCCATGCCAGCGGCCGGGGCGAACATCGGGTTGAGACCGACGTGCTCGACTCCGGGGGCGTGGGCCGCGAGTTCCGCAGCCATGCCCGTCCGGACGGAGAGCGTGTCGGCGAGCAGCGCGCCCCGTCGCATGAGCCGGGTCACGGGGGCGACGGCCTTGAGGGCCACCGCCTCGTGAACGGCGAGCAGGACGAGGTCCGCGCGGCCGAGGGCGGCCGCCAGCTCGGGCCCCGGCGCGGTGACGTCGGCCACCAGGCAGGAGTCCCGCTCCTCCGGGGGCGGTGCGACGTCGACGACGAGCGTCTGGCTGCCCGCCTCCCGCAGCAGGCCGGTGAACATGCCGCCCACCGCTCCGCTCCCGCCGACGACGACACTTCGGGCGAAGCCGCTCATCGCGCGCCCGCCACGGCGGTGCCGTCAAGGGCGGAGACCATGGCACGTGCCTTCACCACGGTCTCGGTGAACTCCTCCTCCTGGTCGGAGAGGGACACGATCGCTCCGCCAACGCCGAACTCCGCCCGGCCGGCGGCCAGCACGATGGTGCGGATGACGATGCTGAGATCGGCGGCGCCGCTCAGGGAGAACCAGCCGAGCGCGCCGGAGTACACACCCCGGGGGCCTTCCTCCAGCCGGTCGATGATCTCCATGGTGCGCTTCTTGGGCGCACCGGTCATGGAGCCACCGGGGAAGGCCGCACGAACGCAGGCAGCGGTGCTCGTGCCAGGCCGCAGCCGCCCACGGATCGTCGAGACCAACTGGTGCACGGGCGCGTAGGTCTCCACCTCGAAGAGTCGGGGCACATGGACGGAGCCGATCGCGCAGACGCTGTTGAGGTCGTTGCGGACCAGGTCGACGATCATCAGGTTCTCGGCCCGGTCCTTCTCCCTACCGGCCAGGTCGGCACGGAGCCGCTCGTCCTCCTCGGCCGTGCCGCCTCGGGGACGGGTCCCCTTGATGGGCTTGGACTCGACGCCACCGTCTGAGTCGATCGTGAGGAACCGCTCGGGCGAGGCGCTGAGCACCGACAACTCCGGGAACTCGAGCAGGGCGCCGTAGGGGACCGGGCTGATCGTGCGCAGCGCGGAGTAGAGCGGCAGGGCCATCACCTCCGTCCGCGCCGTGACCATGTTGGTCAGGCAGATCTCGTACGACTCGCCGTTGCGGATCTCCTTGAGGCACTCGTCGATGCGCTTGAGGTACGCATCCTTGTCGTGGCGTGCCTGGGCCAAGGGGCCGAAGCCCGCCGCCGCCTCGGGGGCGCCGAAGGCCATGGCGGGGGTTCGTTCCGCTGGGGCGAGGGCGGCCAGACCGGTGAGGGTCTTGGCCGTATCCCGCAGCCAGGCCCGTGCCCCGTCATCCTGGCCGCGGCGGTCGAGGGCAAGCAGATAGCAGCAGCCGTCCTGGTGGTCAAGCGCGATCATGCGGTCGGCGAAGAGCAGCGCGGCGTCAGGGTGCGGGGACCGGTGCGCGGGGTGGCCGCTCGTCTCGGCCTTCAGCTCGTAGCCGAGATAGCCGACGTAGCCGAGATTGAACTCGAAGGGCAGACCGGGGGCGGTGGGTACGCGTCGGTGGTCGAGCTGCTTCTCCAGGTACGTGAAGAAGGGCTGCGGCGTCTCCGTCGTCCTGCCGTCGGAGCCGCGGACGGAGACGACACCGTCGGCGACCCGGTAGGTGACGTACTCGGCGAGCGGGCCGCGGTCGTCGCCGAGAAAGGAAAAGCGGGAGGCGCCTTCTAGGACGGCGCTGCTGTCCAGCCAGAACGTGGCGCCGTCGCCGGACAGGCAGGCGCGGCGTACCTCGGCAGCGTCCGGCAGCACGTCGACACGGCGCACATGGACCTCGTACGGGGAGGCCGCCGCGCGCCGCCGCGCCCGGTGATGGGCGAGGACGAGGTCGCGGAAGTTGGCCATGATCTCCCGGCCGAAGTCGCTGCCGATCGACTCCGGATGGAACTGGACGCCCCACAGGGGCTTCTCGCGGTGCCGCAGGCCCATGACGACGCCGTCGTCGCTCCAGGCGAGGGGCGCCAACTCGTCGGGGAGGTCGGTAGCGGCCAGGGAGTGGTAGCGCACGGCGGTGAACGGCGAGGGGAGACCTCTGAAGACGTCCTCGCCGGTGTGCCGCACCTCGGAGACCCGGCCGTGCATCGGTTCCGGTGCCAGGCCGACGGTTCCGCCGAAAAGCTGGGCGATGCCCTGGTGGCCGAGGCAGACGCCGAGGACGGGCAGACCGCTCTCGGTGATCGCCTGTCGGCTGATCCCGAAATCCCTCGCCCGGTCTGGGCTGCCGGGCCCAGGGGACACGATGATCGCGTCGAAGTCCTCGACGGACAGCCGCGACCAGTCGGCGTCGTTGGGCACGACGACGGGAGGCTGACCGGTCGCCTCACCGATGTACTGGAACAGGTTGTAGGTGAACGAGTCGTAGTTGTCGATCAGGAGCGTGCGCATGATGGGCACCTTGTCTCGAGAGGCTCGCCGATGGGTGCGTGGGACGGCGTTTCGCGGGTCGAGGGAGCGGGGCCGGGAGAGTGGGCGTCGCTCAGAGGCGCAGCGTCCGTCGGAGGTGCAGCCGCTCGGCGGTCCCACCCTTGTCCCGGACGTGCCGCACCAGCAGGTCGCTGTCCACGATGGCGGGATGGCTCTCGTCGTAGTCGATGGCCATCACGATGCCCATCCAGGGCTCGAGGCCCATCGCGTATACGTAGACGGCATCGGGCTCCAGCGCGTCGACGATCTCTCTCGCCTGGGGGAAGTTGGAGCCGTTGAGCCGCCGGCTCTGGTCGGTCCTGCGGTCCAGCGGCTCACCGTAGAGGGGACCGTAGATCCAGCTGGCCGCCGCGCCGATGCTCTCCATGCCGATGAAGACGGTGTCGACCGACCCGATCATCTCGGCCACCTTCGTGTACATCGTCGGCGAGATGTTTGTGGAGTCGGCGGCGAACAGCATCGAACGCTCCCCGAACCGGAGCAGCCAGCCCGTCTTGCTGCGGATCCGCAGATCGCCGTGTTCCCCCAAGAAGGGCAGGGCGATGACCTCGGCGGAGCCGCAGGACAGTGTCTCCAGGTCATCGACCTCGACGACGTCGGTGAAACCCAGCCGGCGCAGGATGCCGCCGAGTCCGGGATCCACCAGACTGGCATTGGTGGACTTGGGGACCAGGACCCTGCCGACCCGGTGCCGGATCCGCAGCAGGGTCTCGAACAGCATGTGGTCCTGGTGGTTGTGGGTGATGAGCAGGTGGTCGATGCGCTCTGGCAGATCGGCGAAGGTAAACCGGTTCTCCGCCCCGCCGGGGTAGCCGCCGTAGCTCAGAACCGGGTCCACCAGGAAGGTCGTGCCCCGGTAGCGGGCGAACACGCAGGCATGGCCCACGTATTCGAGAACATCGTCGCTGGCCGGGGGAGCGGCCGGTTCCGGGGCGGGCGGTGGGGTGGGCGGTGGGGTGGGCTCGAAGTACGAGGCGAACCGGGCGGCCCGCTCGCCCCGCAGCCCGAACCCTGCGGCCAGGTCTTCGAGTTCGGCCCCGGTCAGACCGCCGCGGAAGACCGTGTCGAGCAGCGGAGAATTCAGTGGGACGTCGACCAGCAGCTGTTCCGGACCGTACTCCAGCATCGGAGTCGTGAGAGCGAACTCGCGCGCGTCCTCCATGATGGGGCGGAAACGCACCTGCTGCCACGACTCGTCGTAGTATTCCGACGCGTACATCAGAGGCTCGATGAAACGGTAGTCGGCCGTGCGGTTGTCCCTGCCGTAGAACACCTCCACGCGACCGGCCAGTGCCTGCGGCAGCTCCTGGTACACGGGATCGAGGCACTCGCCGTGGTGGCGGGGCAGGATGTCCTCCTCCAGCCGCCGGATCGCCTCGAAGAGTTCGTCCAGCCGCGCCCGTCGTGGAGCCGTGTCCCGGTACCAGGCCTCGATGGCGTCGCGGTGCTCGTGGGCGTGGATCCAGGGGCCGCCGTGCATCCGGCGCTGCCGGACGGCCGCCGCGTGGACCTGCGGGTCGTCGAGGTAACTCTCGACGATGCGGGTGAACCGGTTGTGATTGAAGCGGGCAAGGGTCTGTGGCGGCAGCAGATACGACCAGCCGTACCAGCCGGCGATGACTGGCTCCACCGCGATGTCCTGACGTAACGAGTAGCGCATCTCGGCAACGGCTCCGTTCCTGCTAGCGCGGCGACGACGCGTGGGCGGCGCCGTTCTGGGCCTCTGCGATGCTTCCGATCCCTGCCCCGTCCCCGGTCTGGGTGTCCGGCGGCGCGCCGAGCAGACGGCCGAGGATGTCGTGGTCGACCTCGCGGTGGGAGGAGGGCCAGCCCGGGCCGCTCAATGCCGCCTGCATGGCGGCCAGGAGCGGTGAGGGGACTTCTCCGCCGTCCCGCACCCGCTCGAACCATTTGGCGGGCGTCAGGACGTCCGACTCCGTGAGCCCGGTGTGGTGCAACAGCTCGTCGAACGCGTACGTGCGGTGGACCACGACCGCGGACCGGGAGTTCGAGCCCCGGGATTCGCCGCCGGCCGTGCCCGGGCTCGCTCCCAGACTCCCGAGAAGGGTCTCAGCCAGATGGCCGACGTCGCAGACCGGCACGTAGCCGCTGAGACGGGGCATCGCGCGTACCCGGCGCGCCGTCTCGATCAGACCAGTGAACCAGTCGTCCTTGAGGTAGCCGCGGTCCTCGGGCCGGTGCCCGTAGACCAGACCGGGCCGGTAGTGGGAGACCGCGCACCCCAGGACGGCGAGGGTGTTCACGTACTCCTCGCTGATCAGCTTCGACCGTGAGTAGGGGTCACCCACCGCCGTGAGAGTCTCGGCCGACAAGGGGAGGAAGTCCGCTCCGGCCGAAGCGGCCGACAGGAAGACGAAGGAGCGGGCGCCCAGCGCTGCCGCGCCACGAACGACCAGCGCCGTGTTGCGCACGCTGCCACTCATCTGGCTGTCGAGCGGCAGCAGGTGGTTGACGTGGTAGCCACAGTGCACCACAGCGTCGAGGACCGGGCCGCGCCGCCGGTCCACCCACCGCTCCAGTTCGTCGTAGGCGATAGCCCGCACGCGAGCGTAGTCGGCGGCCTCCCGTCCGAACCGTGTGCGGTGCTCGGTCAGGACCCGGTCGGGGTCGCCGGTGCTGACGACCAGGACTGGGCGACCGGCGGAGAGCAGCCGGTCGAGGACATGCCCCCCGATGAAGCCGGACGCGCCGGTGAGGAGCACGACCCGGTCGCCGGCCCCAGCCCACGGCACCGGCTCGTGCCGGGTGTCGTGAAGGAGCACCGGAAGCTCGGCGCGCAGGGCGTCGCACTCGGATTCCACCCGGCGCAGCAGTGCCTCGACGGCGGGCTCCGTCGGGGCGACGGCCTCTCCGCGAAGGTGGCGTAGGAAGGCGGACGGGGCGAAGTCGTAGTCCATGGCGGCGAACGCGGCCTCGACGGCCTCCTCGCCGTACGTCTCGGAGAGTTTGACCTGGATCTGGATCATGGCGAGGGAGCTGCCGCCCGCGTCGAAGATCGACGTGTCCGGGTCGATCTCCTGGCCCAGGACTGCGGTCACGACGCCGAGTACACGTCGCAGCTCCGCCGTGTCCCCGCCCGGGGCGTCGACCGGGGACGCGAGCCGCTCCCGTAGAGCGCTCCGGTCGACCTTCCCGCCGGAGGTCAGCGGGAGCGCGTCGACCAGTACGACCCGGTCGGGCACCTCCCAGGCGGGCACCAGGCCCCTGATCCGGGTTATGAGCGACTCCTCGGTGGTGTCGCCGTCCAGGGCCGTGATCAGCAGGATCGTGTCGCCCTGCCGTACCAGTGCCACCTCCCGGTCCAGATGGCGGGAGAGCGTGGACTCGACGTGAGCGAGGTTCACCCGGTGTCCTAGGCGTTTGATCTGCTCGTCCATCCGTCCGACGTAGGCGAGTCGGCCGTCGTCGGAGAGGGTCACGACGTCCCCGGTGGCGTATGCGGGGGAACCGTCGACCGTTCCAAACACCTTGTTCTCGGCCACGCTCCCGCCGGCGTAGCCCAGGGCCACGCCGTCGCCCACGATGACGAGTTCGCCGGTGCCCGCCGTGGCATGGTCACCGGTGTCGGGGTCGCGGACGAAGGCCCGGAAGCCGTCGACGGGGGTTCCGATGGTCGGCGTGTACTCCGTCAGCTCGGCGAGGGAGAAGCATACGGTGGCCTCCGTTGGGCCGTACGCGTTGAACACCCGGCTGTACCGGGCCGCCTTGTGGTACTCGCTTTCGCCCAGGGCCTCGCCGCAGAACTCCACCTTCCGGATACGGCGGCGTGCCGCGTCGTCGAGCCGCGCGTAGACGGACGGCGACAGCATGGCGAGGTCGCAGCCGTGGGCGGCGAGGTGCCGCGAAACGGACCCCAGCCACGAAGCCTGGTCTCGGACCGGGACGACGAGCGTCGCTCCGGCGTACAGGGTGCCGAGGATCTCGCTGATGGAAGCGTCGAACGAGAGCGACGCGAAGTGCAGGACCTCGTCGTCCGGCGTGATGTCGAGCAGGCGCCGCAGAGAGCGACACAGGTTGAGCAGACCGCCGTGTCCGATGTCGACTAGCTTGGGGTTGCCGGTCGAGCCTGAGGTGAAGATGGAGTACGCGACGCGGGAACGGGTCGGCTCCTCGGGCACGCCGCCCGCCGGCACCGGGTCGGTGGGCCAGCCCACGTCACCGGCGTGCAGGGCGCGGACGCCGGCCTTCTCGGCTCGCACCAGGGCCTCGCGGTCGAAGCAGACGAGGAGCGCCGCGTCCGCGACACGGACGAACTCCTCGAACCGGTCGGCGGGCAGGCCGGGGTTCATCGGGGTGTGAACGGCGTGGCTGCGCATCGCCGCGAGGCCCCAGACCACGGCTTCCGCCGTGTGTTCCCCGGAGACCAGGACGCGGCGGCCTGCGGGGCACTCGTGGTCGATCCGGCCGGCGAGCGCGCTCGTGACCCGGTCGAGCTCCTCGTACGTCCAGGTCCGCCCGGCGGTCCGCAGCGCGGTCCGTCCACGATGGCGCCGGAAGAGGTCAGTCAACAGGTCCGAGAGTTCCACCACTTGCTCCAATTCGCTGCTTGAGTCGGTAGAGGACGTCGGCCGCGTCCCCGGTGGAGAGGAATCCGCGCTTGTACTGCATCCGCAACAGCGGCGGGCCCGGCCACGACCGGTCGGCGAGGAACTTGAGATCCTCGAAGACGCGCGCGCTGCGTACCGGCACCCAGCGCCAGCGGCCCGGCTCCGGACGCATGAACGTGGTGTCGGAGACGACGACGCGGGGCATCCGGCCGCTGGTGAACGCCCGTGCGAAGGCGTCGAGATCGGACATCGTGAACCGGCCCAGCGACTCCTGGCCCTGCCGGGTCTCCGCGAAGTACTCGGGGGTGTACTCCGCGGAGGACCCGGCCCGCACGATGAGCGGCTTGATCTCGACGTAGTAGCCGCCCTTCGTCGCGAACTCCCAGCGGGAGAAGGGGTACTGCAGGACCAGGCCGCCGCCGAGGGTGGGGAGCAGGGCGCTGGTGACGGCGCTGAGCAGTTCATCGAAGGTGACACCCTCGCGGAGCGGGAGCCAGTCCTCCGCCGACGCGGAGATCGTTGGGATCCCCTTGCGGCCCGGTGCGGGCAGGTCGCCGAGGGCCCGGGTGACCTCAGCGGGGTCGGCGGCAGGCAGGGCGGCGTACTGCTCCACGGTCCGCTCGTGGTGGCGGTAACGGGAGCCGATCCGGCCCGGCGCGGCCTCGCCACGCAGATGGGCTCTGATGTGCCGGAGCAGGTCGACCACGTCCGTCAGGTCGACGACCAGATGACTGAACTTGACGAAGACGACGTGCTCGCCGTTCGTGTGCGGCCAGTACGCGAGGTGCACTGCCTCGTCGAGCCCCAGCGGGTGGCTGTTGTGGTACGCGGTGACCAGATCCGCCAGCGAGCCGAGGCCGCCCTCGACCGGTCCCGGCTGCGGGGCGAGGGTCACGACTACGTCCTCCTCCTCCACGTCGACCAGGTGCGCGAGCGCCCGGGTCAGCCCGAGCCGGCCGACGAACTCCCGCCATGCGCCGGGATCCTCGACCCGCCCGGGCTCGACGGTGCCGACAAAGGCCGTGCACGGGTTGACATCGCAGTCCATGCCGAGGTCGGAGAGGAAGCTGTAGATGTCGCGCACGGCGACCGCGGCGGGACGCAGGCCGGTGCGGGCCGCTGTCCCATGGGTGCCGGCGGTCACCGGGTCACCGTCGTGCCCCAGCCGAACTCGACCTGGTCGAGCACGTCCATCTCCGTCAGGAGGGTGTGGATCCCCGAGTGGTCCTGCACGAGGTGGGTGCCGCCCTGGGCCTCCCGCACCTCGGCGGCGGCCTTCTCCCAGCCCGGGACGCCTTCGAACGCGACGATCGTCTCCCAGGTCGTGAAGTCCGGGGCGACGAAGGCCTCCAGGCCCGCCACGACCTTCTCCAGGAGGAAACGGCGCCGGTCGGCCGGGAGCGCCTCGTACACCTGCTTCATCATCTCGCCGGAGATCGAGGCATGACAGTACTCGTCGCGGTTGTGCAGCTTCACCGTGGTGGAGTTGACGACCTGGATGTCCTGGTCGTCGGCGAGGAGGTCGAGGTACGCGTTGATGGAAATTTCGGCGACTGTCGCGAAGCCCAGCGTGGTGAGGCTCCGCTGCCAAGGTTCCCCGCACCGGTCCAGATGCGCCTGGTGGATCGTGGTGATGTGCGAGTCCGGCAGCACGCGGTCGGAGAAGTCGCTCCGGCGCATCCGCCGCGTAACCGCGCTGCCGTTGATGTGCATGAGCGTGTGGTACTGCTCGTCCACCATGGCCTGCGCGACTGCGAGTTCCAGCTGCTGACCGCCGAGACCGGGGTACGCGCCGCCGATGACCAGTTCGAAGGCCGGATTGGCGATCCGTTGCTCGACCAGCACCGTGTTCCGGTTGTAGGCCACCCAGCCCCAGCTCAGCAGACGGGAGCGGGTCTCGTCGGAGAGGCGCTCCCAGATCGGGTGGGCCCGGAAGGGGATCATGTCTTCCCGGAAATCCGGGCGACCTGGATCGAACAGGGCGTAGACGTCCGGCTCCTCGCGCTTCACGGCCGCGCGCCGGTGCCAGTTTCCGACGAGCCGGTTGACGACCGCGTTCTCGGCGGGGTCGTCCGGGTCGAATGCCGGCAGTCCGCCGATCCGGACGTGCCCATCATCGTGCCCGGCCACGCCGGATTTCTCGTCCGTGTGGTTCTGCATGGCCCACCCCTTCCTTCTCTTCCCTTTGCGGGTTCGGCCCTTCCCGGGTCCGGCGTTTTCGAAGTCTGTGGACATCGATCGCCGCCCGCAAGGGTGTGCAGATCACCACCGTGTGCAACTGAAGGAACGGGACAGTTGAACACCCGTCGGGTGCGCCGGCGCTTTGCAAGACCTGTGCGATCCGCACGGATTGAACGACCTTGCGCGGACCAGGGGCGTATGACATAAAAATTCATGCGTTGGTCCGGAGGATCATTCGGTCGCCGACGCGATCTGTTCTGTATTTTGTGCTGGACGGAGACCTGAAGATGACGGAGCGAATCCAGAACGTCGTCGTGGCGGCGCTCGACGAGATCAATCTGACGCGTGAGGAGAGAATTCCCACCGACCATGTGCTCGACTTGTGTCTCTACGGCGATTCCGGTGTCTTCGAGTCGATGTACCTGGTGGCTTTCCTCTCGCTGGTCGAGGAGAACATCGAGGACGAGTTCGGCACCGAGGTGTCGCTCACGTCCGAGAAGGCGGTGTCCCGCAGGGTGAGTCCGTTCAGCAGCGTCCGCAGGCTGATCGGCTTCATCGAGGAAGAGCTGGAACTCGTCGGCGTGCACGGTTAGCGCAGGTCGTCGCCCTCATGATCCTCATGATCACCGGCACCCGGACCGGTATCGGCAAGGCCCTCGCGGAGCACTTCCTGGAGGCCGGGCACGATGTTATCGGGTGCAGTAGAAGGCCCGCGACCATCGACCACCCGCGCTACCGGCATCACGAGGTGGATCTCGCGGACCCCGGTCAGACGAAAGCAATGTTCCGGAGTGTCCGACGGGAGTGCGGAAAGCTCGACGCACTGGTGAACAATGCCGGAACCTCGTCGATGAACCACTTCATGACGACCCCCGACGAGGTTTCCCGCAAGATATTCGACATCAACTTCTTCGCCGTGCTGAACTGCTGCCGCGAAGCCGTCAAACTGCTGCGGAAGTCGACGGAACAAAGCCCTGCGATCCTGAACGTCTCCACGGTTGCGGTTCCCTGGGCCATCGAAGGACAACTCGCTTATTCAGCCAGCAAGAGCGCGGTCGAACAACTCGTCCGCGTGATGAGCAAGGAGTTGTCGGCGTTCGACATCAGGGTGAACGGGATCGGGCTTCCGCCCGTTCACACTGTACTGACTAGAACCGTTCCTCGGCCCAAGATCGACACCCTGATCGCGCGCCAGGCGATATCCCGCCAGTGCACGACGGCCGACATCGTCGGACCGGTCGAGTTCCTACTCGGTCGGCAATCAGAGTTCATCACGGGCGAGACGCTCTTTCTAGGGGGTGTGCACTGAATGCGCGACGAACTGGTGCGGAGGTTCGAAGACTTCGGCACACGGACGGCGCTCTTCGACCGCGGGACCGCCGTCACGTACGCCGAGCTCCTGAAGCGGATTCGCGACACGCGGGAACGACTGGCGCTCCACGGGGTGAAGCCGCGGGAGACCGTAGTCGTCCATGGCGACTACTCCCTGGACTCGGTGGCTGCCCTGTTCGCGCTCTTCCTGGACAGGAACGTCATCGTGCCAGCGGTTACCCTCACCGACACGACGCTCGACACCCTGGTCGAGCACTGCCAGCCGGGTCATCTGGTCGGGATGACCGAGGCCGGCGTCGAGATCCAGGACCTTGCGGCGCCGACGGCCGGTGGCGCAGATCCGGACACCGCCACCGGCCCGGACGCCGCTGAAGGGTCCGGTGCCGTGCACGGCCGGCTCGGTGACCCGGACGCCGCCGGACTCGTTCTGCTCAGCAGCGGCAGCACCGGCGCACCGAAGGTCATCCTCCACAGTCTCGATGTCATCGTCGGCGAGAAGCTCGAGAAGCGACCGCGCCGCCGGTCGAACGCCCTCAACATCCTCATGGTGCTGATGTTCGATCACATCGGGGGCATCAATTCGCTGCTCAGCACCCTCCTCGTCGGGGGTACCGCGGTCTTTCCTCGCCACCGCACCCCGGACGAGATCTGCGCGCTGATCGAACGCCACCGGATCCTCGTCCTCCCCACGAGCCCGACCTACCTCAATCTGATCATGGTCGGCGGCTACCACCACACGTACGACCTCAGTAGCCTGCGCCTGATCACGTACGGCGCCGAGCCGATGTCCGACGAACTGCTCCAACGGGTCCACCGGACCTTCCCGGGGGTGCGGCTGCTTCAGACCTTCGGGACGAGCGAGACCGGCATCGCCACCACCACGAGCGAATCATCGAGCAGTACGTACTTCAAGATCTCCGGCGCCGGTGTGGAGTACCGGATCGTCGATGGCGAACTCCAGCTCAGGAGCCGGACTCAGTTCCTCGGCTATCTGAACTACGACGACGACTCGCTGACCGAGGACCGCTGGTTCAGGACCGGAGACTTGGTCGAGGAGGCAGCCGACGGCTACCTCCGGATAAAGGGCCGGGCCAAGGAGGTCATCAACGTCGGCGGCGAGAAACTCCTCCCCCTCGAACTCGAGTCGGTCCTCATGGGCAGTCCCCTCGTAGAGGACTGCGTCGTGTACGGAAGGCCTAACGCGATCACCGGCCAGTCCGTGTGCGTGGACATCAAGCCCAGGGGCGAGCTCACCCGCGCGGCCCTCCGAAAGCATGTGACGGAGTTCCTCGCTGGCCGGGTCGAACCTTTCAAGGTGCCCTCGAAGATCAACTTGGTCGACACGATCGCGATGTCGGACCGCATGAAGAAGCTGCGGTCCCGGTCGGGCGCCGACGCGGGGTGAAGGTCCTCCTCCCGCCTGCACTGGTACGCCGGTCCCGTCCGGCCACCCCATCCCAGCACGCTCCGTGCCGCACCGGCGCGGAGTCCCGTCAGCCAGTCCCCGTCCCAAGGAGTACGTGATGGCACGATCGAAGGTTGCGATCATCGGCGGAGGGCCGGCCGGTAGTGTCGCGGGCCTCACTCTGCACAAGCTCGGACACGACGTCACGATCTACGAGCGGTCCGCCTTCCCCCGGTACCGCATCGGTGAGTCCCTGCTGCCCGGCACGATGTCGATCCTCAACCGCCTCGGTCTCCAGGAGAAGATTGACGCGCAGAACTACGTCAAGAAGCCCTCGGCTACCTTCCTCTGGGGCCAGGACCAGGCCCCCTGGACCTTCTCCTTCGGGGCCCCCAAGGTCACGCCCTGGGTCTTCGACCACGCCATCCAGGTGAAGCGCGATGACTTCGACAAGCTTCTCCTCGACGAGGCCCGGAGCCGCGGGATAGCCGTCCACGAGGAGACCCCCGTCACCGACGTGGACCTGTCCGCCCCGGACGGCGTGGTCCTGACGGTGCGCACGGGAGGTGAGAACGTCACCGTCGAGAGCGACTTCGTCATCGACGCGGGCGGCTCCGGCGGCCCTCTCGCCCGAAAGCTCGGCGTACGCCAGTACGACGAGTTCTACCGGAACTTCGCTGTCTGGTCGTACTTCCGGCTAAAGGACCCCTTCCAGGGGGACCTGAAGGGCACCACGTACTCGATCACGTTCGAGGACGGCTGGGTCTGGATGATCCCGCTGAAGGACGACCTGTACAGCGTCGGACTGGTCGTCGACCGCTCGAAGGCCGCCGAGGTGCGCGAGCAGGGCGCCGACACCTTCTACTCGGCCACCCTCGCGAAGTGCGTCAAGGCCGTGGACATCCTTGACGGCGCAAAGCAGGTGGACGAGGTCCGGATCGTACAGGACTGGTCCTACGACACCGAGGTGTTCTCCGCCGACCGCTTCTTCCTCTGCGGCGACGCCGCCTGCTTCACCGACCCGCTGTTCTCGCAGGGCGTGCACCTGGCCTCGCAGTCGGCGGTGTCCGCCGCCGCGGCCATCGACCGCATCACCCACCACGGGGACGAGAAGGACGCGGTGCACACCTGGTACAACCGCACCTACCGCGGGGCTTACGAGCAGTACCACCAGTTCCTCGCCTCCTTCTACACCTTCGCCTCTTTCACCGAGCCCGACTCCGAGTTCTGGCGGAAGCGACGCATCACCGAGTCCGACGACGACCGTCTGACCCGGAAGAAGTGGTTCGAGAGCCTGATGGGCAACAACCCGGAAGACTCCGGCGGAACTGTGGCGTCCTTCCGCGACCGGGCGTCCACGATGATCTCCATCGGCCGCCACCAGCGCTCCGAGCTCAGCGACGACTTCAGCGAGGCTGAGCTGAACGCGGCGCGGATCCGCTGGATCAGCGACCTCACCAAGCGGCTGAACAGCATCAGCCGCTTCCGCTGGGCAGGTGGCAAGGCCGTGCTCAAGCCGCACTACCGCGTCGAGCCGATCAGCTTCCGGCTGGAGCAACAGGAGGTCCTGGCCAACGAGGACGGGCTCGACATGGCCCAGTACCCGATGGACGACGACACCCGGCAGATCTTCCAGGACCTCGCCGAGGAGGAGTTCGGCTACAAGACGCTCGTCAAGCGCCTCGGCGCCGTCGGCAGGCAGGAGCTGAGCACCCAGATCGTCGTCCGGCTGATGGAGGCGGGCCTCCTCACCGGCTACGACGAGCAGGGCGACAAGGTCCTCGTCCAGGGCCGGCTCCACTTCGGCGGCGTCGGGGTCGAGTACGAGGTCTGACCGACACCGCACTACCGCCGGGCAGCACCGTCCCGTCCCGGAGCGGACGGGACGGTGCCCCGGCGGCACCCACACCCACCCTCGCGCCCCGAAGGAGGCGGTCCGATGAGACACACGAAAGTGCGGGACCTGGAGGTCTCGCGGATCGGCTTGGGGACCATGGGCATGTCCTTCGGCTACATGGGCTCCGGCTCGGACGACGCGGCGTCCGTCCATGCCCTGCACCGTGCCCTCGACCTCGGTGCGACCTTACTCGACACCGCCGAGATCTACGGGCCCTACACCAACGAGCGGCTCGTCGGCCGGGCGATCGACGGCCGTCGCGACCAGGTGGTGCTCGCCACGAAGTTCGGCCTGGTCTCCCACGCGGGCGGCGGGCCGGGACGGCTCGACAGCAGCCCGGCGAACGTCCGTACCGCTGTGGAGGGTTCGCTGCGGCGGCTCGGGACTGATCACATCGACCTCTGTTACCAGCATCGCGTCGACCCCGACACCCCCATCGAGGACACCGTCGGCGCCCTTGCCGACATGGTCGCCGAGGGCAAGATCCGGCACATTGGCCTCTCTGAAGCGGGACCCGCCACGATCCGTCGCGCGCACGCCGTCCACCCGATCACCGCAGTCCAGTCCGAGTATTCCCTGTGGACCCGCGACCCGGAGGAGGCCGTACTGCCGGTCCTGCGGGAACTGGGCATCGGATTCGTGGCCTACTCGCCCCTCGGCCACGGCTTCCTCACCGGCACGGTCCGCTCGGCCGGGCGTTTCGACGCCTCGGATCTCCGGGCGGACAATCCCCGCTTCACTGCGGAGAACCTGCGGCAGAACCTGCGCATCGCCGACGAGGTCGAGGCCGTCGCCGTCGATGCCGATGCCACCCCGGCACAGGTGGCCCTCGCCTGGCTGCTCGCGCGGGGGGACGACATCGTGCCGATCCCCGGCAGCCGACGGGCCTCCCGCGTCGAGGAGAACTTGGCGGCCACCGGGGTCCGGCTGAGCCCCGAGCAGCTCGCCCGGCTCGACGCCCTCCCGCCCGCTGCGGGCGAGCACCACACGGAAGAGCAGATGCAGATGATGGATCGCGCCTAGTGATCGGCGCGGTCTTCCCGTCGGCGGACCTATGTGACCCGTACCTCCTGCTGGAGTTGAAGCGCAGCTCGCCGACGTGATGCGGCCGTTGACCGCATGATGCCCGCAGGTCAGTCTGTGGCTCACCGCGTCGGGCGAGGCTTAGTCATGTCCTTGCTGGGCAACGCCATTGACGTACGACGCTGCCGGGGAAAGCAGCCAGCTGATTGCCTCCGCGACTTCACGTGGCTCAGCTGGCCGGGTCACGTCGTCCCAGTCATCCAACGACAAATCTCCCACGGTGCCGCCGCGTCCGATGCCCGCGTTGAGCACGAGCCCGTCGAGTCGCCCATGGGCGGCCAGGGTCGTGCGTACGAGATCATCGGCAGCATCGGGGGCACCTACGTCAGAGGGGTATGCCAGTACTCCGGTCTCCTGTTAGAGGTGCCGCAACGGTTCGGCCCGCCGACCGGTGATGACTACGTGGTGCCCACCCTCACGCAGCAGCCTGGCAGTGGCTTCCCCAACGCCCGAACCGTCCTTGACGGCCTTCGAGAGCAGGCGAACCGTCTCATCGAGCAGTCCATGAACGAGTGGCAGCGCGTCAGTCAGGGTGACGCACCCGAGGGCTGAACCGGGGGATCTGGTCCGTGACCGGTCCCGGAGCACTGGTCAGGAGGGGCGCAATCGTGGGAGGCACCGGGAGTTGGCGCGCAAGCCGCGCTCGGTCGGGAGCGAGCTGAGCGAAAGGCGCCTGACGGGTGAAGACCCAGTTCAGGCGCCTTTCCGCAGGCGTCTAGAAGAAGCCCAGCTTCTTCGGCGAGTAGGACACCAGGAGATTCTTGGTCTGCTGGTAGTGGTCCAGCATCATCCTGTGCGTCTCACGGCCGATGCCCGACTGCTTGTAGCCGCCGAAGGCCGCGTGCGCCGGGTACGCGTGGTAGCAGTTCGTCCAGACCCGGCCCGCCTGGATCGCCCGGCCCGCCCGGTAGGCCTGGTTGACGTCGCGCGTCCAGACACCTGCACCGAGGCCGTACAGGGTGTCGTTGGCCGTCTTGATCGCGTCGTCGAAGTCGGTGAACGAGGTCACCGCGACGACGGGACCGAAGATCTCCTCCTGGAAGACCCTCATCCTGTTGTCGCCCTCGAAGATCGTCGGCTGCACGTAGTAGCCGCCCGCCAGCTCGCCGTCGTACTCGATGCGCCGGCCACCCGTGAGGATCTTCGCGCCTTCCTGCTGGCCGATGTCCAGGTACGAAAGGATCTTCTGCAACTGGTCGTTGGATGCCTGCGCGCCGATCATCGTGTCCGTGTCGAGGGGGTGGCCCGGGACGATCGCCTCGGTGCGGGCGATGCCGGCGTCCAGGAACTCGCTGTAGTGGCCGCGCTGGATCAGCGCCCGTGACGGACACGTGCACACCTCGCCCTGGTTGAGGGCGAACATCGTGAAGCCCTCCAGGGCCTTGTCGCGGAGTTCGTCGTCGGCCGACCAGATGTCGTCGAAGAAGATGTTCGGCGACTTGCCGCCCAGTTCCAGCGTGACGGGCCTGATGTTCTCCGCGGCGTACTGCATGATCAGCCGCCCCGTGGTGGTCTCGCCGGTGAAGGCGACCTTCGCCACCCGAGGGCTCGACGCGAGGGGCTTGCCCGCCTCCGTACCGAAGCCGTTGACGATGTTCACCACTCCCGGCGGCAGGAGGTCGGCGACGAGGCCCATCCAGTAGTGGATGGACGCGGGCGTCTGCTCGGCGGGCTTCAGCACCACCGCGTTGCCGGCGGCCAGGGCCGGGGCGAGCTTCCAGACGGCCATCAGGATGGGGAAGTTCCACGGGATGATCTGCGCGACGACGCCGAGCGGCTCGTGGAAGTGGTAGGCGACCGTGTCGTCGTCGAGTTGGCTGAGCGAGCCCTCCTGGGCGCGCAGCACACCGGCGAAGTACCGGAAGTGGTCGATGGCCAGCGGGATGTCGGCCGCGAGGGTCTCCCGGACCGGTTTGCCGTTCTCCCAGGTCTCCGCGACGGCGAGCTCCTCCAGATGGGTTTCCATCCGGTCGGCGATTTTCAGCAGGATGTTCGCCCGGGCGTCCGGCGCCGTGCGTCCCCAGGCGGGCGCCGCAGCGTGCGCCGCGTCCAGGGCGCGCTCGACGTCCTCGGCGGTGCCGCGGGCGATCTCGGTGAACGCCTTGCCGTTGACGGGGCTCGGGTTCTCGAAGTACCGGCCGCGGGCGGGCGGTACGGGCTCGCCGCCGATCCAGTGGTCGTAGCGGGACGCGTAGGTGACGATCGCACCCTCGGTGCCGGGTGCGGCGTAACGGGTCATCTCGGAGGCCTCCCGGTTCGCCGCCGTCCGCCGTCGGACGGCGCTTCGACGCCGAACCTAGGGGGAGGGACGTTGCAGTCCCGTTGCGCCCGCGCCCGGCCTGCCCGGCACCGACGCCCGGCACGGGTCCGTACGACGGGCCGCGGCCCCGGCCCGGTGGCGGGGCCCGCCGGGGTGCCGCCCCCGGGTCAGTCGGGCTCGGTGGCGTCGGCCGCCTCGGTGGCGGTCTTCGCTTCCGGGCCGCCCGCGTCCGGTGCGGTGTCCTCCGGGGTGCAGACGACCTCGTCGCGCGGTGTGTAGTGGGTCGTGAAGTTCTCCCGGCCGACCTCGCGGCCGTCCTGGACGAAGTGGCGTCCGACGGCGACGTCGAAGCCCTCGAGCGGCGTCTGGGCCTCGCACTCCGGGCCGCTTCCCTTGCGGGTTCCCGGCTCCTTGACGTTGGTGCGCGGCCCCTTGGTCGCGCGTACCTCGTCGTACTTCTTCGTGCCGAGGAACGAGATGGTGACCGACGTGTCCGTGGACTCGGCCTTCACATAGACGGCGTGGCCCGAGTCGTTGAGCCAGCGCATGTCGAGCGTGCCCCACGCCACCGTGGCCTCGCGGCCCTCCGGGTAGCGCTCGATGTAGAACGAGTGCGCTCCGTACTCCACCGGCTTGACGCCCGCGAAGAAGACGGCGTTGAACATCGTCGTCGCGACGGCGGAGACGCCCCCGCCGGGGGACTTCACGTACTGACCGTCGTTGATCATGATGCCGTCGACGAAGCCGTTCTCCTTGGTGCGCTCCCCGACCGTGCGGTTGAAGCTCCACTCCTTGCCCGGCAGGACGACGGATCCGTCGATGCGCTCCACGGCGCGGGCGATGTTGGTGACCCGGTAGGGCGCCGCGGGGAACTCGACGGTGAACGAGGAGACCTTCTCCTTGATGCCGAGGCGGCGGGCCGACTCGCCGGTGAACTCCGGCTCGACGGCCTTCGCCGGGATCTCGCCGGTGCGGGCCGCGCCCTCGCGGGTCAGCAGGGGGAGCACGGCCTTGCCGAGCGCCTGCTCCTCGACCTCGTGGCCCACCCGGGCCTCCTCGGTCACGACGACCCGGTCGCCGTCGAGCCCGAGTACCGCGTTCCGCGGGCCCTGCGCGGCCTGGCTCACCTGGCCGGAGACCTCGGGGTCGCCGAGCAGCCCCTTGGCGTCGAGGGCCGGGGTGAGCCGGCCGTCGGCTCCGGGCTTCATGGTCAGATGGCGGCCGAGGGCCGAGGGGCCCAGGGTCACGGCCCTCCCGTCGAGGGTGAGCGTGACGGGGCCGGACATCGCGGGCTGGGCGAAGTCGTTCATGGCCCGCTCGGTCTCGGCGCGGTCCGTGCGCGGCGGCGTCCGCTTCACGGGCATCACGACGGGCGAGCGGTCCGCGCGCAGGTAGCCGTCCCGGAGGGCGTCCGGGGCGCGGTCCTTCACCAGGGACGTGCCGGTGACCGGCGAAACGGCCGTCGCCTGGCCGTTCTCGAAGGATATGGCGCCGTCGCGGACCTCCCGCTCGGCGGCCGCGCCCATGCGCGCGACAGCGTCCCGGTTCCTCTCCTCGTCGACGCGCACCACGGGCTCGATGTCGCGGTTCTCCGCGCCGAAGAGCCGTCCGATGACGCTGACGGGGTCGAGCGACTCGTTCACGGCGCTCCCGGCGGTCGCCGCCGTGTCGACGGACAGGCCGAGCGCGGCGGGATCGGCCTTCTCCACCCGGTCCCCGATCCTCAGTGTGAGAGGGGCGGCGAAGGTGCCCGCGAGCTCGCGGTCCAGGGTTCGCTGGGCCTCCGGCCGGGTCATCCCGCCTATGTCGACACCTCGCACCCGGGTGCCGTCGGGGACGTCGCCGGCCGCCAGTCCCGCCGCGTACAGACCGCCTGCGGCGAGGACGACCGCCCCGCCCGCGATGGGCAGAGCGAACCGCCGGCTGTCCGTTGCGCGGGTTCCGCGTGCCATGAGACTCCCTCGGCGTCGGCCGGCCGCAACGGCGCCCCGGCGGGCCGCCGGTACAGCCCGGTGAACGTGGTCGGACTTACCACCATCCACTAAAACGGGCTAAAAGCGACCTAAATGTGACTACTTTCACGAATCGCTCCTCAAGTGGTCCGGCCCCTGTCCGAGGGCCGGACGTCGCAGGTCAGGCCGCGGGTGCACGGGGCGGTGACCAGGGAGGCGTCCTCGCCCAGGACCGCGTCCCGGCGCGCTGCGCTCCCCTTGCGCGGGCCCCGAGCGGAATCGCTCACCTCGATGAGGCGGTCGTGACAGTCCTCGACCGGGCCCACGTCGAGGGCGGTGCTCCGGTGCTCGTAGACGCGGCCCTCGGCGATCCGGTGGGACAGGGCGCGCGGGACCCGGCTCAGAGCCCCGGCCGCAGGGCGGACCCGCCGCTGAGCCCCGTCGCCGCGCCGGAGGGCGCGGGCGTACTCCCCCGCCGGAGCAGGTCGGTGCGGCCTGCGCGGAGGGTGAGGGCCGCGGTCGCCGCCACGCCCCCGGAAGACCGTCGCCGAGGCCGTCGTCGTGCGGCAGCGGCGTACGAGACCCCCTGCCGAGACCGGTCGGCGGAGCCCTCCCGACGTGGCTGTGCCCAATCCGTCACCACGGCTCCCCGAAGGCGGCAGGCGCCCCGCTCCCGTACTCCCGGTCCAGAGCGCGGGCCCGTGCCAGCGCCGCGGCCCGCCGGGGCTCGGGGAGTGCGGCGGCCAGGGCCCGCCACGCGAGGAGGTCGCCCTCGCCCCACGGGCTGTAGGCCCAGTCCGCCAGCAGGCCCGGGTCGCCGCGGGCGATCAGGGCGGTGCGCAGCTGGTCCCGCAGCCGCTCGCGCAGCCGGGCGACACCCGGCGCCCGCGAAGCGGGCAGCAGCGGCCCGGTGTACTCGCCGACCGCCGCCGAGACCGCGCCCGAGGCGAGCCGGCGCCCCACCGTGTCGAAGTCGGCGTCGACCGGAACGGTCAGCCGGTACGGCCGGGACCCCAACAGCCGAGGGCCCAGCAGCGCCCGCAGCCGGGACATCTCGGCCCGCAGCGTGACCGGGGTGATGTGCTCGTCCTCGTAGAGCTCCAGCAGCAGCTCGTCGCCGCTCAGTCCCTCCGGGCGGTGGGCGAGCACCACGACGATCTCGCTGTGCCGCCGGCTCAGCCGCAGCCTGCGGCCCGCCGCGACCAGCAGCGCCTCGTCCCGGCCCAGTGCGGTCAACTGTGCCGTGTCGCCCTGGGGCCGCGGTTGCAGGAGTGCCAGTTGCGATTCGGCCGCCCGCGCCACGGCTCCGACGAACGCCAGGCTGTGGGGATGCGCCAGCCGGTTGCCGCCGGTGATGTCCACCGCGCCCAGCAGCCGGCCGCTGTGCGGGTCGTGGACCGGGGCCGCCGCGCACGTCCACTCCTGCACCGGGCGCTGGAAGTGCTCCGCCGAGAACACCTGCACCGGCCGGTCGACCGTGAGCGCCGTGCCCGGTGCGTTCGTCCCCGCCACCGCCTCGGCCCAGCGCGCCCCTTCCACGAAGTTCATCCGCCCGGCCCGCTCCCGCGCCCCGCGGTGTCCCTCGACCCACAGCAGCCTGGCCTGTGCGTCGCACACCGCCACCAGGTGCTCGCCGTCGACGGCGTACGCACCCGTCAGCTCCCGGATCACCGGCATCACGCGGGACAGCGGATGCTCCTCCCGATGGGCCGCCAGCTCGTCGTCGCCCAGTTCGACGCTCGCCCTGCCCTCCGGGGCGACCCTGGCACGCGCGGAGCGCCGCCACGACTCGGCCACCACGGGCCGAACCCCCGTCTCCACCCGACCGACCGTCGTGAACTGCTCGTACGCCCGGCGCAGCACACCGACGCGCCGCCCGGCGTCGCCCCCGGGCTCCAGCGCCACCCATGGGTCCGTCAACTCGGCCTCCCGGTCCCCGGTCCGCGTCCGTGCCCATCGTCGTGCGGCCCGGCGCCCCCGACAAGGGTCACGCACCGACGACGCACCGTCACGGCTCCCCGGTGCCCCCTGCGTACGAGACGGGGGCGGCGGGCACCGCGCGGACCACCGCAGGTGCGGCCCCCGGCGGCGACCCGCAGAAGCCCGGGCCCGACACGGTCGGCGCGGCCGGTGCCGAGGCCGGGTCGGGTGCCGGTGGGCCCGCCTGGGACCACGGTGCGCGGCCGGCACGGATGAGCCCCACCAGCGTCCGTCCGCCCCCACGCGCGGCTGCGCCCCCGGCCGCACGGCCCACCGCCCCGTGCCCGCCGCGCGCACGTCCGAGGCGCGGACCGCGGAACCGGCCGGGGCGCCCCTCCCGAGGCCCCGGCGCCCACCGCCCGCGGACAGCGCCTCCGCGGGCATCCGCCGGGCCCGTACCGCCGCGTCCGCGGCCAGGAACCGCTGTGCTGCCGGGTCGATTCCCTCGGGTGCGTCCGTCCCGGTGTCCGGCGGGTCGGGGCCGGTGCCCGCGCCACCCCGCCGCCCCGTCCGCCCCCGGTGGGCCAGAGGGGAGGCCGCGGCCGCACCGGGGAACCGTGGGGCCCGCGGACGCGTTGTCACAGCAGGGAGCGGCGGCCCGTGGGCCGCGAAGGAGGCTGCGAACAATGTCGACAGGTGCGAAGATCGCCATCGGGGGAGTGGCCATCGGCCTTCTCCTGATCCCGCTGATCGGATTCTGGATGTCGCTGCTGGTCATCGTCGGAGTGCCCGCCGTGGCCTACTTCGCGCTCGACCCCTCGCAGCGGCGCCGGCTCCGCCGGATCAACAACCGCAAGCAGATCGGGCGCTGAACGGGCGGGCTCGCCGCCTGCCGGTGTGGGTGGCGGGGCACCTGGGCCCGCTGCCGGATGTCGAGCGGGCCGTCGGCCGCGGTGAGGGGCGGGCCGAGCGGGCCCGGGTGAGGGAGCCCGAGCCGTCAGCTCAGCGCACAGGAGTTCACCACGTCGCCGCCCGCGGGCCTCGGGATCCTCCGGTCCGCGGGCGGTGGCGTGCCCTTCTCCACCCAGTCGGTCAGTGCCGCGAACGCCGATCGGTGGCACGGCAGGATCGGACGCAGCCGGTCGGGGTGGCTGTCGTACAGGGCGTCCGTGTGGGTGCCCGCCTCGACCGTGTAGTAGCGGTGCAGTTTCGAGCGCCCCTTGTCGTCGATCATCCGTGCGTACACATCGGAGTCCTGACGGATCGGCAGCAGGGTGTCGAGGTCGCCGTGGAGAGTGATCATCGGCTTGCCGATCCTGCCCGTGAGGGCCACCTTCGCCAGGGCCCTCCGCACCGACGCGGGACGTGACGCGAGGTCGTAGACGGCGTCCGAGGGGCAGGCCGAGAAGATCTGCTCGGGAGTGGTCCCGGCCGAGGCCCCGGGGCAGTTCCGGTCGTACCCCGGGTCGAACTCGGCCCGGAAGACCTTCTGGGTGAGACCCCAGTACACCTTCTCGTGGTAGGGCCACAGGAACCGGGATCCCGGCGCGAAACCCGCCGCGAGCAGATCCTCGTCACCGGCCTGACCGAGGCTTCGGGCCACGGTGACGGGCAGGTCCGTCAGAAGGTTCGGGCCGCGTGCGGTCCAGAGGGCGCCCTCCCAGTCCACGCCCCCGTCGTAGAGCCCGGGGCGGTTCTCCAGCTGCCAGCGCGTGAGGTAGCCACCGTTGGAGATGCCCGTCATGTACGTGCGGCCCGGCGCGCGCCCGTAGCGCTGACGGGCGGCGCTCTTCGCCGCCAGGGTCAGCTCGGTCACCCGGCGGTTCCATTCGGCGACGGCGTCACCGGGGGAGCGGCCGTCGGTGAAGAAGTCGGGGCCGGTGTTGCCCTTGTCGGTGGCGGCATAGGCGTAGCCCCGGGCCAGTACGTGGTCGGAGATGAGTGCGTCGGTGGCGTACTGGCGGCGGGTGCCCGGGGCTCCCGTGACCACCAGGCCGCCGTTCCACCGGTCGGGGAGCCTGATCACGAACTGGGCGTCGTGGTTCCAGCCGTGGGTCGCGTTCAGACGTGAGCCGTCCGGGAAGTAGCCGTCGATCTGCACGCCCGGTATCCCTGAGGGATTGCGCGTGCCGGCCGCCGCCAGTCCTGCCTGGTCGGCCATGTCGGTGTACGGCGTTCCCGCGAGTCCGGCCGTCGTCAGATCCCCGAGACAGGCAGATCGCTGGTGCGCCGCGCCGGGCACGTCGAGCCGGTCCTGGCCGGCGCAGTGGCCGGACGGAGCCCCGGCCCGTGCCGGGCCGGCGCCGGCGAAGGACGTCGAAGCGAGTGCCAGGAGCAGTGCGGCGAGTACCGGTGCTCTCCTGGACGTACGGGACAGACGCATGGCTGCGGCCTCCGAGTCGACGGCGAAGTGGTGGGTGCGCCGCCCCAGCGTGCTGTCGGCATCGTGACCCGGCCATAGGCGTGGCCCACACCTCGGGCATGCCGATCGTGTGGGACGGCTCCTCGGGATCCCCTCCGCAGGACCGCTCGCGACCGTCCCGTGTACGCCCCGGCCTCAGGTCGGCCGTACCGCCATCCTGTCCAGGGCCTCCAGCAACCCGGGCAGTTCGGGACCGCGGCCCACCGGCAGTACCTCTCCGGGCTCCTCGTCCAGCAGCACGAAGGCGATGTCGTCGGTCCTGGCCACCAGCGACCAGCCGGGGCCGTCCGCCCTCAGCATCCGCGCGCCGTCCGGCGCGAAGCTGGACCTCACCCGCCCGAGCGGCGGCGCGTCGTCGACATAGCCGTGGAGCTCCTTGAGTACCCGCCGCACCCCCTCGTGCGGGGTCGCACGATCCTCCTCGGGGGCGTCCGGCCGCACGAAGGTGATCTGCTCGGCCACCTCCCCGCGCCACACGGCCCAGTGCAGCGCGACCTCGTCCGCGCCGAGCCGCCGCTGCGCGGGACCCCACTCGCTCGTGTCGGGCGCGCACAGCGGCGGACCGCCCGCCTCCTCCTCACCGGGGTCATGGGGCGCGGGCACCCCCGGCGCGACGGTGGCGACGGCCAGTGGCCAGCCGGGCAGCGCGGCGACCACCGAACGGTCACTGGGCGACAGGTCGTACTCCATCCCGCAGTCCCAGGACGCGATCGCCACGGCCACCAGGGACACGTCGTCGATCACGACCGTCCACCGGGCGCCTGCCCCGTCCTGCCCGAGGACCAGCCCGTAGCCGCCGTCCCAGGGCTCGAGTCCCAGGGCCGCGCACGCCGCGGGGTAGTCGTCGCCGAGCACGCTGGGGAACTGCGCGGGTGTGAGCAGCTGCGCGGTCAGCACAAAGAGCGCGTCGTCGTCGGCCGCTTCGTCCGTCCCGGCCACGGCATCCTCCCCATCGGATCGTTCGTCGGCGCACCTTAACCAGTGGGTAACCCCGGCGTCGAGGGTCCGCGGCAGGAAACTGGGGCGACACCTTCCGCGCCCGGCCCCAGGAAGCGGACCTCGCCGAATCGGGGCCGACCCCGCCGAGGAGGGGCGGACCGCGCATGCTTGCGCGCCGCTCCCCCCTCGTCCCGCGGGTCCGGGCCCGTGCCGTCAGGCGACGGGCAGGCCGAGCAGACTGCGTGCCACCGTCCGGGGCGACTCGTCGCGCTCGCGCGCCAGGGCGATCACGGCCCGGCAGGCCAGCTCGTTCACCCCGAACGACAGCGCCTCGGGCGAGACCCAGCCCGACGCCTCCTCGATTCCCTGCTGATCGTCCTCGGCGCACGCGGAGACGTAGGCCGCCGCGGCCTCGAAGAGATTCGGCTGACGCTGCCGGACGACCTTCGCCGGCGGCGTGCCCGCACCGTCCGCCCCGTCGCCCGCCTTCCGCGCCGCGAGCCTACGGATTCCGCTCATCACCTTGTCGAACACCCAGGGCCCCCTTCCACCGCACCGTCACTCTTCCGGTGTACCCCGCCGGTATGACAAGTCTTCCTGCCGTACTCGCCGAGGGCGCCCTCACCGGGAGCCCTCCCTCGGGTGGAAGGGCTCCCTCATGCGTGCGGCCGGGCGGCGGCTTCCCTGGGTCGGCCGGGCGGACGGGCAGAAGGGTGCCCCCACGCGTGCGGCCGGGCGGCTTCGCCGGGCCGACCGGGCCGCTGCGCCGGGCCGTCGCCGCAGGTGCCGCCGCCGACCGGCTGCCGTCCGCGGAAGGGACGCACGCCGGACCTCAGGGCTGCCGCTCCGGCAGGTGTCGCGTGCCCGGATGCGTGGACGGAGAACTCCCGTACCGCTCAGTCCCCCTGGCCGCCAGCGCGAGGAAACGCTCCTCCTCGTCGAGGTACGAGACCAGGCGCCAGCCCGAGGCGGCCAGCAGTGGGCCGAGGTTGGACTCGGCGCGCAGATCGTCGGGAGTGAGCCGGCGCTTCTGCCGGACCGCCAGTGCGGCCCGGCCGATGGGGTGGAAGAGCGCGAGACGTCCGCCCGGACGTACCACCCTGGCCAGTTCACGCAGGTCGTCCGCCGGATTCGGTAGGTGCGCCACCAGCCCGGAGGCGAACACCGCGTCGATCGACGCCGTGCGCAGCGGCAGCCGTGCCGCGTCCGCCTGCACCAGCGCGGCGTCGCGATCGCGTCCGGCGCCGACCGCCGCCCGCAGCATCTCGAAGGTGAGATCGGCGCCGAGGACCGTGCCGGCCGGACCCACCGCCTCGCGCAGGACGGGCAGCGCGCGTCCGGTGCCGCAGCCGGCGTCCAGGACCGCGTCGCCGGGTGCCAGGTCCAGTGCCGCGACCCCGACGACGAACGCGGGCCCGTCGTCGGGGAACCGTACGTCCCAGTCGGCGGCCCGGGTGCCGAAGAACTCCTGCACATGCGTGTGGTCGTCGGTCATGCGCCCATGATCCCGCAGTGCCGGGCCGTCTGGCCGATCGCCACCGGAACAGCCGTGCGGTGCACACGTTCGACCTCGGCACGATCGTTCTGAAACATCAGCTGTCATATTCCAGCAGCTTTCGAAATGCGCCCCCGCCCCGCGCCCCCATCGGGACTACCGTCCCTGAGCCATGGGACACCTGGACCACGCCACGTTCGGCTGGCTGACCCCCGCGCTGTCGTACGCGATGGCCTGCATCGGCGCCGCCCTCGGGCTGCGCTGTACCGTGCGCGCGCTCGACGCGACCGGCCGCTCCCGCCGCAACTGGCTGCTCACCGCGGCCTCCGCCATCGGCACCGGCATCTGGACGATGCACTTCGTCGCGATGCTCGGGTTCGGCGTCACAGGCACCGACATCCGCTACAACGTCCCGCTCACCATCCTCAGCCTGGCCGTCGCCA
The DNA here is from genome assembly GCF_040656535.1 of Streptomyces sp. NPDC049887. NCBI lineage: Bacteria > Bacillati > Actinomycetota > Actinomycetes > Kitasatosporales > Streptomycetaceae > Streptomyces > Streptomyces sp. NPDC049887. The sequence goes on along the minus strand of NZ_JBFAMM010000002.1, from coordinate 198,378 downwards.
TGGCCGTCGTCGGCGTGGGGGTCTTCGCCGTCGGCCACGGCCGCGACCGGGTCCGCGCCCTGTTCCTGGGCGGGCTGACCACCGGACTGGGCGTCGCCAGCATGCACTACCTCGGCATGGCGGCCCTCCGGCTGCACGGCGACATCACCTACGACCCCCTCCTCGTCGCCCTGTCCGTCGTGATCGCCGTGGTCGCCGCGACCGCCGCCCTGTGGGCCGCGCTCAACATCAGGTCGCCGCGCGCGGTCGCCGCCGCCTCCCTCGTCATGGGCGCGGCCGTCAGCAGCATGCACTACACCGGGATGCTCGCCGTGAGCGTGAGGGTCGCGCCCTCGGACGCGGTGCTGCCCGGGGCCACGACGATGCAGTTCATCTTCCCCCTGGCCGTCGGCCTCGGCTCGTACCTCTTCCTGACCTCGGCCTTCGTCGCCCTCACCCCGACGGCACACGAACGGGCCGCCTACGCCTCCGCCGAGCGGACCACCGAGCCCGAGCCGCAGGTGTCCGTACCGGCACCGACCACGTCGTAGCGCGCCCCCGTCACCCGGTACGCCCCGGACCGTCCCGCCGTCCCGGACCCGCCGCCCCCGCACGGCCGTCCCGCCGCACCCAACACCCCCGTACCCGGAACGAGGAGGCCATGCGCACACCTCGCAGCAAGCCCGGCGCCGAGGCGCCGGCCCCGCGACCAGCGACGGCGGCCGGCTCTCCGGCCGTCCGTGGTCGCCGTGCCCACGCGGGGCCGCCCGCGGACGAACGGGCCGGGTCCGGCTCCGCCCCCGCACCGGCCGACGCACACCGCGGGCAGGCACCGCGACGCCCCGGGGAGCGCCGGCAGTTGCGCCCCCGGACCGTACGCGCCAAGATCATCTCCCTGCTGATGGTCCCGGTCGTCTCCCTGCTCGCCCTCTGGGGGTTCGCCACCGTCACCACCGCGCAGGACGTCGCGCGGCTCCGGCAGCTCCAGGGCGTCGAGGACCGCGTCCGCGGACCCGTCGCGGAGACCGTGACCGCCCTCCAGACCGAACGGCGCGCAGCCCTCCGGCAGATCGCCGCGCCCGACGGCCCGCGCGCCGCCGAACTCCAGCAGCAGGCCAAGGCCACCGACGCCGCACTCGCCGACCTGTCCCTCGACCCGTCCCACACCGTCGCCGACGGGGGCGATCTGCCACGTGACGTCGCCGGGCGGCTGGCCGCCTTCGTCGCCCAGGGCCGCGCACTCGCCGCCCTCCGGGTATCGGTACTCGACGGCAGCACCGACTGGGACAGCGCCTACGAGCGGTACACGAAGGCCATCGGCAGCGGCTTCGCCGTCGCCGGCGCGCTCGCCGGCGTCGAGGACCCCGGCGCGGGCTCGGACGCACGGGTGCAGCTCGAGTTCGCCCGGGCCGGCGAGATGCTCGCCCGCGAGGACGCGCTGCTCACCGCCGCCCGGGCCGCCCGGTCGTTCACCGCCGACAGGCTGCGGCGGTTCACCGGCGCCGTGGAGACCCGTCGTGCGCTCACCGAGTCCGCCGTCGCCGACCTGCGGCCGCGCGAGCGGGCCGCCTGGCGCGAACTCGCGGCGCAGAGCGCGTACCGGGACCTCCGGTCCGCCGAGGACGCCACCGCCGCCGCGCCCGCGGGACGCCGCGCGGCCTCGGCGGTGCCCGTCACCACCTGGGACGCCGCCCACGGCGCGGTCCGCGCCGGGATGCGGGACATCGGGGCGAGCGCCCGGCGCGGCGCGGCGGACCGGGCCGACCCGGTCGGACAGGGCATGTTCACCGCCGCCGGTGCCGCGGTCCTCCTCGGCCTGGCCGCGGTGGCCGCCTCCCTCGTCATCTCCGTACGCATCGGCCGCGCCCTCGTCGTCGAACTCGTCAGCCTCCGCAACACGGCCCTGGGGATCGCCCGTCACAAGCTGCCCCACGCCATGCGGCGCCTCCGGTCCGGCGAGGACATCGACGTGCGGGCCGAGGCGCCGCCGGGGCCGCCGCCGCAGGACGAGATCGCCGAGGTCGGCGAGGCGCTGTCGACCGTCCACCGTGCCGCCCTCAGCGCCGCCGTCGAACGCGCCGAACTCAGCCGTGGCATCTCCGGTGTGTTCGTCAACCTGGCGCGCCGCAGCCAGGTCCTGGTCCATCGGCAGCTCACCCTGCTCGACAGCATGGAGCGTCGGGCCGAGGACCCGGGCGAGCTGGGAGACCTCTTCCGCCTCGACCATCTGACGACCCGTATGCGCCGCCACGCGGAGAGCCTGATCATCCTTTCCGGCGCGGCACCGGGCCGGGCCTGGCGGGTGCCCGTGCCGCTCACCAACGTCGTCCGCGCCGCGGTGTCCGAGATCGAGGACTACGCGCGGGTCGAGGTACGGCAGCTCCCCGAGGCCGCGGTGGTCGGGGCCGCCGTCGCCGACCTCACCCACCTGCTCGCCGAACTCGTCGAGAACGCGGCACAGTTCTCGCCCCCGCACACCAAGGTCAGCGTCAGCGGCGAACCCGTCGGGAACGGCTACGCACTGGAGATCGAGGACCGGGGACTCGGCATGGGCCGGGAGGCCCTCTCGGACGCCAACCGCCGTATCGAGCAGTCCGAGGCGCTCGACCTCTTCGACAGCGACCGGCTGGGGCTGTTCGTCGTCAGCCGGCTCTCGGCACGCCACGACATCAAGGTGAAACTGCGGACCTCTCCGTACGGGGGGACCACCGCGGTCGTCCTGCTCCCCACCGCGCTGCTGCAGAGCGCCCTGCCGGCGGGCGCCGCCCCATCGGCGCCCGGGCGCCACGAGTCCGCACCCGAGACGGCGCCTCGGCCCGTGACCCACCCCGCCCCCTACGCCGTGCCGGACTCCGCGGCGCGCCCGGGATCCCACGACGACCGGTCCCCGGCGGCCCGGCCCGGGCCTCCGGGCATCGAAGCCCGGTCCCGGGGGGAGGCCCCGCCGCCGCCCGGTGTCATCGCCCTGCGGCTGCGCGACCGTACCCCGTCACCACCCCCCGGGGACCCCCACGCCGGACGTCCCGGCGTCCGGCCGTCGGCTCGGGACGAGGCCGCCCGTGGCGACCACCCCGCTCCCGAGGACGCGGGCGGCCTGCCGCGCCGCGTGAGGCAGGCCAGCCTCGCCCCCCAGTTGCGCGAGGCGGCGCGCCTCGAACAGCCGGACCCGTCCGGGCACGCCCCGCACGAGGCCCCTGAACGCACCCCGGAACAGGTCAGGGACCGGATGACCGCCTACCGCGCCGGCTGGGCCCGCGGCGGTGGGCCCGCCCCGGGCAGTCCCACCCACAGCAGCGCACACAGCAGTGAAGGAGACCACGCATGATCGACCACGAGAGGACCCTCCACCCCCGCTCCGGTGAACTCGACTGGCTGCTCGACGACCTGGTGCTACGGGTGGGCGAGGTCCGCCACGCGGTCGTGCTCTCCAACGACGGTCTCGCAGTGGGCGCGTCCGGCGGCCTCACCCGGGAGGACGCCGAGCATCTCGCGGCCGTCTCCTCCGGATTCCACAGCCTCGCCAAAGGCGCGGGACGCCACTTCCGCACCGGCGGGGTCCGGCAGACGATGGTCGAGATGGACGACGGGTTCCTCTTCGTCGCCGCCGCCGGGGACGGCTCCTGCCTCGCCGTCCTCAGCTCCGTCACCGCCGATGTGGGCCTGATCGCCTACGAGATGGCGCGGCTCGTGAAGCGCGTCGGCGAGCACCTCGGCACCCCGCCGCGCATGTCCGCGACCCCGCCCGCCGCCGGCTGACCCGCAGGGAGGCTCCACCGACATGAACGATGCCGACGGCGGCGGCCCGGACCTCCGGGGCAGCCGCTGGTACGACGCGGAGGCGGGCCCGCTCGTCCGCCCGTACGCCATGACCGGAGGCCGCACGGAGCCGGGACCGAACTCCGGGCGCCTCGACCTCATCGCGCTCGTCGACGCCGTCGCCGACGCCGCGGACCGGGCCGCGGAGTCCCTGCTCGGACCCGAGCACCGGGCACTGCTCGACCTCTGCCGCACCGAGACCCAGTCGGTCGCGGAGCTCGCGGCGGACGCCGATCTGCCCGTCGGAGTCGTGCGGGTGCTCGTCGGCGATCTGTTGGAGGGCGGGCACGTCAGGGTCTCCATGCCCGTACCGCCCGCGCAACTGCCGGACGAAAGGATCCTGCGGGAGGTGATCGACGGCCTCAGGGCCCTCTGAGACGTCCTCGGCGGAGCGGGAGCCGGGCGGGTGGGGGTCGGATGGCGGGGACGGTGGGGCCGGGAGGTCCGGAGGCCGCGGACGCCACGCCGGGTCGGCCGCAGGTCCGGGTGGAGCAGACCGGGCGGCGTCCACCGGGGCACACTGGTGGCGTCGTTCCGCGCAAGACCCACCGTTCCGCGCAAGCCCGCCGTTCACCGCAAGCCGCCGCTCCCCGCAAGACCCGCGCGTTCTGGTCCGCGCCGGTACCGGCCGGAGTGGCAACGGCACCCCTTACCGCCGGCGCGCCCCCGCGCCGCCGCCGACGCCGAGGAGCAACGTGTCCGTACCGATCATCCTCGACTGCGACCCCGGGCACGATGACGCCGTCGCCATCCTGCTCGCCGCCGGGGACCCCGGGATCGACCTGCTCGCGATCACCACGGTCGCTGGCAACCAGGTGCTGGAGAAGACGACGCTCAACGCCCGGCGCATCTGCACCGTGGCGGGCATCACCGACGTGCCCGTAGCCGCCGGCTGTGCCCGGCCCCTCGTCCGGGAACTCCATGTCGCGGACGACGTCCACGGCGAGTCGGGCATGGACGGGCCGAGCTTCGGCGAACCGACCGTCGGCACCGTGCCCGAGCACGCCGTCGACCTCATGCACCGGCTCCTGACCCGGCATCCGGAGCCCGTCACTCTCGTACCCACCGCCCCGCTGACCAATGTCGCCCTGCTGCTCACCCGGTACCCCGACGCGGCGGAGCACATCCGCGAGATCGTGCTCATGGGCGGATCGACGGAACGCGGAAACCGCACCCCCGCCGCCGAGTTCAACGTGTACGTCGACCCGGAGGCCGCCGACATCGTGTTCCGCAGCGGGCTGCCCGTGACCATGTGCGGGCTCAACGTCTCCCACCAGGCACTCGTCACCCCCGATGTGCTTGCCCGGCTGGAGGGGCTCGGCACGGACCTCGGGCGCGTCTGCGCGGAGCTGATGACGTTCTTCGCCGCCACCTACCGGCGGCTGTGGGGGTTCCCGGCGCCACCCCTGCACGACCCGGTGGCGGTCGCCCGGGTCATCGACCCGGAGATCGTGGACTGTGTCGATGCGAACGTCGCCGTAGAACTCCGCGGGGAGTTCACACGGGGGGCGACCGTCGTGGATCTGCACCGGTACCTCGACCGTCCGGTCAACGCCCGTGTCGCGGTGGGCCTCGACCAGGAGAGGTTCTGGGACCGGGTCGTCGGTGCCGTCGACAGGCTCGGACGGCGGGCGGCCGGCCCGGTGGGCGCGGAACCGGACGGCCCGCGCACGGAGGACGGCCCGGGATGACCCGCGAGGGGTCCGCCGCCGGCCGCCGGGCGTGCGGAGGTCCGCCGGGGGTGGGGTGCCGGTGCGGAGGTCCGTCGGGGGTGGGGGCCGGGGTGCCGGTCGGCCCCGCCCCCGACCCCTCGCGGGCACACGGACGGCCACCGGGTGACCGCCCGCGGTGGCCCCGGTCCCTCGCGGTGCCCCCTCTCGGCGATCACCGCCGCACGGAGGAGCAGGGCCTGCGCAGCGTCCGGCGGCGCACGGGGCGGCGCTGCGTCGGCCGCGTTTCGCCGTCGGCCGCCACCGCGTCGCGCAGGATCTCGTCCCGCAGCCGGCTGCAGCAACGGTCGATCAGACGGGAGACGTGCATCTGCGAGATGCCGAGGTCCTCCGCTATGCCCCGCTGCGTCATGTCCCGGAAGAAGCGCAGATAGAGAATCCGCCGCTCGCGGTCCGGCAGCCCGTCCAGACGGGGCCTGACCGCCTCGCGGTCGTGACGACGTCCAACGCCGGATCGGGGCCGCCCAGCGCGTCGGCCAGCGTGTAACCGTCCTCGCTGCCCCGCACCTCAGCGTCGAGGGAGAGGGCGCTGTAGCTGTCGAGGGCCTCCAGACCGGCCCCGGCCTCCTCCTCTGTCATGCCCCCCTGCCGTGCGATCTCGGCGGCACTCAGCTCACGGCCGCCGACGGTCTGGTCGAGCTCCTGGCGGGCGGTGCGGACCCGGTTGCGCAGCTCCTGCACCCGGCGCGGCACGTGCACGGTCCACGTGTGGTCGCGAAAGTGCCGCTTGATCTCCCCGTTGATCGTCGGGACGGCGAACGACTCGAACGCGCCGCCGCGGTCCGGGTCGTACCGTTCCACGGCCTTCACCAGCCCCAGCGCGGCGACCTGACGCAGATCCTCCATCGCCTCGCCCCGGTTGCGGTAGCGTCCCGCCAGCCGGTCGGCCATGGGCAGCCAGGCGTGCACCAGCTCCTCCCGCAGCGCGGTCCTCTCCGGCCCGTCGCCGAGCCGGGTCAGCGACGCGAAGGCGGCCGCCGTGTCCGGGGCGTCGTCGTGGGAATGCCTGCCGCGCTCATGCGTCTGCCTGCTCAATCTCAGCTCCTCGTGCGGCTGACGGTGTCGATCGTCCGGAGTCGAAGGCGGTCCGGGCGCGCAGGGTACGCAGGGGCTCCGAAACACGTGTGAGCGCCTGCCCGGGGGCCCTGCCGGCAAACGCCCTCAGGAGGAGTGGCCGGGCACGAAGGGCCGTCCGGATGCGGGAGACTGGACAGCGGCATCCCGATCGCTGCACGGAAACGGAAGAGGCAGGGCTCAGTGACCGAAGCGCACCAGGACGCGTCCCCTCCCGGCACCTCGGCGCTGCGGGCCGACTGCGGTGACTGCTTCGCCCTCTGCTGCGTGGCACTGCCCTTCTCGGCCTCGGCCGACTTCGCCGTCGACAAACCCGCGGGCCGGCCCTGCGGCAACCTCCGTGACGACTTCCGCTGCGGCATCCACACCCGGCTCCGGGAGGGCGGATTCTCCGGCTGCACCGTGTACGACTGTTTCGGCGCAGGTCAGAAGGTCTCCCAGGTGACGTTCGCGGGACGGAGCTGGCGCTCGGCCCCGGGCAGCGCCCGGCAGATGTTCGACGTTTTCCCCGTGATGCGCCAACTGCACGAGCTTCTCTGGTACCTGACGGCTGCTCTGGCGCTGCCGGCCGCCCGTCAGGTGCACCCGGCCGCACGGGCTCTCCGCGAGGAGATCGAGACGGTGACGCTGCGGGACGCCGAGGCGCTGCTCGGGACCGACGTCGCCGCGCTGCGCGGCCGTACGGGCGAACTGCTGCTCAGGGCGAGCGCGCTGGCCAGGGCCGAGGCCGAACCGGGCCCGGGGAAGAACCGCAGGGGCGCCGACCTCCTCGGGGCCCGGCTCGCGCATGCCGACCTCCACGGCGCGGATCTGCGCGGCGCCTGCCTGATCGCCGCCGACCTCGGCGGAGCCGATCTGCGTCTGGCGGATCTCCTCGGCGCCGACCTCAGGGACACCGACCTCTCGGGTGCCGACCTCACCGGCAGCATCTTCCTCACCCAGCCGCAGCTCCAGCAGGCGAAGGGGGACACGGCGACGCGGCTGCCGTCCGGACTCCGCCGTCCCGCGCACTGGGGAGGCTGAACCGGCCCTCCGGGTGGGACCTCCGGTCCCACGGACGTCCAAACCGGCCCTCGAACCCCCTCGCCGGGGAGGCTGCGGCCCGCGCCCGCACCCTCCCGCGCACCGGCAGGGACCCGATCGGCGGGCTCGGCCTCTTGCCGGAGGCGGTCCGGCTCACCGCTGCCGACCCCGGATCGGGGCCGAGCGCGTCCACCCGCGCGCTGCACGCCGCGCCGGCCCGTGTCCGCCGACGACGACACGACACACCGCCCGCACGGATGCGGCGCACCGCCCGCACGGATGCGCCGCATCCGTGCGGGCCCGGCGGACGCCGCGCGGCACCGTCGCGGGACCGGTCCCCGCATACCGGGCACGCGGGCGGGTACGCGCACCGCCGTACAGGCCGGAGCCGGGCGAGCCGGACCGGTGACGCAGAAGCGGGGGAGAGAAGAGCCGCGCCCATGAACATCGCCTTCCTCACGGCGCACGAAGGCGTCGAGCAGATCGAACTGACCGAACCCTGGCAGGCCGTGGCCGACGCCCGGCACACCCCTCGGCTGGTCTCCGTCGAGCCCGGCCGAGTGCAGGCCTTCGACCACCTCGACAAGGCGGACACCTTCGCCGTCGACGAGGTCGTCCCCGACGCCTCGGTGACGGACTACGCGGGCCTCGTACTCCCCGGAGGAGTCGCCAACCCCGACTTTTTGCGCATGGACTCCGATGCCGTCGCCTTCGTCCGGGGGTTCTTCGAGGCGGGCAAGCCGGTGGCGGCCATCTGCCACGCGCCGTGGACGCTCGTCGAGGCCGACGTCGTGCGCGGCAGGACGCTGACCTCGTGGCCCAGCCTGCGCACCGACATCCGCAACGCCGGCGGCACCTGGGTGGACGAGCCGGTGAAGATCTGCCGCAGTGGCCCGAACACACTGGTCACCAGCCGGAAACCGGACGACCTCACGGCCTTCTGCGCGGCCTTCCTCACCGAACTCGCCCGGCAGACCGCCGACGCCGGAGCCGGGGGCTGACGGGCCGCGCCGAAGTACGCAGGCGCCACCCGCCCGGCTCCGTCGCGGGCCCCGAGGCGGTGCTCGCGCGGGCCGCCCCGCCCCGCGCCGAGTCGACGCGGGTGCGCGGCTCGCGGCCCGTGACGCCCGGCCGGCGGTCCTACGTGTGCGCCGCGTCGAGGAGGGCCTGGGCCAGTGCGTGCGGTTGGGAGAACATCGGCCAGTGCCCGGTGTCCAGCTCGACCAGCCGCCAGAGCTCGCCACGCAGCAGTTCGGCCACATCGGGGCTCGGTTCCGCCCCGTCGAGCAGGCACTTGACGTACGTCGCCGGCAACTCGCCGAGCGCCCGTCCGAGCACCGCCGGTTCGGTCAGCGTCGCGCCGGGGTGCGGAGTCGCGCCTGCGACCAGCCGAACCGTCTGCTCGTCACTGAGCCCCTGCCCGGTGCAGTCGGCCCCGGCCGGCGGTGCCCAGAAGCCACCGGTCGCGGCTATCGAGGCCTCGACCCCCGCCCGGCCGTCGGGCCATGCGGACACGAACGACTCACCGTCCGCCGGGACGTTCGAGTCGACGAAGACCACGCGCCGCAGCCGGTCGCCGATCCGCTCGGCGGCCTGACCGACCGGGATCCCCGCGTAGCTGTGCCCGACGAGCACGACCTCGCGCAGGTCGTGCCGCTCTATCGCCTCGACGACGTCCTGGACGTGGGTCTGCTGGCCCGCCGGCACACCGCTCTTCTCCGCGAGTCCGGACAAGGTCACCGGACGTACGCCGTGACCGCCCGCACGCAGCTCGGGTACGACGTCGTCCCATGCCCACGCACCGAGCCAAGCGCCCGCCACCAATACGAAGTTCACCATTCCCGCACCGTAGCGAAGGGGTATGACAACCGCGTCCGGCCGGAGTCCGGGCCGGCTGGTCCATCGGGCGCCCGGACCCGGACACCCGTCCCGCCCGGCCGGTCCACCTGCCCGGACTTCGCAGTCTCCGGGCCCGCGGCCGGACCACCGGCCTGCGGACCGGGCTTTCACCGCGCGGCGGGGGCCGCCCGCCGGTTCAGCGGCCGGGGCGGGGAGGCGCCTCCGTGATGTCGAGGAAGACCTGGTCCGCCTCCGGCCAGCGGTCCAGGACCGCCGCCTTGATCCTCTCGCTCACGAGCTCGATCTCCTCGCTGTCCAGTCCCGGCGCCAGATCGACCCGGGCGGCGAGGAGTACGGAGTCGACCCCCAGACGCATGGTCAGCAGGTCCGCCACATTGTCGATCTCCGGCTGCTCGTCCAGCATGGCGCGGACGGCCCGGCGCATGCCGGGATCGACGGCGACACCGATGAGGAAGTCGCGCGCCTCGCGCCCCAACCGGTACGCGACGTACACCAGCAGCAGGCCGATCGCGAGGGACGCCGCCGCCTCCCAGGCGACGCTGCCGGTGACCAGGTGCAGTCCCATGCCGGCCATGGCGATCAGCACCCCGGCCACGGCGGCTGCGTCCTCCGCGATCACGGTGCGGTGCGCGGGGTCCCTGGCCTCGTCCCCCTCCCTGCGGTACTGGTAGAGCGCGCGGACGAGCGATGTCCCCTCGGCGAGCAGCGCGACGCCCAGCACGGCGAGCCCGGCCGCGTAGTGCCCGGCGGACACCGGCCGGTCGCCCTCGCGCAGTGCCTCGACCCCCTGGAAGAACGAGAAGCAGCCGCCCATGACGAAGATGCCGACGGCCGCGAGCAGTGACCAGAACCAGCGCTCCTTGCCGTAGCCGAACGGGTGCCTGCGGTCGGCCGGCCGCCGGCTGCGGCGCAGGGCGGCGAGGAGGAAGATCTCGTTGAGGCTGTCGGCCACCGAGTGGGCCGCTTCCGACAGCAGCGCGGGCGACGACGCCAGCAGACCGCCGGCCGTCTTGGCCGCGGCGATGACGAGGTTCGCGGCGAGCGCGACGAGAACGGTCAGCCGGGTCCTGCGGTCCGAGTGGTTCCCGCGCTCGCCGTGCTCCCGGTTCACGACCGCTCACCCCGGGGGCCGCATGACGAGTGGCGACGGCCGACGCCGCCGGACGTGGAATCGCCGCGGGAGCCGCCGCACCGGCCGCCCGGGGCCGTGGACAGTCGGGCGCTCACCCGAAGAACCCGTCCCGGCGCAGCGCGTCCAGCCGGCGCCGCGCGGGGCCCAGCGACCTGCCGCGCCGCGGTGCTCCGGCCCACGGATCCGCGGCCGCCTGTTCCGCGGCGTCCGTGATGTTCCACCTGCGTGCCGTGACCTCGGGGTCGTCCAGCTGGTCCCAGCTGATCGGCGTGGCCACCGGCGCGCCTTCGCGTGCCCGTACCGAGTACGGCGCCACCGCCGTCTGCGCGTACCCGTTGCGCTGGACGTCCAGGTACAGGCGGCCGCCACGTGCGGCCTTGCGCGCCTCCGTGGTGAGCCGGTCCGGACGGGAGGCCGCCAGAAGGTCCGCCGTGTCCTTCGCGAACTCCCTGACCTCGTCGAACGTGTGGCGCCGGCTGAGCGGTACGACCACGTGCAGTCCCCGTGACCCCGTCGTCATCAGGACCGACGGCAGACGGAGCTCGCCGAGCAGTTCGCCGAGGAACCGCGCGGTCCGCCGGACGGGCTCGAAGTCGTCCTCCGCGGGGTCCAGGTCGAAGACCATGCGGTCGGGGTGGCCGGGCCGGTCGGCCTTGGCCTGCCAGCGGTGGAGGGTGACGCACGCCTGGTCGGCGAGGTGGACGAGGGTCGCGGTGCTGTCGCAGACCGTGTGGGTGACCGTGCCGCCCTCCTTCGGGAGCTCGGCCCGGCGCACCCAGTCCGGATAGTGCTCCGGCGTGTCCTTCTGCATGAAACGGGACCCGTCGAGACCGTCGGGGAGCCTTTCCAGCATCAGGGGCCGGCCCCGCAGGTGCGGCAGCATGTGCGGGGCGATCGCCCGGTGGTAGTCGACGAGGTCCGCCTTGGTGAACCCGTCGGCGGGGAACAGGACCTTGCCCGGCCGATGGACCTCCACGGTCCGGCGACCGGCGCGGACGGTTGTGGTGCTCATGGCTCGCGGGTACCCCGTACCACCGTCCGGCAGACACCGGCACGGCCGGACGGGGCACTCACGGGTCCGCCGGCGGGCTCGGTCGCCTCAGGGGGCGACGACGCTCTCCACGAGCAGCTTCACGGCCGCCGCGATGGATTCGGCGTCGATCCCGGCGGCGTGAAGCTGTTCCTCGGGTTTCGCGGAGAGGGGCATGCCGCGCACGGCGAGGCGGGCGAGCCTGGGCGCGGGGCGCCCGTCCGAGAACGCCTCCGCGACCGCGTCGCCGATCCCGCCCTCGGGCCGGTGGTCCTCCACCGTGAGGACACATCCCGTGGCCGCCGCGGCGTCGTTGAGCGTGTCCACGTCGACTGGCTTCACCGAGTACAGGTCGACGACCCGGACCGGGATGCCGTCCGCCGCGAGCGCGTCCGCCGCGCGCAGGGCCTCGTGCACCGTCACTCCCGCGGCGACGATCGTCGCCCTGTCCCCCTCGCCGCCGCGCAGCACCTTGCTGCCGCCGATCGGGAACTCCTCGTCGGGACCGTAGATGACGGGTGTCTCGCCCCGGCTGGTGCGCAGATAGCGGACCCCGTCGAGGTCGGCCATGGCCGCCACCAGCCGCGCCGTCTGGTTGGCGTCGCACGGGTACAGCACCGTCGACCCGTGGACGGACCGCAGCATCGCCAGATCCTCGAGGCCCATCTGCGAGGGGCCGTCCTCGCCGATCGCTACGCCCGCGTGCGATCCGACGAGGTTGATGCCCGCCCGGCTCACCGCCGCCATGCGGACGAAGTCGTGGGCGCGGGTCAGGAACGCGGCGAACGTCGACGCGTACGGCACCCAGCCGCACGTCTGCAGGCCGACCGCCCCGGCCACGAGCTGCTGCTCGGCGATGTAGAACTCGAGGTACCGGTCGGGGTGTTCCTTCCCGAAGTACTCCGTGCGCGTGGAGTCCCCGACCTCGGCGTCGAGCGCGACGACATCGCCGCGCGCAGAACCCAGCGCCGCCAAGGCGCGGCCGTAGGCGGTACGGGTGGCCTCCTCCGTGCCGGTCTCGAACCGGGGGAGTTCCAGCGGTCCCAGGTCCCGGTCGGGCCGGCCGCCCGCCGCGGGCGGCTGCTGGACCTCGACCGTGACGAACCGCGGGCCGCCGAGTTCCTCGATCGCCGCCTCCGCGTCGGGAAGCGGCTTGCCGTGCTTGCCCTCCTGGTCCTCGACGGCGGCGACGCCGCGGCCCTTGCGGGTGGCCGCGATGACGGCCGTCGGCCGATCGTCCACCTCGACCGCCTCGGTGAGGGCCTTGTCGACGGCCTCGACGTCATGGCCGTCGACCTCGACGGTGTGCCAGCCGAACGCCCTGAGCCGTCGTGCGTAGGCGCCGAGGTCGTGCTGATGGCGGGTCGGCCCACGCTGCCCGAGCCGGTTGACGTCGACGATCAGCTTCAGATTGGCCAGTTTCTCGAAGGCCGCGTGCTCGACGGCCTCCCAGACAGAGCCCTCCGCCATCTCGCTGTCCCCGGAGAGCACCCAGACCCGGTACGGGAGGTGGTCGAGGTACTTGCCGCCGAGGGCCATCCCCACCCCGACCGGCAGCCCTTGGCCGAGCGAGCCGGTGGCGACGTCCACCCAGGGCAGCCGCGGCGTCGGATGGCCCTCGAGACGGCTGCCCCTCTTGCGGAAGGTCAGCAGTTCCTCGTCGTCGATCGCGCCCGCCGCCTTGTAGAGGGAGTACAGCAGTGGCGAGGCGTGGCCCTTGGAGAAGACCAGCCGGTCGTTGGCCGGGTTCTCCGGGTCGGAGAAGTCGTAGCGCAGATGGTGGGCGAGGAGCACGGCGGCGAGATCCGCCGCCGACATCGAGGACGTCGGGTGCCCCGAGCCCGCGGCGTCGGCGGCCCGTACGGAATCCACCCGCAACTGCTGGGCCAGTTCCGTCAGTTCTTCGTTGCGCATGTCACTCCGTTCGCAGGCGGTCCTGTGACCGGTTCGCGTGTCGTGGTGCGGTCGTCACTGCCGGTTCCGGCCGGGCAGCCGGGCCAGCTCGGGCGACGAGGTGTCGAGCGGCACCGACCAGGAGCTGACGAGGCCGAGCTGCACGGCCTGGCGCGGCAGCGCCGCGTCCAGCAGCCAGTCGGCGGCCACCCGCACCCGGTTGCCCGGCATCGCCGCCAGGTGGTAGCCGCGGGTCACCGCGCCCGCGAGCGGTCCGGACAGCGGTACGCCGAGGGGGTTGGCCGCCGCCTGGACACCGCCGAGGTCGACGGCGAAGCCCAGGTCGTGGTGCCGGTAGGCGCGTGCGGTGCCGTACCCGAGCGACGCCGCGACGTTGTTGGCCGCCACGGCGCCCTGCCGCGTGGCGTGCTGCGCGGTCATCGGGGTCAGTTCGTACCCGGTTCCGTTCCCGTCGTCCGCGCTGTCGCCGCCCGGCACCGGCCGGGTCAGATCCGGTACGGCGGCGGCGTCCCCGCAGGCGAACACGTGGGGATGACCCGGCACGTTGAGCTCGGCCGTCACCCGCAGCCTGCCGCGGTCGACGGGCAGCCCGACGTCGGCCACGAGCGGGTCGGGCCGCACACCGACGCACCACACCAGGGTCCGCGTCGGGACGAACTCGCCGTCGTCCAGCAGCACCCCGTCCGGTGTCGCCTCCTTGATGGAGGTACCGGTGCGCACCTCCACACCCCGGGCGCGCAGCACCCGGTCCGCGGTCTCGGACAGCCGCCGGTCGAGTTCGGGCAGCACCCGGGGCGCGATGTCGAGGAGCAGCCAGCGCGGCCGGGTGTCCGGGGAGTGCCAGGCCGGGCCGAAGGGTTCCTTCGGCCGCGACATCTGGGCGTACAGCTCGTCCGTGAAGATCTTTCCCTGGGCCGCCACCTCCGTTCCCGTGTATCCGGCGCCGACCACGACGAAGGTGCAGCGTGCCCCGCACTCGTCGGCGTGCGGCGCCGCGCCCGCCATCTCGACCTGCCGGACGATGTGGTCGCGGAGGTAGAGCGCTTCGGGCAGGCCGCGGAAGCCGTGCGCGTACTCGCTCACACCGGGGATGGGGAGGAGCTTGTTGACGCTTCCGACGGCGAGCACGAGCCGGTCGTACGCGAGCTCCCCGGGCGAGCCCTCCGGGTCCGTGTAGTGCAGGCGGTGCCCGGCGAGGTCGACCCGCGTCGCCTCGCCCAGTACGAGCCGGACCCGCGGGAGGGTGTGCGCGAGGGAGACGGTGACCCTCCGCGGCTCCAGGATCCCGGCGGCCACCTGGGGCAGCAGGGGGAGATACAGAAAGTAGTCGGTGGGATTGAGCAGAACGATCTCGACCCGTTCCCCGGCCAGGGAACGGGACAGGGCACGGGCCGTACGGTGGCCGGCGAACCCGGCTCCGACGATGACGATCCTGGTCACGCCGTCCCGTTCCGGCCGTGACCGGCCCTGCGGGGACGTGGTGTGCGGGCCCTGTGCGTGAGGGGCCCGGATGTCGTCGGCCTGCACGGCGAATCGCCTCCCGTGGGGTAGGGGCATGCGACGGACGGGACGTTCCGGGTGCCCTGCCGGCGCGGTGTCAAACGCCGTCGCCGCCGTCTGGGAACGTCGTCGTCATGGCGTCCGTACAACCAGCGTCCACCCGTCGAACTGTCGCGGCCACACGAAGTTGGAATGGATTCGGACACTGATTCAGTCCGGAACAATCACATCGCGCAAAAAGCGATCCATGCGCCCCACCTGTGGCTCCGATTGCCATACTGCTCACGTTCGCAGAACAGATGTGCTGGCGCCGGCCCTCCCGGCCGGCCTTCCCCGAGGCGGCGGGGACGGCCGTGACCTGGGGCTCCCTGCTGCCACTTGTCGGCGCACACCCACTGAGAGAAGTGATCGATGGCCCCCGAGCTCTCTGGCGGCATCGGCGGAGACGCCGCCGCTCTCGCGCTGAAAATACTGGTCGCCGGCGGTTTCGGCGTCGGCAAGACGACCCTCGTGGGCGCGGTCAGCGAAATCCGGCCACTGCGTACCGAGGAACAGCTCAGCGAGGCCGGCGAGGGCGTCGACGACACCGGCGGAGTCGACCAGAAGACGACCACCACCGTCGCCATGGACTTCGGGCGCATCACGATCCGCTCGGGACTGTCCCTCTATCTCTTCGGCACACCCGGTCAGGACCGCTTCTGGTTCCTGTGGGACGAGCTCTCGCAGGGCGCGCTCGGCGCGGTGGTCCTCGCGGACACCCGGCGCCTCGAGGACAGCTTTCCGGCCGTCGACTACTTCGAGCACCGGCGGATTCCGTTCGTCGTCGCCGTGAACTGCTTCCCCGGCGCGCGGACCTACGGGGCGCACGAGGTCTCCCGCGCGCTGGACCTGGACCGGGGGACGCCGGTCGTGCTGTGCGACGCCCGTGACCGTGATTCGGGGAAGGAGGTGCTGGTCCGGCTGGTCGAGTACGCCGGGCGGATGCACACCGCCCGGCTGCTCGACTCGGTGGGGTGAGGAGGGCGGCGTCGATCGGACGGCGGGTGGGAAGGCCCGACGAGCGGCCATGCGGCCGGGGAAGCGGAACATGCCGCTCGTCACCGGGGGCGCTCCACTCGGCGCACGGGCCGGCGCGGTCGGGGGAGACACCGTCAGTCGGCGACGTCCGCCATGGCCTGGACCTTCTCGACGCGCACCCGGACCAGCAGCTCGCCGGGCACCCCGTTGCGCGCGCCGAACTCCTCGGCGCGGTCCTCGCCCATGTAGCGTGCGGCGATCCTTGTGGCCCAGTGCAGCAACTGCTCCGGTTCCTCGCCCAGTTCCGCGCGGCCCTGGACGACCACGAACGAGAACGGCGGACGGTCGTCGTCGACACAGAGGGCGACCCTGCCGTCGCGCGTCAGGTTCCGGCCCTTCACCGACTCCTTGCCGGTGTTGAACACCACGTCGTCACCGTCGAGGAGGAACCAGACCGGTGCGATGTGCGGGCTGCCGTCCGCCCGGACGGTCGACAGTTTCGCGGTGCGCGTGCCCTGGGACACGAACGCCCGCCATTCGTCCTGAGACATCTTTCTCGCCATGGGAACCATCCTCGGACGCGACCCGTGGTGAGGGAAAGTCAACTCTCCGCTGCCGTGCGCCGGTGATGACTCCTTGCCGGGACGGGGACTGTACGCGAGGCTTACCCGCGACACGGGGGAACGCGAACACACGAACGGGGAGGAACGCCATGGCAGCGGACAAGGGGCTCGACTGGCTCCTGGACGATCTGACCAAGAGGGTCTCGTACATACGGCACGCGCTCGTGCTGTCCAACGACGGCCTGGTGACCGGGGCGAGCACGGGACTCGCCCGGGAGGACGCGGAGCACCTGGCCGCCGTCTCCTCCGGACTGCACAGTCTCGCGCGAGGCTCGGGCAGGCACTTCCGTGCGGGCCGGGCGCGGCAGACCATGGTGGAGTTCGACGACGCGATGCTCTTCGTCACCGCCGCGGGCGACGGCAGTTGCCTGTGCGTGCTCAGCGCCGCGGAGGCCGACGTCGGCCAGGTCGCCTACGAGATGACGCTGCTGGTGAACCGGGTGGGGGAACACCTGGCGGTGGCCGCGCGGCAGCCCGGGCGGATCACGGTCTCCGAATTCTGACGCTTCGCGTCGAGGCCCTGCGCCCCGCCTGGCACCTGTGCGGGTAGCGTCGTACGGGACCGCGTGACGCCGGCCCTGGCGAGGTGCCCAAGGACACCGTGCCCGGGGCGCGCCGTGGCGGCCCCGGAGCCGAAGTGGCGGCCGCGCGCTCGCGGTGCGGTTCGGTCACGTCCGTACGGCACCGGGCGGCGGCCCTGGGGCGGAGGCGGGCCGGCGCCGCCTCGAGGTGTTCCGGGCGGCCCCGGTCCCGGGCCGGCCGGAGTCTTCCTCTCCCGTCGGGCGGGGACGGGGAGGCCCGGCGTCGTCCGCCGTCCGGGCGGGTGCCCGAGGGCTGCCGGCCCGGTGGCGCCGATTCAGGGACTCCCCGTCGCGCTCTGACTGGGCCGAAGGGCCGCCTCGAACGGTTCGCGCCGGGGGAGGACCGTCGGCGTCCCGACTACCGCTGTGACAGGGGGGTGCCGTCGGCGGTGCCGCGGGGCACCACGCTCGACAGGACCGAGGGCAGTGTGTGCCAGTCCGACGAGACCACGCTCGCGTGCCTTCCGGCCAGCAGAGCGACACGGTCGCGGGCCTGTGCCTCCGTGGGGCTGGTGCTGTCGATCGCGGGCGGCACGCTGTGGGCGCTCGTCATGAGGACGAGGTAGTGGTTCCGGTCGTACCAGGCGGTGTCGATCGAGCCGCCCGCGTAGACGGAGGCGCCTCCGTCGAAGACGACGAACCACGGACGCAGGGAGGCGTCCGAGTAGCGGCCGCGCGGGTCGCCGGCCTGCGCACCGAGTACGGCGGGGAAGGCCGAGGCCGTGGCCAGCCGGCCGGCCGAGGCGAGGTTCCGCAGATGGATGGCGTACTCCCGGTCCGTCCACAGCGTGTCGAACGGGTTCCCCTGCTCGACCGTGCCGGGTATGAGTTCGACGATGAACTTCCCCGCGAGGTCGGTGCGGGAGGGCCAGCCACGGGCGCGTACGGCGGAGTCCAGGTCCGGGTGGCCCGCGGCCAGATCGGCGGGCCGGTACAGCGCGTCACCGAGCCTGGCGGTGAGCAGGGCGTCCAGCGCGGCGGGACCCCGGCCGTGCTTGTCCTGGAAACCGTCCTTCATCTCGACCTTGAGCAGGATCGGCCGGTGTCCCGGGTTCGCTTCGTGCCAGGCGCGGATGTCGGAGAGGCAGCCGCTGAGATCCCTGTTGCGGGACTTGCTGCGCAGCTCGGCGGCGGTCGAGGCGTTCACACAGTTGTTGTCGTTGCCCACCGGATTGTCGTGGGCCACCCGGAAGGATCTGCCGAACACATTGGTCCACACGTCGATTTCGAGCATTCCCGCACCCGAGTCCAAGGCGTCGGCGAAATAGGGGTACTTCGCCTTCTCGTACGCGTTGTGTACGCCGACCGAGGTCGTCGACGAGTACGCCGGTGCCGTCGCCTCGGTGCCCGGTGCGGCCGCCGCGGGCGCCTGTGCCGGTACGAGGGCCACACCCAGTGCGGCGGCGGCGACTGTTGCCGCTGTCGTGCGCGAGAGCTTCCTCATGGTCCCCTGCCTGTGTCGGAAGTGGAGCAAATCCACGGCAGATTAGGGGAGTTGGGCGAAGGATGGGAGGTATCCGCGTGGCGGAGAGGGAATCTTCCGGAACTTCCCCGTGGTTCCGGTGGCGAGCGGGTGGCCGCGGTGTGGCGGCTGGGAGCGCACGCGGCGGCCGTACGCCCATCGCGTCCGGCGTCCGGCGTCCGGCGGCCGACGCCCGCCGCGTCCGCTGACCGGGGCCGTGGACGGGGAGGAGGCTTGTGCCGTCAGGGACCGCGTCCGACCGGAGTCCCCGGGGCCCGGTGCGTCCCGGCGCCGGTCGTGCCGGAACCCGCCCGGGCGGATCCGGACCCCAGGCTCCGGGCCACGCAGGCGCGGCCTCGACCTCCGCGCAGGCCACGCCGGGCCCGCAGAGCGAAGGGGCTTGCGTGCTTGCCCGGTGGCGCACCGCGCCGACCACGGGCCGGTGGCCCGGTCGAGGCCGGAGTCGCCCACCGCCCCGGTCGCGCCGGACCCGGGCCGGGGCACGGCGTGCGGACGGGGGCCGCGGCAGGCACGATGGCCGCATGCTGCTGGCCCGCCTCGCCGATGTGTCCCGGCAGATCGCTGCCGAGCCGTCACGCACCCGGAAGATCGAAGCCCTGGCGTCCCTGTTCCGCGACGCCCGACCGCAGGAGGCCGCGCTCGTCATCTCCTATCTGGCAGGACGGCTTCCTCAGGGCCGGCTCGGCGTCGGCTGGAGCGTCCTCAGGGACCGGCCCGAGCCGGCCGGGGAGCCCACCCTGACCGTCGAGGAGACCGACGCAGGCTTCACGGCACTCGCCGGCGTCGCGGGGGCGGGCGCCCAGGCGGAGCGCAGGCGGCTCGTCGGCGGTCTCATGGCCGCCGCGACCCTGCCCGAGCAGGAGTTCCTGGTGAGGCTGCTGACGGGTGAGGTGCGCCAGGGCGCCCTCGACGCGGTGGCGCTCGAGGGCGTCGCCAGGGCGGTCGGCACACCGGCGGGGGAGCTCCGGCGGGCGGTGATGCTCGACGGTTCGCTTCCCCGGGTGGCCGAGGCGGTACTGGCGGAGGGGCCGACGGTGCTCTCGTCCTTCCGGCTCCGTGTGGGGCATCCCGTGCAGCCCATGCTCGCCCACACCTCGGTGTCGCTGGCCGACGCGGTCCGGGCTCTGGGCGCCTGCTCCGTGGAGGAGAAGCTCGACGGGGTCCGTATCCAGGTCCACCGCTCGGCCGGGGAGGTGCGTATCCACACGCGGTCGCTCGACGACATCACCGCCCGGCTGCCCGACGTGGTGCAGAAGGTGCGGGAACTGCCCGGGGACCGCTTCATCCTCGACGGCGAGGTGATCGCACTCGACCCGGCGGGCAGGCCGCTGCCCTTCCAGGACACCGCCTCCCGTGTGGGTTCCCGGACGGACGTGGCCGCCGCCACCGCGGCGGTTCCCCTGTCACCCGTCTTCTTCGACATCCTCGCGACCGAGGGCAGGGACGTGCTCGATCTGCCCGGGCACGAGCGCCATGTCGAGCTGGCCGCGCTGGTTCCCGAGCCCATGCGGGTCCGGCGGTTCGTCGTCGAGGACCCCGCGTCCCCCGCCCAGCTCGAAGGCGCCGAGGGCTTCCTCGCCGCCACGCTCGACCGCGGCCACGAGGGGGTCATGGTCAAAGGGCTCGACGCACCCTATGTCGCGGGGCGCCGAGGCCGCTCCTGGCTCAAGGTGAAGCCCGTGCACACGCTCGACCTGGTCGTCCTGGCCGCGGAGTGGGGCCACGGCCGCCGCACGGGACTGCTGTCGAACCTCCATCTGGCGGCACGGGGTGCCGACGGGGGTCTGGTGATGCTCGGCAAGACGTTCAAGGGGCTCACCGACGAGATGCTCCGCTGGCAGACGGAACGGCTGCGGGAGCTGGCGGTGGAGGACAACGGCTTCGAGGTGCGCGTCCGGCCCGAACTCGTGGTCGAGATCGCCTACGACGGTCTGCAGCGGTCCTCGCGCTATCCCGCAGGTGTCGCGCTGCGGTTCGCCCGCGTCCTGCGCCACCGTCCCGACAAGCCGGCGGCGGAGGCCGACGCGATCGAGGACGTCCTGGCGGCCACGCCCGTGGCGCTTCCTTCGGGGGACTGATGCGGTGAGAGGTGCTGCCGGGAGCAGCGGGAGGAGGCGTGTCGGTGAGGAGGTGGCCCCGGCCGGTCGGGGGATGCCGGCCGGGGCCGTTCACCGGGTGGGCGCACCGTCACCGATGGTGCGGTCTGCGACCACGCCTGAATGAACGATAAACCATCTTAGAGCGTTCCTCGAACCCGCCCCACGCCCGGGTCCTGCGCCGCCGTGCCGCGGCGCCGGATCCCGCGCCGCGGCCGCGCTGCCGGCGGTCCGAGTGCCGGGTGCGCCGGTCAACGGGGCGCCCCCCCGGCAAGGGCCCTCGGGCGGTCACCTCCGCTCCCAGGCGGGGGAGGGGCGGCCGGCTGAACCGCGTCGCTCCGAGGACGACGCCCGGCGTGCGGCCGTCGCCGGAAGGACTGCCGCGCTCCGTGCGAGGTGTCGGCAGCCGCCGCGCTCGACCAACTGCTGGAACGGCTGGTCGACATCCCCACGCCGGCTGGGGCGACACCCCGAGAGATCGGCGTTCCGGCGACCGCGACGCTCCTGCCGATCGTCGCCGTCAACCAGGGCAAAGGGTGAACTACTTGACAAATCAGATTCCGCAAAGGCATTTGACGCTCACCGGCGCCGGACGATCGGATGACGGCCCATGAGCACAGGGCGCATGCATCCCGGCCAGCATCCCATCGACGACGACCTCGTACAGCGGCTGATCGCTGAGCAGTTCCCGCAGTGGTCGGGGCTACCGGTGGAGCGTTTTCCCTCCGGCGGCACGGTCAACGCCATGTACCGGCTGGGCGACGGCATGGTTGTGCGGCTGCCGTTGGTGCGGGGCGGAGCCAAGGACGTAGCGATGGAGCAGGAGTGGCTGCCCCGCCTCGCGCCCCGGCTACCCATGGCCATTCCGGAGGTCCTCGGGGCCGGGGAGCCCGCCGACGGATATCCGTGGCCGTGGTCGGTGTACCGGTGGCTGGCGGGGGAGCTTCCCGAAGCGGGGGCACTGAGCGAGCCCGTGCTGCTGGCCAAGGACCTGGCCGAGTTCGTAGCGGCGATGCGGAGCATTACCCTGCCGGGGGCGCCGCAGGCCCATCGCGGCGGGCCGGTCAGCTCGCTCGACGCGGAGACCCGGGCGGCGATCGAGGAACTGCGTGGGACACCGCAGGAGGACGTCGACTGCGATGCCGCGGCCGCTGTATGGGAGGACGCGCTTCGGACCCCGGGCTGGGACGGGCCGCACGTGTGGCTGCACGCCGATCTGATGCCGGGCAACCTGCTGGTCGACGGCGGCAGGCTGGCCTCGGTGATCGACTTCGGGTGCACGGGGGTGGGAGATCCGGCCTGCGATCTGTTCCCGGCGTGGAATCTACTGCCGGCCGATGCACGGGAGGTCTTCCGCGAGGCGTTGGGCGTGGACGACGTGACCTGGATCCGCGGCCGGGGGCGGACGCTGTCGCAGGCGCTGATCGCACTGCCGTACTACCGGAGAACGAACCCGGCGATGGCGTACAACGCCCGGCACGTGATCCGGGCGGTGCTGGGAGAGAGCTGAGGTATCCCAAGACTCCGCCCGAAACACTGCGAGTCCGAACCGGATCGCCGGCGACCACCACCTCACAACCTGATTCCACAGAGTCTGCGACTACCTCGCCGATGTCGAGCTGCGGCAGGAGATCCACGAGGGCCTCCAGGTTGTGGAGAACTGGAACCGCGCGAACAAGGGCCTCGCCTGCGGCAAGGACGGCGACCTGGCCGGCGCGGACAAGGAGATGCGCCTGGCACGATGCCGGGCATGAGCCCGACGCCAGAGCTGACACAGAAGACCCTGACCGAACGCGGCTTCCGCGGCTTCGTGCCGTTCCGTGAACTGCCCGACAGCAACGTCCCCACCGGGCATGGAATCTACGTGGTGATCCGTACGGACAGCTCGCCCCCCTCGTTCCTCCCCATCAGCCCTGCCGGACACCTCAAGGGCCGCGACCCGTCCGTGACAACCGACAAGCTCAGCAAGGCCTGGGTGGAGGGGGCAACGGTCGTGTACATCGGCAAGGCGGCGGGCCAGGACGGGCTGAATCAGCGGCTTGCCGACTACCGCCGCCACGGCGCCGGTCTCCTGGTCGGCCACTGGGGCGGCCGCTACATCTGGCAGCTGGCCGACTCGGACGCGTTGCTCGTTGCCTGGCGGCCGATGACCGAAGGTGACGCGGGCGAGGCCGAGCAGGACCTGGTCGACGAGTTCAAAGAACTCCACGGGGGAGCGCTGCCCTTCGCCAACCTCAGGGACAACGCCCGAAAGGCTCCGAAGACAGGAACCGGCCTCCCCGCCCTGCACATCGCGTAGTCGGCGGCACGCTACCGGGGCCAGGCCCACCCAGGGGAAGCTCAGAGCACCCTCAGCTACTTGTCACTCCGTGGCAGCTTCGGGAGCAGAGGGTCCCGCCTGCCCTCACCATGAACACTGCCCCGAGCATCACCCAGCGCTACACGTCCGCTCGCCGTAGCTGTACGAGAACAGGGCCATCCCGTCGAGGTCGCTCGTCCTGCCCTCGTTCCGGCGAGAGCCGATCGGCCACGGCCTCCCGGTCCTCGCGGTCGCTCCGACCTCGAACGGGCTTCCACCGCCGGGATCCCGCACGCGCAATCCGCCGTCATCCGCGCCCCCCGAAGGGCGCCGGTGTCCGGAGACTGTGGCGCGGTCCACGGTGGTCGGACTTGCGTTCGAGGGTGGTGATCGTGATGGGATGAGTCGATGCGACCCCCCACACGCATGACCGCGCATTCCCGCAATCCGTACGAGGAACTTGCCCAACTGGCCGACCCGGAGCCGGACTTCAGTGAGCACGGTGATTCCGCTGCCCGTGCCTGCGGTCACCCGCCCGCACGCGGCATCCCGTCGGACGAGACGCCCGACGAATGGTCGCCGCCCGACCATCGCGGCCGGAGCCGGTTCGGTGCACTGCCGGTGGCGCTGAAGCTCACCGTCGGCGCCGTCGTGTGCGCCACGCTGCTGTGCGTCGGCGACCGACTGGCCCTCGCCTACGCCGAGGACAAGGCCGAGGAGAAGATCCGCGACTCGCTCGGCCTCGGCGCGCGCCCGGACGTCGACATCGCCGGCTTCCCCTTCCTCACCCAGGTGCTCGGACAACGGATCGACCGTGCCGACGTCACCCTGCCCGATGTCGCCGCCGACAAGGTCTCGCTCGCCGAGGTGCACGCCACCGCGCGCCACATCCGGATCGTCGGCGATCTGCCGAGTTCCCTACGGGGCGCCGTCGTCGACCGCATGGACGGCGACGTCCTGCTCTCCTTCGACGACCTGAACCGTGAACTCGGCGCTTCCCGGGTGAAGTTCACCAGTGCCGGTCCGGGCGGGGTCCACATGGCCGGGTCGCTTCCCGTGGCCGACAGGGAGATCACGGTCCGGGCGGAGGCCCGCATCGAGAGGGAAGGACAGCGAGCCGTGTCGACCACCGTCGAAGACATGCGGCTCGACGTCCCCGGGCTGTTCAGCTACCGGCCCGGCAAGGACCCCGGGCGCTCCGGCCTGCGCCTCCACCGCGAGGCGGCAGCGCGCATCAGCCGTGAGGCCGCCCGCGTCAGGGCCCTGCTGGCCCTGCCGGCCGTGGTGAAGCGGTTGGGACTTCCCGAGTCCCAGATCGAACGCGCGCTGCGCAGCGAGAAGGAACTCAGCCGGCTCACCGGAACGCCGCGCTTCCTCCAGAGGCTGATGACGGTCAACCTCGTCGACGTCGTCGTCGACCATCCCTGGCTGCTGGAGAAGGTCGGCATCGATCCCCGGCTGATCGGCGCCCTGCTCGAACTCCGGCCACCGCAGCTCTCCGACCGGCTGTCGCTGTCGTTCGAACTGCCGAGGACGACGGCCGGGGACGTCCGGCTCGAGGACGTCGTGGTGGAGCGCGAGGGCATCCGCGCCCACCTGACGGGGACCGGTCTGACCTTCGGCAAGCCCCCCGCCGGCCGCCCTTCGGCCGCCGGTCCTGCCGACGCCGGCCTCGCCCACGGCCGCCCCACCGGCGTGCACCGCGGGAGCCCGGCTCCGACCGCCGCCTCCGGCGGGCACTCAGCCGTCGGGACCGGGGCGGGGCGCGATGCGGTGGTGGAACGCGACCGCGCCGGGGTCGACGGCCGTCACTCCTCCGTCGACGGTCAGCGTGGCGCCGTTGACGAACGAAGCGGCGGGTGACAGGAGCCAGGCGACCGCCTCGGCGACCTCGGCCGGAACGCCGGGTCGGCGTGCGGGGACGAGCCGGGTGGCTTCCTCGTACGCCTGCTCCGTGCCGTCGGCGGAACCCGCGCCGGGCAGTCCGGCCTCGTCGGCGAAGCGCGCCATGCGCCGGTCGGCCATGTCCGTCCTCACCCAGCTCGGGCAGACGGTGTTGGCCCGCAGACCCCGCGGGCCGTAGTCGACGGCGACGGAACGGCACAGCTGCAGCAGCGCCGCCTTGGACGTCGCGTAGGCGGCATTGGCCCGGCCGTTGCGCAGCGCGGAGACCGAGGCGACGGCCACGACGGCGCCGCGTGACCGGAGCAGATGGGGGAGGGCCGCGCGGAGGAGCAGGAACGGGCCGGTCACGTTGGTCCTCATGACCGATTCCCAGTCCTCGTCCGGCAGATCGCCGACGGCACCGCTGCGGGCGATGCCCGCGTTGAGCACGAGCCCGTCCAGGCGGCCGTAGGCCGTGACCACCGCCTCGACCAGCCCCTCCACCGCCTCGCGGTCGGCCGTGTCGGCGGCGTGCGCCAGTGCCCCGGTCTCCCGCGCGATCTCCTCCAGCGGGCCTGGGCGCCGCCCGGAGACGACGACATGATGACCGTCCGCCCGCAGTCTGCGCGCGGTGGCGGCTCCGATGCCGGTCCCCCCGCCGGTGACGAGGTGGACTCCGCGCTCGGCAACTCCTGTATCGCTCATGGCTCTTGACCTTACGCGCCGCGGTCTCCCCGCGCGGCGGCACCGTCCTGGCGCACCTCGCGCGGGGAGGCGCGCAGGGGGCGCCGGCCGCCCGGGATTCGTCCGGGGCACGGTGATGTCCTCCTGGTCCGTACGCCGCGGACAGCGCCCGTGCGCCGGTGGTCGGGTCCGTGGACCTCGAAGCCCCAGCGGCCGGGTCTCCCTCGCCGACCACGGGCTGTTCCTCGGCGACCCGGGGCGAGGCCCGGGCAGGGCCCGTGACATCGGGCCGCGGCGGCGGCTGGGCGATGTCGTGCGGGGCCACCGGGCCCGGCGTGATCAGGCGATCCGTCCCTCCGGGGCATCGCGCGGACGTGCCCCGTGCGGTGTGCGGTTCCTGCGTGGCGCCGCCGGTTCGCGCGGTGTTCCGTGGCAGCGTGGGGCGGGTGCATGTGGATCTGAGCGGCAGGACCGCCATCGTCACGGGCTCCTCGCAGGGAATCGGCCTCGCCATCGCCGTCGGCCTGGCCGGGGCGGGCGCCACGACCGTCCTCACTGGCCGCGGCGAGGAGCGCCTGCGCGAGGCGCGGGAGCAACTGCTGGACCAGGTCCCGCACGCGCGGGTGACGTCCGTGGCGTGCGACCTGACCACCGAGGAGGGTGCCGCACGGCTGCGGGCCGAGGTGCCGGAGGCGGACGTCCTCGTCAACAGCCTCGGGATCTTCGGCCCCACCGATCCCCTGGAGATCACCGACGAGCAGTGGCGCACCTACTTCGAAGCCAATGTGCTCAGCGCCGTGCGTCTCATCCGCACCTATCTGCCGGGCATGAAGGACCGCAGATGGGGCCGGATCCAGAACATCGCCAGCGACTCCGCCGTCGCCACCCCCGCCGAGATGATCCACTACGGGATGTCGAAGACCGCCCTGCTCGCGGTCTCCCGCGGCTTCGCCAAGGACGCCGCCGGCACCGGTGTGACGGTGAACTCCGTCATCGCCGGCCCCACCCACACCCCGGGCGTCGAGGACTTCGTGTACGACCTCGTCGGCCGCGGCCGCCCGTGGGACGAGGCGCAGCGCGAGTTCATGCGTCTGCACCGGCCCCAGTCGCTGCTGCGCCGGCTGATCGAACCGCCCGAGATCGCCAACCTGGTGGTCTACCTGAGTTCGGAGTACGCGTCGGCGACGACCGGGGGAGCGGTCAGGGCCGACGGCGGATACGTGGACTCGATCCTTCCCTGACGGCCCTGACGGCCCTGACCGGGCGGGTCAGCCCTCGGCGGGGCGTGCCCGTACGTGCATCCGCTCCCCCTGCGGCCCGAACAGGGACAGGAACTCCACTGGCCGGTCCCCGGCGTTGGCGAAGCCGTGCGGGGTGCGGGTGTCGAACTCCGCGGCCTCGCCCGCGCCGAGAACGAGGTCGTGCTCGCCCAGTGCCACCCACAGCCGGCCGGTGAGCACATAGAGCCATTCGTAGCCCTCGTGCACCTTCTGCTCCGGGCGTACGCCCTTGTCCCTCGTCCGCGGCGGAACGATGTGCTTGTAGGCGTGCATACCCCCGAGGTACCGCGTCAGCGGTACGTACGTCTGCCCGTTCCGGGTGAACGGACGCTGCCGGATGCGCGCGTCACCGACCGCGGCAGCGCCGACCAGCTCGTCCAGCGGCACGCCGTACGCCTGGGCCAGCGGCAGCAGCAGCTCGAGCGTGGGCTTCCGCCCGCCGGACTCCAGCCGCGACAGCGTGCTCAGCGAGATCCCGGTCGCCTCGGCGATCTGGGCCAGTGTGCTGCCGCGTGCCTGCCGCAGGGCACGCAACCGAGGTCCCACGGCCGTGAGCACCTCGTCGAAATCGTTCTCCGTCATGGATCCATTTGCCGCCATGGCAAACGGATTCGTCAAGCCGTGACTGTCCGGAAAGGGCCGCCCGTCCGCGCCCGCGCGTGCGGCCACGGCGTGTTGGATGGTCCCCATGACCGAAGCAGCCGAGCACCACGCGCCCCTGGACCCCGCCCTGCGGTGGATGATGCGGATCAACGAGGCCAACTGGGACGCCCGCACTCCCGTGCACCTGGCCAGCGCGTTCTACGGGCTGACGGGGAAAGGGCGGGACGCCGATCCCGACCGCTGGTTCGGCGATTTCGAATGGGCGGATCTCGGTGATCTGGCCGGCCGTGACGTGCTGCATCTGCAGTGCCATCTCGGCACCGAGACGCTCGCCTTCGCCCGGCGCGGCGCACGCACCACCGGGCTCGACCTCTCCGGGGCGTCGATCGCCGCCGCCCGCCGCCTCGCCGCCGACGCCGGTCTTCCGGTCGACTACGTCCAGGCCAATGTCTACGACGCGGCAGAAGCGCTCGGCACAGAACGGCGGTTCGACGTCGTCTACACCGGCAAGGGCGCGCTGTGCTACCTGCCGGACCTCGACCGCTGGGCCGCCACGGTCGCCGCGCTGCTGCGCCCCGGAGGCCGGCTGTACCTCGTCGAGTTCCACCCGCTGCTGGGCTCCCTCGGCCCCAAGCCCGCTCCGGGCGAGGGCTCCGAACTCCTGCTGCGCCACGACTACCTGGGTGGACGGGGCGCGATCCGCCGCGACTCGACGTACACCTACACCGACGGGCCGGCCGTGCGGGGGACGACCGAGAGCTTCGAGTGGATGCACGGGATCGACGAGATCGTCAACGCGCTCACCGGGGCCGGCTTCGGGATCACCAGGCTGCGGGAAATCGACGAACTCCCCTGGCCACGGTGGCCGGAGATGGTTCGCACGCCCGGCGGCTGGTGGCGGCTGCCCGCCGCCTCGCCCCGGATCCCGCTGCTCCTCGCCCTGCTCGGGACGCGCACGGACTGACGGTCAGCGCCGCCGGCGCCGGACGGCCACGGCCACCGCGGCGGCGGCCGCTCCCGCGGCGAGCGCCAACGGGACGATCCTCCTGGTGACCGGCAGACCCGCGGTCCGCAGGAGATCGATGGGTTCGGCGGCTTCGGTGGGCCCCGCCTCCGCACGCGCCTCGGGCACGGCCGGGACCCCGGGCTCCGCCACGCCCGCGGCGGGCGCGGGCGGCTCCCCGCCCCCCGGCACGGCGGGCCCGGTCGTGGCCGTCCCCGCTCCGGCCGCCGCGCCCTTCCCGGCGTCCGCGGTCTCCGCGCCGGGCGCCCCGGCGAGCCGTTCTGACAGGCAGTCCGCGAACCGGCCCACGAGCCTGTCGCCCACCTCGGCCATCACACCCCGCCCGATCTGCGCCGGCCGTCCGGTCACGGCGAAGTCGGTACGCACGGACACGGCCGTCCCGGCTTCCGACGCGGTGAGCCCGGCCGTGACGGTCGCCCGCGCGGTGCCCTGCCCCCGCACCTCCTTGCCGTTGGCCTTCAGCACCATCCGGTGCGCCGCCTCGTCCCTCTCCTCGAAGACGGCGGTGCCCCGGTACGTCAGCGTGACCGGCCCCACCTTCACCTTCACGGTGCCGGTCACCTTCTCGCCGTCGAACTCCTGGACGGTCGTGCCCGGCAGACAGGGCGCCACCCGCTCGATGTCGAGGAGCGTCCGCCATGCCTCCTCGACAGGCACGGGGACGGTGAACTCGTGCCGCAGTTCCATGTTCAGCTCCGTTCCTCGTCGACCCCGGCGGACCCCGCCCGCGTCCCGGCGCCGCCGGGAACCGGCCCGGCCGGGTGGATCGCGCCGGCCGTCTCCGTCAGCGGCGCGCCGCTCCCGCCCCACCGCAGCGCCACGATCTCCGCCGCCACGGACACGGCGACCTCCTCGGGAGTGCGGGCGCCCAGGTCCAGGCCCACCGGCGAGCGCAGCCGGGCCAGTTGCTGCTCGCCCAGCCCGGCCTCGCGCAGCCGCTTGGCGCGGTCGTCGTGGGTGCGGCGGCTGCCCATGGCGCCGATGTACGCGGCCGGCCTGCGCAGGGCCTGCTCCAGCAGCGGCACGTCGAACTTCGGATCGTGCGTCAGTACGCAGACGACCGTGCGCGCATCGGTCTCGGTGCGGTCCAGATAGCGGTGCGGCCAGTCCACGACGACCTCGACGCCTTCCGGGAACCGCTTGGGCGTGGCGAACACCGGACGCGCGTCGCACACCGTCACCCGGTAACCGAGGAAGTCGCCGATCCTGGCGACGGCGGCGGCGTAGTCGATGGCACCGAACACCAGCATCCTCGGCGGTGGAGCGAACGAGTGCAGGAAGACCGAGACGTCGTCCTCGCGGCGCTGCCCCCGCGGCCCGTAGTGCCGCACACCGGTCGAGCCCTGCGCCAGCCCGCCGCGCGCGTCGGCCACGACGGCGGCGTCCAGCCCCTCGGCGCCGAGCGACCCGGCGACCTCGTCCGCCCACACCGCCAGGGTGGCGCCGCGCGGCGCGGGACCGTCCGTCACGGTCGCGACCGTGACCGGGCGGTGCGCGGCGACCGAGTCGGCCACCGCCCCGAACACCGCGTCGGTGCCCGGCGAGACGGCCCGTACCAGCAGCGTGATCTCACCACCGCAGGTCAGCCCGACCGCGAACGCGTCCTCGTCGCTGTACCCGAAGGTGTGCAGCCGTGCCGCACCGTCGGCCAGGACCTCCTGCGCCATCTCGAAGACCGCCCCCTCCACACAACCGCCGGACACGCTGCCCACGACCTCGTCGTCCGGGCCGACGGCCATCGCCGCGCCGGGCCCGCGCGGCGCGCTGCGGCTCACCGACACCACCGTGGCCAGTCCGAACGGCTCGCCCTCGGCGTACCAGCGGTTCAGGGCGGGCAGAATCTCACGCATCCTCGGCTCCTCTCACCACCGCGGCGAGGTGCTCCAGCGCCGCCAGACTGTGTCCCTCGACGAACGCGTCGACACTGGGCAGGGCTGCCGCCATCCCGGCCGCCAGCGGCGCGTAACCGGGCCGGGCCTTGCGCG
Source organism: Streptomyces sp. NPDC049887 (assembly GCF_040656535.1). Classification (NCBI taxonomy): domain Bacteria; kingdom Bacillati; phylum Actinomycetota; class Actinomycetes; order Kitasatosporales; family Streptomycetaceae; genus Streptomyces; species Streptomyces sp. NPDC049887. Next base: position 167,761 of record NZ_JBFAMM010000002.1, on the reverse strand, counting down.
GATTGGCCCACACGACCCGGTGGGCCAGCCGGTGCAGCCGCCGCATCTGCGCGGCGAGGAGGGCCGGATCGCCGCGTTCCCAGCCGTCGGACAGCACCACGACGACAGCGCCCCGGGCCATCCCGCGCTGGCCCCACCGGTCGAGGAAGGCTCGCAGCATCTCGCCGAGCCGGGTGCCTCCGCGCCAGTCGGGGACTGCGGCGGCGACCGCCGCCAGCGCGGTGTCCGGGTCGCGGTGCCCCAGCGCGGCGGTCACCCGCGTCAGCCGGGTGCCGATCGTGAACACCTCCGTGGCCGCCCTCGACGCCGCGGGCCCGCCGTGCGCCGCTGCGTGCGCGAACCGCAGCAACGCGTCCGCGTACGGGGCCATCGACCCGCTCACGTCCACCAGCAGCACCACCCGGCGGGGCCGTTCGGTACGCGCCCGCCGGCGCAGCCGGGCCGGCTCCCCGCCGCGGCGAAGCCACTCCCGCACCGTCCGCCGGGGGTCGACGACGCCCCGCCGGGCCGGGCGCAGCCGCGCGGAGCGACGCGGCTCGCCCCTTGGCGCGAACGCGGCCAGCAGCCGCCGCACCTGCTCGCGTTCGGCGGCCGTCAGCGCGGCGACGTCGCGGTGGCGCAGCACATCCACCGGACTGGCGAGGGCCGCCGCCGCGCCGGGCCGCCGGTCCTCCTCCTCGCCGCCCCCGCCGGGGGCGCGGTCCGTCGCCCGCACGGCGAGCCGTGGCGGCGGGGCCCCGGGCGGCAGCGGCAGGGCCCGCGGCGCAGGCGTACGGTCACGCGGACCGAAGTAGGCGGCGAACACGCGGTCGTAGCGGTCGAGGTCGTCCTGGCCGCCGCACAGCGTGAGCCTCCCCGCCCAGTACACGTCGGTCCGCCGTCGCGGTCCCAGGACGTCGAGTGCCCGCAGGAACGTCTGCACCCGGTCCGGCCCGGCGTCCATCCCCGCGGCGCGCAGCGCACGCGCGAATCCCACCAGCACCGCGGTCCCGCAGTCCACCGGAGCCATCCGCCTCACGCCCCCGCCGCCCGCAGGGCGAGGATCGCGGACAGGTCCATGGACCGGGCCCGCTCCGTGTCCTCCCGGTACTTCAGCACCGAGCCGAGCGTCGCCACGGCCAGCTCCGCGTCCAGCTCCGTGGCTCCCAGCGCGTCCAGCGCCTCGGCCCAGTCGATGGTCTCGGCCACTCCCGGCGGCTTCACCAGCTCCTCCGACCGCAGGGCCTGGACGAGGGCGGTGACCTGCTCGGCCAGCCTTGCCGACACCGCCGGCAGCCGGCTGCGGACGATCGCCAGCTCCCGGGCGAAGGAGGGGTGGTCGAACCAGTGGTACAGACAGCGCCGCTTGAGCGCGTCGTGCACCTCGCGCGTCCGGTTCGACGTCAGCACCACCACGGGAGGGGTGTCGGCGCGCAGCGTGCCCAGTTCGGGAACGGTGACCGAGTACTCCGACAGCAGTTCCAGGAGGAACGCCTCGAACTCGTCGTCCGCCCGGTCCACCTCGTCGACGAGCAGCACCGAGGGCTGGGTCCGCAGCGCCTGCAGCAGCGGCCGTTCGACGAGGAAACGCCGGTCGTACAGCTCCGCCTCCAGCCGGTCCACGTCGGTGACCCCGGCCGCCTCCGCGGCGCGCAGGTGCAGCAGTTGCCGGGGGAAGTCCCAGTCGTACAGGGCCTGCGAGGCGTCGATCCCCTCGTAGCACTGCAATCGGATCAGCGGCGCTTCCAGCATTGCGGCGAGCGCGCCGGCGAGCGAGGTCTTTCCCACGCCCGCGTCGCCCTCGCAGAACACCGGGCGGTGCAGCCGCAGCGCCAGGAAGCAGGCGGTGGCGAGGCCCTCGTCCACGAGATAGCCGACGTCCTCCAGCCGCCGCCGCACCTCGTCCGGCCCCTGGGGAAGGACTGCGGTTGCACCCGCGACGCGTCGTGCCCCGCCGTCCCCGGCCTCCCCCGCGGACCCGGTCGCCGTCTCGCTCATCGCCGCGGCACACCCGTCACGACGGACCGGCCGCGGCGAGCACCGCCCGGCGGGTGAGCACCCGGGCCATGTGCTCGCGGTACTCGGACGAACCCCACAGGTCCGACGGGGGGCTGGTGCCCTCGGCCGCGGCCTCCGAGGCCCGCGCCACCTGCTCGGGGCCGTCCGCTCCCGCCAGCGCGGCCTCCGCGGCAGCCGCCCGCAGCGGGGTGGGGCCCATGTTGGTGAGCCCGATCCGCGCCTCGGCGATCCGCCCGCCGTGCGAGCGGACCAGGACAGCGACGCCGACCGCCGCCCACGCCTGTGCGGCCCGGTGGAACTTCTCGTACCGGAATCCCCAGTCCCCGGACTTCGGGAGCCGTACCTCCACCAGCAGCTCGTCGGGGTTCAGCGCGGACTGCAGGTAGTCGATGAAGAAGTCCCGTGCCGCGATGGTGCGCCGGCCCCCGGGGCCGGCGGCGACCAGTTCGCCGTCGAGCGCGAGGACGACCGCGGGCAGGTCAGCGGCCGGGTCCGCGTGGGCGAGGGAGCCGCCCAGCGTCCCCCGGTTGCGCACCGCGGGGTCGGCGACCGTCTCCGTCGCCGCGGCGAGCAGGCCCGCGTGCCGCCGCACCAGCGGGTCGGCCAGCACGTCGTGGTGCGTGGTCATGGCGCCGATGACGAGGGTGTCCGCCTCCTCACGGACACCGCGCAGCTCGTCGATCCTGCCCACGTCCACCAGCAGTTCGGGAAAGGCGAGCCGCAGCCGCAGCATCGGGAGCAGGCTCTGCCCGCCGGCGAGGACCTTCGCGTCCTCACCGCCGTCGGCCAGCGCGGTCACGGCCTCGTCCACCGAGTCCGGCCGCCGGTAGTCGAACGCCGCGGGGATCATGCCAAGCCCTCCTCGCCCGGGGCGGGCGCCTGGCCCGTCGTCGGTACCGTGCCCTCCGGCCGTCCTCCGGAGGAGGCGGCGCCTTCCTCGCCGCGGGCCTGCCGGATGGCCCGCCACACCCGCTCCGGGGTGCACGGCATCGGCACGTCCGTCACCCCGAGGGGGCGCAGCGCGTCCACGATGGCGTTGACGACCGCCGGTGTGGAGGCGATCGTCCCCGCCTCCCCGACGCCCTTCACGCCCAGCGGGTTGGTGGTGGCGGGTGTCTCGGTGCGCTCGGTCGTGAACTCGGGCAGGTCCGCCGCCGAGGGCACCAGGTAGTCCGCCATCGTCCCGGACGTCAGGTTCCCCTCGGCGTCGTACACGGCCTCCTCGTAGAGCGCCTGGCCGATGCCCTGGGCGAGGCCGCCGTGCACCTGGCCCTCGACGATCACCGGGTTGACGACCCGGCCGACGTCGTCGACGCACACATAGGAGCGGATACGGGTGTGGCCCGTCTCCGTGTCGACGTCCACGGCGCACAGATGCGTGCCGTGCGGGTACGAGAAGTTGTCCGGGTCCACGACGTGGTCGGCGTGTATCGTCGGCTCCATGCCCTCGGGCAGGTCGTGCGAGGAGAACGCCTCGAACGCGATCTCCTGGATGGTCCGCCGCGCGTCCGGGGAGCCCTTCACCGAGAACACGCCCTCCGCGAAGTCGAGGTCGTCCTCGCTGGCCTCCAGCAGATGTGCCGCGATCTTCCGTGCCTTCTCCACGACCTTCCGCGCCGCCTCGTGCACCGCCGTGCCACCGACCACGAGGGAGCGCGAACCGTAGGTGTCCATGCCCTGGGGCGCCGCCCGGGTGTCGCCGTGCACGACCTCGACGTCCTCGAAGGGCACCCCCAGCACGTCGGAAGCGATCTGGCTCCAGCACGTCACATGGCCCTGGCCGTGCGGACTCGTGCCGGTGACGACCTCGACCTTGCCCGTCGGCAGCATGCGGACGTTCGCCGTCTCCCAGCCGCCGGCCGCGTACCGCAGGTCCCTCAGCACCCGGCTCGGCGCGACCCCGCACATCTCGGTGTACGTCGAGATGCCGATGCCGAGGCGCACCGGGTCGCCGCGCCGCACCCGCTCCTGCTGCTCGGCCCGCATCCCCTCGTAGCCGAACAGCGCCAGTGCCTTGTCCGTCGCAGCCTCGTAGTCACCGCTGTCGTAGGTGAGCCCGGCGATCGAGGTGTACGGGAACTCGTCGCGGCCGATCCAGTTGCGCCGGCGCAGCTCCAGCGGGTCCATCCCCAGCTCGGCCGCGAGCTCGTCCATCATGCGCTCGATCGCGAACGTCGCCTCCGGGCGGCCGGCGCCCCGGTAGGCGTCGGTGGGCGTCCGCGTGGTGAAGACGCCGGTGCAGGTGAAGGCGTAGGAGTCCATCTTGTAGATGGCCGGGTACATGAACGCGCCGAGCAGCGGGGTCCCGGGCGTGATCAGCATCAGGTACGCGCCCATGTCGGCGAGCAGGTCGACCTTCAGCCCGAGCAGCTTCCCCTCGCGGGTCGCCGCGATCCGGACGTCCTGGATCTGGCCCCGGCCGTGGTGGGTGGCGAGATAGCCCTCGGAGCGCGACTCGGTCCACTTCACCGGGCGGCCGAGCGTGCGCGCCACGGCGAGGGCGACGGCCTCCTCCGCGTACACCTGGAGCTTGGAGCCGAAGCCGCCGCCCACGTCCGGGGCGATCACCCGCAGTTTCTGCTCGGGGATGCCGGTGACCATGGCCATCAGCACCCGCACGATGTGGGGGATCTGGGTGGCGGAGTACATGGTGTACTCGCCGGACGCGGCGATCGGCAGCACGACCACGGCGCGCGGTTCCATGGCGTTGGGGATGAGCCGCTGCTGGAGGAACCGCCGGGAGACCACCACGTCGGCCCGGGCCCGCACGGCGTCCCAGTCCTCACCGGTCGTCAGCGGCCAGACGTAGCACCGGTTGGTGCCCTTGTCCGCGTGCACGAGCGGTGCGCCCTCCGCGAGCGCGGCCTCCAGGTCGAGCACCGGTTCCAGTGGGGTGTAGTCGACGTCGACCGCCTCCAGGGCGTCGGCGGCCGCGTAGCGGTCCCGGGCGACCACCACGGCGACCGGGTCACCGGCGTAGCGCACCTCGTCGACGGCGACCGGCGGGTGGTCGGGCATCACGATGTCCTCGGTCACCGGCCACACGCACGGCATCGAGGCCAGTCCTTCGGCGAGGTCGCGTCCGCTGAACGCGGCGACGACACCGGGCCGCTCCAGGGCGGGGGAGACGTCGACCCGGTCGATCCGGGCGTGCGCCATGGGACTGCGCAGCACGGCCATGTGGAGCATGCCGGGCACGCTGATGTTGTCGGTCCAGGTGGTCTGACCGGTGACCAGGTGCGCGTCCTCCTTGCGGGCCCGGGCGCGGCCCACCTCCCGCTCGTGCGTCCGGTCCGCGGGCTGCGCGGTCATGTCCTGGCCTCCTGCTCGTGGCGGGCGGCCGCGAGCACCGCGTGGACGATGTTCTGGTAGCCCGTGCACCGGCAGAGGTTGCCCTCGAGGGCGTGGCGGACCTCGTCGGGAGTGGGATCCGGGTCGTGCCTCAGCAGCTCCCTGGCCGCCATGATCATCCCGGGTGTGCAGTAGCCGCACTGGAGCGCGTGCTTCTCGTGGAAGGCCCTCTGGAGGGAGTCGAGGCCCCCGGTGGGGGAGCCGAGCCCCTGCACGGTGGTGACCTCGCCTCCGTCGGCCTGCACCGCGAGCACCGAGCAGCTCTTGACGCTGTGCCCGTCGAGCTCGACGGTGCAGGCGCCGCAGCTGCCGGTGTCGCAGCCGACGGGGGTGCCGGTCAGTCCCAGGCGGTCCCGCAGATAGTGGACCAGCAGCAGCCGCGGCTCCACGTCGTCCTGGTAGGCAACGCCGTCCACGGTCACCGAGATTCGGTTCATCGGCCCTCCAGGGGGGACCGGGCAGGGGATACCAGCCGTTTTGTCTGATGTGTCCAACTCTAGATCGGCGCAACACGCCCCGCGACCGTGTCGCTTGGCGGCGACCGCAGCCCGCTCCGGCCGGTCAGCCCCTGGCGTCGCGTACGTCGGTGAGGACGCCCACCCGGTCGATCCGGTGCTCCGGGTTGTTCCGGTCGTCGCGCCAGTAGTTCCCCGCGGCGTTGTCCTCGGGTGTGGCGCAGGTGGAGATCGTGATCATCGGCCGGGTGGCGGCCCTGCCGGGGAAGCCGGGCACCGCGGCCCGTTGCTCGGCCAGTGACCGGGCCGACCGGAAGGACGTGGTCCGGTGCTCCGTGATCCGGTACTCGTAGATCTTGCCTCCCGAGGTCACCAGGACCGGGTCGCCCACGCCCAGGGACGGCAGGTCCCGCAAGGGCCCGCCGGCGGACAGCCGGTGCGCCGTGACGAGGTAGTTGCCGATCTCTCCCGGCCCGGCGCCGCCCCGCTCGCCGTACGGGCTGGCGGCCACTCCGCGGTCCTGGATGCGCGTCCCCGGCCAGTCGTCGGTGCTCCCCTCGTACGGGACGACGCGCAGGTCCGCCACGCCGATCGACGGGATGCTCAGCGCGGCCGGCCGGGTGCGCGCGCTGCCCGGCGGCTCCGGGGCCGCGGTCGCGGACGGGGCGGCCGCGGGGGTGAAGGCCGTCGGCGGCGGGGCCGGTGCGGACGGGGGTGACTGCGGGCCCTCGGCGGCGGACGAGGTCCCCGGGGCGGCCGCGGGCCTGTCGGACGTCCGGGCACTGCCCGCCGCGGGGGAGCAGCCGGCCGCCAGCACGGCGACGAGGGCTCCGGCGAGAGCGGTGGGAACGGCGCGGGAAGCGTGCATGGGCGGCACTCGGATCCGTAGCGGGGACTCGTGGGGGTCACGGCGCTGCGGGCCGTGGCCGTCCTCACGACGGTAACCGATCGTCTGTTCCCACGCCGTTCCCTCCGGCGCCGCCGTCCGCGACGGACCGCACGCGCGACGGCGCTCAGTCGACGGGCCAGGTGTGCGCCGGCGCGTTGAGGTGCATGTAGTCGATGTACTGCCGGGTCATCCGCCGCAGTGCCTCGTGGCGGGTCACATGGGCGGTGCTGTCGATGTTGTGGAACATCTCCGTCTGCCAGACCGCGCCGTTGCGGCCGGTGACACAGCGCTGCTCGATGATCCCCAGCAGCGGCTCACGCCACTGCGCGTCCATGCCGGACAGCTCCAGGCCCCGGTGGGCCAGTGGCAGCAGTCTCCGCAGCACCAGCTCGGCGGTCGGCACCTCGCCCATGCCCGGCCAGTAGAGCCGGGCGTCGATCCCGTGCCGGGCGGCCGTGTGCAGATTGTCCTCGGCGGCCGAGAACGACATGCGCGACCACACCGGGCGCTCCTCCTCGACCAGTGCTCGGGTGAGTCCGTAGTAGAAGGCGCCGTTGGCCAGGACGTCGGCGACCGTCGGCCCGGCGGGCAGCACCCGGTTCTCGACCCGGAGATGGGGCCGGTCGTTGGCCACCGCGTACACCGGGCGGTTCCAGCGGTAGATCGTCCCGTTGTGCAGCGTGAGTTCGGCGAGCTCCGGGATGTCGCCGCCCTCCAGGGTCTCCCCCGGGTCCTGGTCGTCGCACAGGGGCAGCAGCGCGGGGAAGTAGCGCAGGTTCTCCTCGAAGAGGTCGAAGACGCTCGTGATCCAGCGCTCGCCGAACCACACCCGCGGCCGCACGCCCTGCACCTTGATCTCCTCGGGGCGGGTGTCGGTCGCCTGCTCGAAGAGGGGGATACGGGTCTCCCGCCACAGCTCCTTGCCGAACAGGAAGGGGGAGTTCGCGGCCAGGGCGATCTGCACGCCCGCGACGGCCTGCGCCGCGTTCCAGTACCCCGCGAACTCGTCGGGCGAGACCTGCAGATGGAACTGGGTGCTCGTGCAGGCGGCCTCGGGCGTGATCGTGTCCGCATAGGTCCGCAACCGGTCCACACCGTCCACCGCGATCCGCAGGTCCTCGCCGCGGGCGGCGAACACCTGCTCGTTCAGCAGCCGGTAGCGCGGGTTCTCCGACAGCGCCGCCTCGCCCACGTCCTTCTGCTGCAGCGTCGGCAGGATCCCCACCATCGCCAGGTGCGCACCGACCTGCGCGGCCCGGTCCTCGGCGTGGTTGAGCGCGTCCCTGATCTCCTGCTCCCAGGAGTCGGGGCCGCCGGCGGTCAGCCGGCGCGGTGGAATGTTGATCTCCAGGTTGAACCGGCCCAGCTCGCTGGACCAGGCGGGATCGGCGATCGCCTCGAGCACGTCGGTGCTCCGCATCGCCGGTTCGGCCGCGCCGTCCACGAGGTTCAGCTCGATCTCCAGACCTACCTGCGGCCGCTCGGACTCGAACCGTGACTCGCGCAGCATCAGCGCGAAGGTGTCGAGACAGTCCTGCATCTTGTTCCGGTACCGACGGCGGTCGTCACGGGTGAACACCAGCGCCGGGACGTCTCGTCCCATCGGCCCTCCCGTATCTCCTCGGGCCCGATCCCCTCTCAGGGTGCCACCGCCCGTCGTACTCGACCAGCGAGGCGGGACCGGGGCCAGGAGGGCCGGCACCGCGGGCCCGGCTGTTACACGCCGCCGCGTCCGCGCCGCCGGGCGCGTGGGGTGGCGTGCGGGGTGGCGGGCGTGGATGGCAACCGCTTGTCGTTGATTCTTGTACGGGTCGCTGTACGGTGCAGGTGATTTGTCGGGTGATGTTTCCTTTGTTCATGCGGCATACAGCGGAGAGTTACGGAAGTATCCGCATTTCGTAACACGGGGTGGTTTATGGGCTTATGGGGGGTGCTGTCCGGCGAGTGTGAGCGACCTCGGCACAGGCCGAGAGCATGGTCCGCCCGCCGGCCCCGCGGGCCGGGTGGGCACTGAAGTGAAGGGCATCCACATGTCTGCTTCCCGCAACGTCCGTCGTCTCGTGGCGGCGGCTCTGGCGTCCGGCGCGATCGTCGGCGCGATGGCCGTGCCGGCCTCCGCGGACAACGGGCACGACCGCCGCGACGGGCGCGACCGTCACGCCGGCCACAGCCGCCACCACGACGACCGGAACCGCTTCGACCGCGACAGATTCGACGGGGACCGGTTCGGTCGGGACCGGCGTTCCTCGGTCGTCATCGGCCAGGTCCAGCACAACGGCCAGCGTCGTGACTTCCGCTCCAACCGCAGCCTGAACGCGGAGTGGGTCGAGGTGACGAACAACGGCCGCCGCGCCGTCGACCTCGACGGATGGACCCTGTCGGACAGCGACGGCAACCGCTACCGCTTCGACGACCTGCGCCTGCCCGCGCGTTCCAGCGTCCGTGTCCACACGGGTCGCGGCTTCGACACCCGCCACGACGTCTACCAGGGCCGCCGCAACCACGTCTGGGACAGCCGGGACACGGCCACGCTGCGCGACGACCGCGGTCGCGTCGTCGACTTCGAGTCCTGGGGTCGCGGCTTCCCCCGCCGATAGGCGTCATGCCTTCCTCTCCTGGCCGGAACGCCGACCGCCGCGCGAGTCGGGGAGACGGGCGGTGTGCTCCGGCCGCAGGGCCGGAGCACACCGATGGAAACCGCCCGGTCCACGGCCCGTCGACTCAGTTCCCGCCGGGCGCGACCTCCTTCGCGCCGCCGGCGGTTCCGCCGCCGCCGGTGCCGACCCCGCCCCGGGGCCGTGACTCGCTGAACGGACGCACGTCCTGCCGGCAGACGGCCCCCGGCGGGGGGAGGACGCCGTCGACGAGGTAGCGGCGCTCGTGGTCGTCCACGCACAGACTCGGGTTGACGACGGACGAGTGCCCGTACCCCTCGACGGTCAGCAGGCGTGCGTTCGCGAGCTGCCGGGTCATCGCGAGCGCGCCCTGGTACGGGGTCGCCGGGTCGTACAGGGTGTTCACCACGAGCACGGGGTTCGCCGTGGGACGGTTCCACGGGCCCGTGTAGGGGGAGGCGGCCGTCGCCGGCCAGGTGGCACACGGCTCGCTCGCCCAGGCGACGGCCCGACCGAGGTCACCGGCCCGGCCGTAGGCGAACTCCGCCAGCTCGGGAAAGCGCCGCGGGTCGCGCGGATTGGGACTCTCGGAACACCGGATCGCCTCGATCTGCTCGAACGCCGGGTACGGCAAGGGGCCCTCCGGTACGACGGGTTCCTGCGGGGCCCGCCCCACCCAGAGGTCCTCCAGCGTCCAGGCCAGGTCGTACCAGCCGGGGTCGACGGCATAGAGGCTGCTGAGCACCGTGGTGACGGTCCTGGCGTACGTCCACGACCCCTGCGCGCGCTCCTGGAGGCGCAGCATGAGCCGTTCGAACTTCGCACGGGTCGCCTCGGGGCTCCCGGCGGAGAAGGCGCAACGGCCGGCACCGGTGCGCCCGCAGTGGTCGAGGAACTGACGCAGGGTCGCGGCCGACCCCAGATCGACGTCCTCCCGAAGGAACGTCGTCAGCCGCGTGTCCGCACCGGCGCCCCCGTCCACCCAGGCCCGCGGGTCGATATTGCTGTCCAGGACCATCGCCCGGACCTTGTCGGGGAAGAGATTGGCGTACGTGGCACCGAGGAAGGTGCCGTACGACACCCCGAGGAAGCTGAGCTTCTCGTCGCCCACGGCCTGCCGCAGCCGGTCCAGGTCGCGTGCCGTGTCGGTGGTGGAGACGTGCCGCAGCAACTCCGGATCGCGCTTTTCGCAGAGCCGGCCGAGATCGGAGTAGGCGTCGACCCAGGCCTCCGTCTCGCTCTGGCCGACGGGGAACCCGAAGGGTATGCGCTCCAGCCACTCGTACGCCTCTTCGGTGGTGGGGAAGCAGCGGACCGCGGTGCTCCCGCCGACCCCGCGCGGGTCCCAGCTGGCGATGTCGAAGCGCTGCCGCAGTTCCTCGGGGAACAGTTCGTACCACTGGGGCAGGGCCTGGGTGCCCGCTCCGCCGGGTCCGCCGGGGTTGAAGAAGAGGGTGCCGAGACGTGGCCCGGGGCCCGTCGCCCGGTGCCTGATGACGGCGAGATCCACCGCGCGGCCCGCGGGCCGGCCGTAGTCCAGCGGTGCCTGCGCGGTGGCGCAGTCGAAGCCGGGGGCCTCGGTGCAGGGGCTCCAGTCCAGGGGCGGAGCCGCGTCCACCGGGGCCGGACCGTCGGCCGGCCCGGGGACGGGGGGACGGGCGGGGGCGGGGGCGCGAACCGGGGCGGGGGCGGGGGCACTCAGCACGCAGGCGCAGATCGTGGCGGCGACGGCGACCGCGGCGACGCGTGCGCGGCCGACGGGGGATCGGGGTATGTGCATGGCCATCCTTTGCCGCCGCGGCACCGGGCGTCGTCTGCGTCAGGAGCGTTCGTCCCGATACGACGTCGGCCCCGCCGGGCCCGCAACCCGCACGCGGCCGAATGGCCGTCACCCGTCGGGCGGGGCGGGCACCCTGAGGAACCGCCACCTCGGCCGCCGTCAGAAGCAGGGCTCCGGCTCCAGCGGGCCCGCGACCTCGGCGAAGCCGGACGACGGCGCCACTGCCGCCCACGGCGACCCCGGCTGCAGCCGCGGAGCCACGTGCACCCCCGAAGGCCCGCCCGGCCCGAGGGGGCTTCTCCCCGGCCCGCCCTACCGCGACGTGCCGGCGTTCCACCGCTGGTCGGCGTCGCCGTCCAGCCGGTCGAACCCCAGGGAGCCGCCGTGGGGTTCGAGGGCGAAGTCCGGGTCGATGCGCGGGCGGACCACTCCCGCGCCGTCGACGACGAACAGCAGATTGAGGCCGTTGCGGCCGTGCACGGAGGAGCACGACCAGATCCCGGCACCGCGGTCGGTGTCCCCGCGCGAGTCGAGGCAGTAGTCGGGATCCGCGCTGTTGCGCAGCAGCCCGTTCGGTTCGAGCCGCCACTGCTGGGTGGTGGCGCCGTTGCACTCGGTCGTGATGACGTCGGTCCGGTCGGCCATCACCCCGTCCTCGACGTCGAGGCACAGGCCCGTGCCCGCGTTGACCACCGGGTGGTAGCCCGCTCCGGGAACGATCGGCGCCGGAATCGGCACCGTGCTCCTCGTCGGCGTGGGAGCCGGGGTCTCGGTCGCGGCCGGGGGCGGCGTGCGCGTGCGCGTGGGCGTGGGCCGTGCCGTGGGCGGGACGCTGGGACTCGTCGACAGGGTCGGGACCGGCGGCGGAGCCTCAGGGGTGGGGAACGCGACCTCCGCCGTGGGTGCCGACGCCGCCGGCCCGCGCGCCCCGCCGGCGTCCCCGGACGAGGCCACCAGGGCGGTCCCCGTGGCGGCGGAGCCCACGACCACGACGGCGGCGGCGATCAGCATGACGGACCGCGAGGTCAGGCGCGTGCTCCAGGCCGGCGCCGGGCCGGCAGGCGGCTGCGGGGGACGCCCGGGGGGCACCGCCGTCGCCTCGCCGGCCCCCAACGCCGGCCCGCTCACCGGAGCCGGCACCGATGCGATGCCCCGGTCGGGCACGGGCACGGGCCCGGGCCCGGGCCCGGGCGTCCCGGCAGCGGGCACCGCCCCGGGTGTCCCGGGCACCGGCAGACGCGCGGTGTACTCGGCTCCGCCCCAGCCCAGCAGATGCTCGGCGAAGACCATCCGGGGGTTGTCGGTCATCCGCGTCAGCTCGGCGACCACCCGGGTGCAGCGCGGGCACTCGGTCAGATGCAGCGTCAGATCCTCGCTCCGCCTCCGGTCCACGGTCCGGGCCGCCGCCTCGATGATCCTGCGGTAGCCCAGGCACCGCTTGTCGCCCCGCTCCAGGTACGCCTGGAGAAAAGCCCGGCGCATGGACTCCGGCGCACGGAGCCGCAGATCGGGGACGAGGTCGGCGCGGACACCCAGGTATCCGGCGGTCGTGGAGTCCGGTTCCTGGTCCACCACGGAGTACCAGAGCGCTCCCCGGGTCGGCGCCGGCAGCCGGCAGAAGGCGGTGAGCACGGCGGAGGAGACCTCGGCCGCGGCGCCGGCGTCCGGCCCGCCGGACGCGTCGGCCGTGGACGTCCCCGCGGCCGGGACCGCTCCGGTCCCGGCGTCGTCCGTCCCGTCGACCCAGGCGGCGAAGTCGGCCGAGAGCCTGTCCCGGCGGCCGCTGCGGGCCCAGTCCGCGCCCACCCGCCGGACGAGTACCAGCAGATGGTGGCGCCAGTGCCCGCGGGGCTCGATGCCCCGGCCCGCCTCCTCCGACGCCAGCCGCAGTGCCTGGACGGCCAGTTGGTCGCCGGCGGTCTGGTTCCGGCCGCAGAGGCGGGCGTAGGCGAGGACCGCGGGCAGGTGCCGGCGTTTGAGCTCCTGGATCGCCGGATGGGCGCGCGGGGCACCGGAACGGATCCGCTCCCCGAGCTCCGCGTCCGACAGGGCGGAGTCGTCCGGCTGCCCCGGTGCGGGCAGCGGACCGGCGTTGTGGAGCTCTGGCACCCTTGCTTCTCCTCGTCCCCCGAGGCATGGCCGACCCGCGGGGGCGCGCCGGTTCACCTGCCGGTAACAAATGCCCATGGTGGATCAGCGAGACGGGCCGGGAAAGGTGTTTCCGCGGGTAAGTCGCCGTGGTGAGGGCCCCGGTCAGCCCGCCCGTCCGACGCGCGCGAGGACCAGCACCGTGTCGTCGTGCGGCGGCCCGGGCAGCAGCCGGGCCAGGATCCGGTCCGCCGCCTCCTCCAGCGGGCCCGAGGCGCGGGCCAGTTCGGCGCCGAGCCGTGCGGCTCCCTCGTCGATGTCCCTGCCGCGCGCCTCGATCAGGCCATCGGTGTAGAGGGCCAGAGTGGAACCCGGGGGCAGGTCGATCTCGGTCGTCGCGAAGGGCTGGCCGCCGACCCCGAGCGGTACACCCAGCACCTCGTCCACCGCCTCGACCCGCCCGTCGGGCAGCAGCACCAGCGGCGGCGGATGGCCCGCGTTGCCGACCCGGGCACGGCCGCTCTGCGGGTCGTACAGCAGATACAGGCAGGTGGCCAGTTCGATGCCCGCCTCCTGGGCGCAGGCGTCCAGCTCGGCGAGGAGCACGCCCGGTTCCTCGATGTGCCGGGCCAGCGTCTTGGTGGTGATGCGCAGCCGCCCCATGTCCGCGGCGGCGCGCACCCCGTGCCCCATCACGTCGCCGACGACGAGCGCGACGCGGCTCCCGGGCAGATCGATCACGTCGTACCAGTCGCCCCCCACCTCGGTGGCATGGCTGCCCGGCACGTAGCGGTGGGCCACGCGCACATGGGGACTGGCCGCCAGACTGGTGGGGAGCAGCGCACGCTGGAGCGTGAGGGCGATGGTCTGCACGCGGCTGTAGAGACGGGCGTTGTCCAGGCAGAGCGCCGCACGGGAGGACAGCTCGGACGCCAGGCTCAGATCCTGCTCGTCGAAGGCGGGACGGCCGGAGGAGCGGCCGAACACGGTGAGCCCCTGGACCGTTCCCCTGGCGATGAGCGGGGTGATGACGATGCAGGCCAGTCCGCTCTCGAGGAGGATCCGTGCGCGCGCCTGGTGGAGGACGGTGGTCGAGGCGAACTGCTCGTCCACGGGGAAGCAGACCGGCCGGCCCGTCCGCAGCACCTGGTGGATCCTGGACCTCGGGGGATACGTGACCGTCTCCAGCCCGCCCACCATCTCCGGCGCCGGGGGCGGCAGTACGGTGCCGGCCGCGATCCGGTGGGTGACCAGGGGCAGTTCGGGGTCGAAGACCTCCGGCTCGTCCATCCAGTCCACGAGTTCCACGACCGAGGCGTCGGCGAAGTCCGGCACGGCCGCGTCGACCAGTTCCCGGGCGGTCACGTCGACGTCCAGTGACGTGCCGATGCGTGCCGTGGCCCGGTCGAGCAGAGCCAGGCGCTGCCGTGCCGCGGTCGCCGCGAGGATGGCCTGCTCCCGCTCCGTCACGTCCACCATCAGCCCGCCCAGCCCCGGCCGGGTGTCGCCCGCCTGGCTGAGCGGGAAGAGGCTCACCGACCGGACCTGGTCCCGGTCGGGGCGGCCCGGTGTCCGCAGGCCCACGAGCGCGCCGACCACGGGACGGCCGTCCGCGGCCACGGAGCGGACCATCCGCGCGTACTCCCCGCCGTCGGAGGTGATCATGATCTCCTCCATGGAGCGCCCGAGGTGGGCCTCGACGGGCAGCCCGTCCATGTCGGCGAGCGCCTGGTTGATGTGGACGTAGCGCAGGTCCTCGTCGAGCATCAGCAGTCCGATGGGGCAGGTCTCGAAGAGGGCGTCCAGGAAGGCCAGATTGGTCTTCACCCGGTCGAGCTCCTCACCCCGGGCCGCCAGCCCCACGACGACCGAGGAGCCCGTGGGCCCGGTGACGGGGAAGACGCGGAAGCCGCACCCGAAGACCGTGCCGTCACTCCGCCGTGCGGGCAGCCGGCCGCGCCAGTACCCGAGTGTCCTGGCCCGCTCCGTGAGGCCCGCGGCGGCGCCGGGCGCGCCGGGCGGGGGCTCGGGGAACAGCAGGTCGGCGGGTTCGGACAGGGCACCGGCCGCGTCGTGCCCGAAGAGGTCCTCCGCCCCGGGTCCCCAGAAGCAGATCCGCTCGTCGGCGTCCACGCCGAAGACCGCGACGGACACGTGCTCCAGCAACGCTCCGGGTTCCGAGCGGAGCGGACCGGGATCGGTGCCGGCCCGCGGCCGACCAGCTGTCACCGGACGATCCTTTCCGTGTGAGGCCTCCGGCCGGGCCGCCGTGGCTCGGCCGCAGGCAGCCGGGGCCTCCTCGCACCCATTGTGCGGATCCGGGAGCTGCGCTGCCCACGTCAGCCCTTCGCCCGGGTGCGCAGACCGCTCCGCCCCCGACCGCCGCACGCCCGTGACCGGGCGATATCGCCTACGGTCACGCCCCGGACGCGGGACGTGATCGATCATCGGCCTCAGCGCACGGCCGGCACCTCCGCGAGTTCGGCGGCCCGGCGCAGCACCCCCACGAGCATCGGGAGGGTGAGCCGGCCCGTGAAGGTGTTGCGCTGACTCGGGTGGTAGCTGCCCAGCAGGTGCAGTGGATGCGGGAGACCGTCGCCCGCGGGCAGGACGACGTGCACTCCGTGGCCGAAGGCGGGACGCGGCCGCGGCAGCGGCCGTCCGGTCTCGCCGATCGCCGCGAGCAGCGCCTGCCAGCCGAAGCCGCCGAGCGCGACCACCGCGCGGAGCCGGGGCGCCAGCAGTCCCAGCTCGGCCGACAGCCAGGGGCGGCACGCGTCGCGCTCGTCCGCCGTCGGCCGGTTCTCCGGCGGGGCGCAGTGCACCGGTGCGGTCAGGCGCACGCCCCGCAGGGCCGGCCCGTCGCCGGTGTGCAGTGAGGTGGGCCGCGACGCGAGGCCGATCTCGTGCAGCGCGGCGAAGAGGAAGTCGCCGCTCGCGTCGCCGGTGAACATCCGTCCGGTGCGGTTCGCACCGTGAGCGGCCGGGGCCAGGCCGACCACGGCGAGGGACGCGTCCGCGGGGCCGAAACCGGGGACCGGGCGCCCCCAGTACTCCCAGTTCCGGAACGAGGCGCGCTTGACCCGTGCCACCTCCTCGCGCCAGGCGACGAGCCGGGGGCACGCCCGGCACTGCGCGATGAGCCCGTCCAGCTCGCCCAGACGGGTGCAGCGAGGCGCGTGGCGGGCCGGGAACGCCGGGTCGCCTGCGTCGGGGCCGGTGCCTTGGCCGCGCGGTCGCTCCATCCCCCCACGCTACCGGGGCCCCGTCGGTGCCACGGCCTCCCGGCGGTCGGTGCCCGGCCGCGGGGGCAGGGGAGCGGCGTGCCGCAGAGCGGGCGGACCCGCCGTGGCACCGGGGCCCGGCGGTCGGCGCCCGAGGAGGGCGACCCACGATGAGCGCCGGGGTCGGACGGCACGTCCGCGGCCCGGGTGGAGCCCGCTCCACCCGGGCCGCGGGCCCGCGTTGCGCCCCGCTTCCGAACCGGAGCCGCTCGTCCACTCCCGACGCCGCCGCCCATCGGGACCCGGCCCCTGACTGGGCCGGGTGGTCCAGGTCCGTGCTGCGCCGCCGCCCGCGCGGAAGCACCCTGGAGCGAGACCGCGGAGTTCGGAGCAGGGAGCACTCATGGTGGACGACACCGGGTCGTCGGGAGGGCCGGTACTGGCCGGCGTCGACGAGGGCGGTCAGGAGTACGTGGCGCGCTGCGCCGCCGAACAGGCCGACCTGCACGAGGTGCCGCTCCACCTGCTGCACGTCGCCGAGCACCACGGCGGGCCGGTCCCGGGCGCCGAGGTCGTGGCGCCCCTGGAGAGGCTGGTCCGCGCCGAGTTCCCCGGCGTGACGGTGACGGCGGAGGCGGTCACCGGCCGTGCCTCCGCCGTACTGGTGGAGCGGTCCGCGCGGGCGTCCTGGACGGTCGTCGGCCACCGGGGCAGCGGCGGCTTCGCCCGTCTTCCGCTCGGCTCGGTGAGCTGGCAGGTCGCCACCCACGCCGCAGGACCCGTCATCGTCGTCCGACCCGGTGACACACCACCGGACCCGGAGAGGCGCCTCGTGGCCGGGGTGGACGTCGCCGACACCTCCGGCATCTCCTCGCACGCCCTGGACGCCGCCTACGCCGAGGCCGCGCTGCGCGGGGCGAGTCTCGAACTCGTGCACGGAAGCTTCCACCTCGGCGAGACCCCGACCGGGCCCGGGATGGCCGCACCCGACTTCGACGTCCTCGACGAGGCGGTCCGGGCGGCCCTGCAGGAGGAGGCGGACAAGCGCCGTGACCGTTATCCCGGAGTGCCTGTGCGGCTGCACGCGGAACGGCTCCGTGCGGCGACCCTCCTCGCGGAGTCCTCACGTGGGGCGGTCCTCCTGGTCGTCGGCTCCCACGGCCGTTCCGGACTGCGCAGGCTGCTGCTGGGCTCGGTGAGCTCCGAGGTCCTCCACACCGCGTCCTGCCCGGTGGCGGTGGTGCACACCGCGCACACCGGGTGAGCGACCGCTGCGAGACGATCCCGGGTCGCCGGGTCGCCGGGTCCTCGGGCCGGATGCCGGGAGCGCCGGACGCCCCCGGCGGCGTCAGGCCAGGAGGTTGACCCCGGCCCGGAACACGCGCGGCAGCCGGGCCGCGAGCGGCACGACCCGAGGGGCGAGATACGGATTCTCACGGGCCCGCAGCAGACACCCGGTCAGCAGCCGGTACTGGCGGGACAGCCGCCGCCATGCACGCTCGTACTCCCCGGGCCGGCCCGACCGTACACAGCGGACCAGTTCACCGGCCGCGGTCAGCGCGAGCGTCAGCCCCTCGCCGGTGAGCGCGTCGACGTATCCCGCGGCGTCCCCCACGAGCAGCACCCGGCCGGCCACCCGCGTGCGCACGTCCTGGCGCAGCGGCCCGGCACCGCGCACCGGGGTCGCCACGGCGGAGCGCAGGCGCTCGCCCAGGGTCGGGAATCGTGCCAGCTGGACGTCGAACGGGGCGCGGTCGGCGGTGAGCACCGCGACACCGACGAGCCGGGCGGACAGGGGGGTCACATACGCCTCGGAGCGTTCCGCCCAGTGGACCTCGACCAGGTCGCTCCACGGGGCGACGGCGTAGTGACGGCGCAGCCCGTAGCGCGCCGCCCGGTGGGGAACGGGTCGCGCGCCCAGTCCGAGTCCGCGGCGGACCGGGGAGTGCAGCCCGTCCGCGGCGACGAGGTAGCGCGCCGTCATCCCGTCCGCCGTCACCTGCCGGCCGTCCTGGCGCACGTCGCCCAGTCGGCGTGCCACGAACCGCACACCCAGCTCCGCGGCGCGCGCCGCGAGCGCAGGCTGCAGGTCCGTGCGGCGCACTCCGAGACCGTGGCCGGTCCGGAAGCGTGCCTCCGCCGCACGGGCGCCGAGTCCGTCGGTGTACCGGATGCCGGTGAACCGTGCCCCTTCGACGGCGACCCCGAGTCCCGCGAGCGCCCGCACGGCACCCGGCATCAGCCCCTCACCGCACGCCTTGTCGACCGGTGTGGGCCGCGGCTCCGCGACGACCACCTCGAACCCGGCCAGCGCCCCGTGGATGGCGGTGGCCAGCCCCGCCGGGCCGCCGCCGGCGACCAGCAGGTCGATCACCGGAGCGCGTTCGCGGTCCGGCCGGCGGTCCCCGGCATCCCGGTCAGGGCCGACTCCTCGCAGCGGATGCGGACCCCGAGCAGCGCCAGGTTGAGCACGGTGAACGCCAGGGCCGTCACCCACGCCGTGTGCACCAGGGGCAGGGCGAACCCCTCCAGCACGACGGCGGCGTAGTTGGGATGACGGAGCCACCGGTACGGTCCGGAGGCGACGAGGGGCAGCCCGGGTACGACGACGACGCGAGTGTTCCACCGCGGTCCCAGTGTGACGATGCACCACCAGCGCAGCGCCTGGGCCGCCGCGGTCAGCGCCAGCATGGCCCAGCCGAGCGGGGGCACGAAGGGACGGTCCGCCGCCCAGGGCTCGACGGCGCAGCCGGCCAGCAGCGCGGTGTGCAGGACGACCATGAGGGGATAGTGGCCGCGGCCGTGCTCGACGCCACCGTGCGTCCGGCTCCAGACCGTGTTGCGGCGGGCTACGACGAGTTCGGCGAGCCGTTCCACGGCGACCAGCAGGACGAGGGCGAGGAACACGGTGGGGGTGTGGGCGCTCATCGGGCATCACCAGCGCAGCAGGACGAGTTCGGAGGAGAATCCGGGGCCGAAGGCCAGCATCAGCCCGGGTGCGCCCGGTTCGGGCGGGCCGTCGGCGAGGGCGTCCCGCAGGATGTGCAGCACGGAGGCGGAGGAGAGGTTCCCGGCCCGGGCGAGCGAACGGCGGCTCGGCGACAGCGCGTCCTCCGGCAGCCCGAGCACGTCCGCGAGCACGTCGAGGACCTTCGGCCCGCCCGGGTGGCAGACCCAGGCCGCCACGTCCCGCGGCTTGAGGTCGTGCTCGGCGAGGAAGGACCCGATCTCCTCGCCCACATGGAGCCTGACCACGTCCGGCAGTTCGCTGCCGAGTACGGGCCGCAGGCCCCACTCGCCGACGTGCCAGCCGAGGAGCTGTTCCGTGCCCGGGTGGAGACGGCTGCGGCAGTCGACGACCACCGGGCCCGGGCGGCCCGCGAACGTGTGCCCGGCGGTGACTCCACCGGTGCGGCCCGGGTGCCGAGGGTGCTCGGCGCCGACCGCCACCAGCGCGGCGGCCCCGTCGCCGAAGAGCGCCCCCGAGACCAGATTGGCCATCGACGTGTCCGCGGACTGCAGGGTGAGCGAGCAGAGTTCCACGGACAGCAGCAGTCCCACGTCCCCGGGCCGGCCGGCGAGCAGGTCGTGGAGGCGCGCCGTGCCCGCCGCGCCCCCGGCGCAGCCGAGCCCGAAGAGGGGCACGCGCCGTACGTCGGGGCGCAGCCCCGCCTCTGCGGCCAGGCGGGCGTCCAGCGACGGTGTCGCGATGCCCGTGACGGAGGTCGACACGATCACGTCGACCTCCTCGGGGGCCACTGCGGCCTCCTCGAGGGCGGCTCGCACGGCCCGCGTCCCGAGGTCCCGCGCCAGCTCCAGATAGATGTCGTTGCACTGGCCGAAGCCGTCGAGGCGGCCGTAGCGGTCCAGCGGCAGCGCGAGATGCCGCGCATCGACCCCGACGGACGCGTGGACGCGCCGCAGCAGTCCGGGATCGACTGCGGGCGGCAGCCGGCGGGCCAGCTCCTCCGCGATCTCCGCCTGCTGGTGGCGATGGGGCGGGAACACGGCGCTCACGGCCAGGACACGGGTCATCGTCCCAACATAGAAGTCCGCTGACACAACGTCATGAAGCGCTCGAACCGGGCGCGTCGTGACTCGGGCCGGTGGTCCCAGCGGGCGCACGACGACGGCTGCGGCACCTCGCCGCGTTGCCGGATCGTCCGAACACGCCCCTTACGAGGGCGAACCTCCGCCTGGTGACGCACCGCATCCGACGCCGCGCGCTGATCCACCCGTGACGACGGGGCAGCCCTTAGCGTGGGCATGTGAAGATCAGTGCCACCACCTTCTCCGACGGGGCCCACGCGGCGCCGTTCGACTCCGCCCGCCCGTCGGCCGCCGGTCTGCTGAAGGCGTGTCACCTGCTGCCGGCGGCGGTCGTCACCGGTCTCACGGCCGCACTCGCCGCCGCCGCGGGAGGGCGCGGTCCGGCCGGTGGGGCGCTCACCGTGGGCGCGGTCGCCGCCGGTCAGCTGTCGATCGGGTGGTGCAACGACCGGGCCGACATGGGCCGGGACCGTGCGTCCGGCCGACGGGACAAGCCGCTGGTCACGGGGGAGGCCCTGCCGGGCGTCGTGGCCGGAGCGGCGATCGCGGCCCTGGCCGTGTGCGTCGTCCTGTCGGCGGCGTGCGGGCCGGTGGCGGGGTGCGTCCATGTGGTGGCGGTGGCGGCGGCCTGGTCGTACAACCTCCACCTCAAGCGCACCGCACTGTCGTGGCTGCCCTACGCGCTGTCGTTCGCGCTGCTCCCGGCGTTCGTCACGCTCGCGCTGCCCGGTGGGCCCTGGCCGCCCCTGTGGCTGATGGCGGCCGCCGGACTGCTCGGCACGGGCGCGCACTTCGCCAACGTCCTGCCGGACATCGACCACGACCTGCGCACAGGCGTCCACGGACTGCCGCAGCGCCTCGGCCGGCGGCGGTCGGTGTGTGTCGCGGCCCTGCTGGTGCTCGCCTCGTCGCTGGTCCTGCTGATCGGGCCCGACGGGCCGGTCACCCGGCAGGGCTGGGCGGTCCTCACGGTGACCGTGCTGCTCTGCGCGCTGGCCCTGCTGCGGCCCGTCCGCGACGCCGACGCCCGCCTCCCCTTCCTCGCCACCATGGGCATTGCCGCCGCCGACGCGGCGCATCTGGTGCTGCTGACCGCCGCAGTCGTCTGAGGTCCCGCCGCGGTCCGGGGCCCGCCCGTGCCCCGCTTCAGGCACGGCCGACCGGCCGGGCCGCACCCAGGAGTACGCGGTCCATCGGTTCAGCCATGTGCGCCAACGCGGGGGCCCCGGGGGCGGGGAGTCCGGTGTGCGCGGTCAGCGTCTCGCTCAGCTCCAGGACCTCCGCACCGCGCAGCCGCCACGGCGGGTGCTCGATGCGTGTCTCCCAGAGCACGCCGGCCCAGTGTGAGTAGGACGACCAACGGCCGGTGAGCCAGCGATCCAGGTCCGAGGGGGTGCGGGTCGGTGCCCCCGCACGGACCGTCAGCAGGTAGCCGGGGGGCACGGCCGGGCGGTTCCGTCCGCGTCCGGCCCGGCGCCGGCCGGTGTAGGTGAGGGTGCGCCCGTCGGGACTGCGCCGCACGGCCAGGTCCGCCCGGTGGTACGGGATCCCGAACGCCCGCGCCACCGGCATGAGGGGGTGGCCGGCGTCGAGGGAGAGGAACCAGACCCCGCTGCGTCCGTCCCGCGTTCTGACGTACGTCCGCAGATTGGTCTGCGCGAACGTTCCTCCGGGCAGCGGCACCAGGCCCAGGGGGTGCACCGATCGCATCACCAGGGCGACGAGGCTGACCCACGCGCAGCCGTCGGACACGTCCGGCCGCAGTCCGGGCGGCAGCAGCGGGCGCACCGCGTCGGGCGGGTACGGCCAGTGGACGTAGCTCTGGTGGGACAACCCGGTGGTCAGCGCGGGCAGTTCCGGGGGGAAGGGCAACCTGAACGGTGCGGGCAACGTCTCCTCCTGTGCGTGGCGCGCAGCGGTTCGCGGACCGTGGTGTCCCGATCATCCGGTACCGGCCCGCCGGGTGCCGGTGGATGACGGCCGGGCGCCGCAATGTGCCGTGGAGCCGCCGCGGCGATGGAATCCGGCCAGCGGCCGACGACGGGCGAACAGGGGCGAGCCGGGCGGAAGGGACGCCGGGCAGGTGTGTCGGGCTCGTGGCCGGGTCACTCGCGCACGGCTGGAATCAAGCCATGATCCGATCATGTGCGGCCGGCGGCCGGCCGCTGCGCCGTGGCGGGCGTTGCGGAAGCCACGGCGGCCGGTCCGTGGCGAGGCTGCTCCGGGTGTGGTCCCCGGTGCCCGCGAGCGCCTTCGGCCGTGCACCCTGTTGAACCCTGAACTGCCTCTATGGCGCCGGGTGTCCCGCTCGCGGTCGGTGTCCGGGCCGGCCGTGCGGCGTCACCCCGCTCCCGCCCTGTTGCCGGAGAGCAAATGAATCGGTGATTCCGCTCCTTCCCGGATGGTCCGCGAGAACCGGCCGTTTCGTCGAACGGAACCTCGCCGAGGTCAAGTCCGGCAAACGGCTCCGTTGGTGACCGACGCGTTGGACGCGCGTAGAGCGACCGAAAGGCGATCTTGTCCGGGGTGCAACCGGAAGCCAGGATCCGTAGCCACGGCATTGACAGGGGCATGGCGGAGATCCCGGTCCGCCACCTCTGCGCAGTGCCGGGGCCCGTCCACCCAACGGGCCGTTGGCAACCCCCACTGGAGGATGCAGTGAACATCAAGCGCTTCACCCCCCACGGCCGCTTCGCAAGAGGCGCGCGGCTCACCGCCGTTGCCTCCGCCCTGCTGGCGGCAGTCGCGCTTGCGACCCCGAGCGCGGCAGCCGACTCCACGCCCGCCCCGCGGGCCACGGCCGCCGCCCTCGCCCAGGTCGGCGAGGCCGTGCTCGACGCCGACGTCCCCGGCACGGCCTGGTACACGGACGCCAGGTCCGGAAAGCTCGTCGTCACCGCCGACTCCACCGTCTCCGCCGCCGAGCTGGCCGAGATCAGGAAGGCCGCCGGCAGCCACGCCTCGGCCCTGGAGATCAAGCGCACTCCCGGCACGTTCAACAAGCTGATCGCCGGCGGCCAGGCCATCTACGCCGGCGGCGGCCGCTGCTCCCTCGGCTTCAACGTCCGCAGCGGCAGCACCTACTCCGCCCTCACGGCCGGTCACTGCACCGAGATAGGCAGCACCTGGTACACCAACTCCGCCCAGACCACCCTGCTCGGGACCCGGACCGGTTCGAGCTTCCCCGGCAACGACTACGGCATCATCCGCCACTCCAACTCCGCGGCGGCGGACGGGCGGGTGTACCTGTACAACGGCTCCTACCGCGACATCACGGGCGCCGGCAACGCGTACGTCGGCCAGTCCGTCCAGCGCAGCGGCAGCACCACCGGCCTGCACGGCGGCACCGTCACCGGGCTCAACGCCACCGTGAACTACGGTGGCGGCGACATCGTCTACGGCCTGATCCAGACCAACGTCTGCGCCGAGCCGGGCGACAGCGGCGGCCCGCTGTTCTCGGGCACCACGGCCCTCGGCCTGACGTCCGGCGGCAGCGGCAACTGCTCCTCCGGCGGCACCACGTTCTTCCAGCCGGTCACCGAGGCGCTGAGCGCGTACGGGGTGAGCGTCTTCTAGCCCCGACGCCCGGCGGAGACGCCGGAAGGGGCGATGGTCCCGGGCGCCGCACCGGGTACGGCACCAGGCCGGCGGTCCGCCACGTGCGGGCCGCCGGCCCTGCGGTGCCCCGGGCCGTCACCGTACGGGTTCCGCACCGGGAACCCGTCCCGGAGGGGGTCACCCGTGGGACGGGTCACGGGCGCTGCCGGCGGGGCGGGGGCGGGGAGGGCGGTCGCGCGGAGCGGAACGGGCCGAGGCCCCCTCGGGCGTCAACCGGGCTCGGGCGAGCGGCGGTTGCCCGTGTCGCTGATCGCGGGCGACCCGACGCGGCCCCCTCCGGAGCCCCCCGAGCGAGGGTTTCCGGCCGATGCGGCCGCAGCGACGGGCCCGGGCGAGGCGGGGGGCCGATCGATAGAATTCAGCCATGGAGCTCTGGCTGACCGACCGGAAGCCCCCGCGTCACAGGCCGTACGGCGGTGGCTCCCCATGAAGCCGGCGTCGGACGACATGAGCCTGTACTCCGGCCGTCCGTCCGGCCTGATCGGTGCCCAGATCGCCGGCTACCGGGTGGAGCGGGAGGTCGGGCGGGGCGGTATGGCGGTCGTCTACTGTGCCAAGGACCTGCGGCTGGACCGCACCGTGGCGCTCAAACTGCTCGCGCCGGAGCTCGCCCGCAACGACACCTTCCGTCGCCGTTTCACCCATGAGTCACGAGTCGCCGCGGCCATCGATCACCCGCACATCGTGCCGATCTTCGAGGCCGGCGAGACCGACGGCGTCCTGTACATCGCCATGCGCTTCGTCGCCGGGCTGGACCTGCGGGCGCTGCTGGACCGCGACGGCCCGCTGCCTGTGGCGACCGCCGTCCGGATCGCCACCCAGGTGGCCTCGGCGCTCGACGCGGCCCACGAGCACGATCTGGTGCACCGGGACGTCAAGCCGGGCAACGTCCTGGTCGCCAAGGGCACCGACATCGACCACCCCGAGCACGTCTACCTCACGGACTTCGGGCTGACGAAGAAGTCGCTCTCCCTCACGGGGTTCACCACCGTGGGCGAGTTCGTCGGCACGCTCGACTACGTGGCACCGGAGCAGATCTCCGGGCGGCCGGTCGACGGCAGGTGCGATCTCTACAGCCTCGCCTGCGTCGTCTACGAGACCCTGGCCGGCGGGCCGCCCTTCCAGCGGGACGAGGACATCGCGCTGCTGTGGGCGCACCAGTACGACCAGCCCCCGCCGCTCACCGAGCACCGGCCGGACATCCCCCCGGGCGCGGACGAGGTTCTGGCGAAGGCCCTGGCCAAGGTGCCCGACGACCGCTACGACTCCTGCCTGGAGTTCGTCGCGGCGCTCCGTGACGCCGCGGCGGCCTCGGCTGCCGCGCCGGCCGCGGTCAGGGCCGTTCATACGCCGACACAGGTCGTCCCCGGCCTCGCCGAGGTCCCGGAGGATCCGGGCCCGCCTCCGGACCCGCCCGCGTGGGCCCGCCCGGTCTTCGTCCCGCCCGGCGGACGGCGGCGGGGCGGGTGACCCGGCGCCGGGCCCGGTCCGGCGGCCCGTCCGGTGCCGGCCGGCGTCAGCCGCCCCGGCGCTGCTCGCCCGTGTCCTCGCGCAGGCGTTCCGTGTGACGCGTGATCGTTTCGACGCGGGCCGCCAGGCCGGGGTGGTCGGCCCGCAGGTGCGCGTGCGTACCGGCCAGGGGCGCGATGAGCGCGGCGGCGTCGTCGGCGGCGAGAGCGCCGGCGAGGCGCGCCACCGGGGCGGACGCGTCGGCCGGGAGGTCGGTGAGAGCGGTGATCTGGCCGGCGAGGCGGCGCAGATCGCCCGCGTTGCCACGGGCCCATGCGTTGACGGTGCGGTCCGCCGCCCGGTGGTCGCGGGTGGCCTGGACGCGCTGCTCGCCGGTCGAGCCGGGCGCCCCGGGGCGCACGCGCAGGTACCGGCGCTCGGCGGCCTGGCGACTCGCGACGCCGAGCGGATGGGCGAGGTCGGCCCAGCTGGCTCCCGCATCGCGAGCCGTCTCGATCAGCCCCGGCTCCCATTCTGCGAGTTCGTCGCGCAGCTGACGCAGCAGGAGCAGGGCGGCCAGCGCCTCCTCGGCGCCGGCCGGGGGTGTGTCGGGCGCGTACTCGTACGGCTCCCCCCGGGCGGTGCGAACCGCCTCCCGGATGGCGTCCAGGGCCGCGGTCGCGGCGTGGAAGGACGAGAGCGGCACTCCCTCGTTCCCTGGCTGCTCGACTGCGCTCATGGGGTTCCCTTCTCCCAGAGTGTCATCCTTTCGGTGACATCCGTGGTTGTCATCGTTCCGATGACATGTTACAACGGAGGCAGGTTCCAGCGCATTGGCAGGTACTGCCTGACCCAACTGGAGGTGTTTCACGATGTTGATGCGCACTGACCCCTTCCGGGAGTTCGACCGGCTGACGCAGCAGCTCCTGGGCACGACGGGCACCTGGTCCCGGCCCTCCGCGGTGCCGATGGACGCCTATCGGCAGGGCGACGAGTACGTGATCGCCCTCGACCTCCCCGGCGTCTCGCCCGACGCGATCGACATCGACGTCGAGCGGAACATGCTGACGGTCAAGGCCGAGCGGCGACCGCCGGCGAAGGCGGACGACGTGCAGATGGAACTCTCGGAGCGTCCCCTCGGTGTCTTCTCCCGCCAGCTCGTGCTGGCCGACACGCTCGACACCGAGCACATCAGCGCCGACTACGAAGCGGGCGTGCTGACCCTGCGCATCCCCATCGCCGAGCGGGCGAAGCCCCGCAAGATCACCATCGGCGACCGCCCGGGCCGCAAGCAGATCACCGGCTGAGCCCGGCCCCCCGCGCGGGTCGTGGAGGACGGGGAGAGGTCTCCGCGCTCCTCGTCCTCCACATCCGTGGGCCACCGACCGAAGCCGCGACTTCCCCTGACCCCCCCGCTCCCGTGAGTCGACGAGCGGGGCCCGACCCATGAGAAAGGCATGCACTCCGCCGATGGTTCCCCCGCCTGAAACGGTTCCGACCGCACCGGGTATGACGTTCCATCACCTGTTGGAAAGGGTCCGCTACGAGGGCGCCTTCCCGACCCGTGAACGAGCCGAGCAAGCCGTACGGGCCGTTCTGGCCGCACTCGGCCGGCAACTCGTCGGGAACGAGCGCGCCGAACTCACCGCCAGGCTCCCCGTCGAGGCGGCTCTCGCGTTCACCTCCGGGCCTCCCTGCGCCGAACCGCTCAGCGCCTGGGAGTTCGTCAAGGACCTCGCGGCCCGAACTGGTGGCACCCCCGCCACCGCGCGCTGGGACGCGGGCTCCGTCCTCCACGTCGTGGCCGGTCTCGCCGGCCCCCGGCTGCTGGACCGCGTTCTCGCGGCGCTGCCTCCCGGGTACGCGCTGCTCTTCGGACGCGCCGAACTCACCCTTCGCTCCTGACTGCCGGGGCGCCGGACGCCGGTTCGGTTGCCGCCGCCTCGCCCCGCGCCGCAGCCGGACCGCGGTCCGTCCCCGACGTCGCCACCGTGGCCCCGCGGAGTGCCCGCCGCCCCGGTGCGAAGGAGAGCTCACGAACCCGGTCGGTCGGCGCCGCGGGCCGGGCGCCCGGCCCCGTCACGGTGGTGACTCGGCCCACGACTGCGGGCCGCCGCCCCTCCACTCGATCAGCTCCGGGTCGTCGACCGCCGTATCGGCCTCCGGCAGGTTCGCGCGGCGGAGGAACTCCAGCACGTCGAACAGGTCGTGCGCGGTGCCGACCGGTTCTCCTCGGATCGTCACCGGTCTGCCACCGCTCGACTCGATCGGATGAACGATCACAGGCGGGTTCGTGCCCATGATCCCAGGGTCCATCCGGACCGGTCGGGACGCATCCGCACGCACCCGGACGGGTGCCGGCCGCACTCCGGGGCGCGGCCGGTGCCCTGGCACCGGGCACCGGCCGCGCCGACCATGGAGGGGGAGGTGGTGCTCATGGGCGAGCACGTCGAGGCCAACGGGGCCCGGTTCTGGGTGGAGCGACGGGGCGAGGGTCCCGACGTCCTGCTGGTCGCGGGCCTGAGTGATCCCGCCGAGGCATGGCAGGCTCAGCTCGACGGACTCTCCGACCGCTACCGGGTCACCGCCTTCGACAACCGCGGAGCCGGTCGGACACCGCTCCCCGACGGGCCGCTGTCGGTTCCGCTGATGGCCGAGGACGCCGCGGCGCTGCTGTCGTCCCTCGGCGTGGAGCGCGCGCATGTCGCGGGCTTCTCGGGCGGCAGCCTGATCGCCCAGGAACTGGCACTGCGTCACCCGGACCGGGTGCGCAGCCTGGTGCTCGTGTCCACCTGGGCGCGGCCGGACGCCTACTTCCGGTCGATGACCCGGTTCTGGCACTGGCTCGCCGCCGAGGCGCCGGGCGAACGCGCCATGCTGGAGGCGTTCCTGCTGTGGGTCTACACCCCGCGCGCCCACGCGAGCGGCATGGTGGACCGGATCATCGACGAGACGCTGGCCTTTCCCCATCCGCAGTCCGCCGGGGCGTTCCAGCGCCAGCTCGAGGCCTTCTCGGCGCACGAGACCCTCGACCGCCTGCCGGGGATCACCGCGCCGACGCTCGTGCTGTCGGGGGAGTGCGACCTCGCCGCGCCCCCGCGGTTCGGGCGGGTCGTCGCCGACGCCATCCCCGGGGCGGACTTCGAGATGCTGTTCGGCGAGGCGCACCAGCCCTTCCAGGAGTCGCCCGAGAAGTTCAACGCCCGGGTGGACGCCTTCTGGAAGGAGGTCGCCGGCCAGCACCCGGTGACCGAGGACGGTCCGTGACGGTCCGGACGTACGGTTCCCCGTCGAGCGCACCGCCACCTTCCGCCCCGTCCGGCCCCCGCCGCCTTCCGCCCCGTCCGGTCCGTGCCGCGGTCGAACCACACTCAGTCCCGCTGACCGGCTCCCGTCCACACCGCCGCGTCCGGTGAGGCGGACCCCCACTCAGCCCAGGGCGATCAGGACTACCGCCGCGCCCGTGCACAGCAGCCCCGCGATCTGCACGGCGGTGGGGCGCTCGTGGAGGAGGACGACGGCCAGGACGACCGGGACCGCGGGGTACAGCGAGGCCAGGACCGTCGCCAGGGCCAGCAGCTGGTGGAGGGTGGCGGCCTGGTAGAGCACCAGGGCCACCGCGCCCATCGAGCCGACCGCCAGTGCCGGAAGGACCAGCCCGCGGGGCAGGCGGAGGGTCGCCCGGGCCGCCCGGGCCATGAGGGCGATCGTGACCGTGGCCGTGGTGCGGGCGGCCACGATCGGCCAGAGGCCCGCGGCCGGGTCGATTCGGGAGATGGCGAGGAACTGCACCGCGAAGCCGACCCCCGCCAGCAGTCCGAACCGTGCGCCGGCCGCGGTTCCCCCCTCCTCGGGGCGGTCGCTGCGGGAGACCAGCCACAGCGCGGGAACCGCCGCGGCGACGCCCAGCCAGGCGAGCGGACTCGGCCGGTCGCCGAGGACGACGACGCCGACGAGTACGGGCAGCGTCACTCCGCCGACACTGCTGAGCGGCGCCACCACGCTCATCCGGCCGGACGCCAGCCCCCGGTACAGGTACGCGACACCGATCCCGGTGCCCACCCCGGACAGCGCCCCCCACCCAAGCGCGCCCGACGTGACGTGCGAGGCCGTCAGGACCGGCGCGTCCGCACCCGCCAACGGCGTCACGACCGCCACGGCGAGCATCAGGACGATGCCGCCGACCTGCCCGAACGCCGCGACCGCGTAACTGTCCGCCCGCCTGGCCAGCAGACCGCTGAAGAAGTGCACGAGCCCGAACAGCAGCGCGGCGCTCAGCGCGAACAGTTCCGGCATCCATGCCCTCCCGGCACCCGTCCCCGCCGCGCCCCGGTCGTGGGCCCCACGCGGGGAGCCGCCTGGCGGGCCGTCAGCCCACACCATAGTGCGCGCGGGTTTCCGGGCCGGCGGGCGATGTCCCGGCGCCCACTCGCGTCGCCGCTCGGAGAGTGACGGGGCGATGTGCCTCCACGTCCCCGCGGCCGCCTCCCCGCCGCGGAACGGATCCGGCCACGGCGCCACCGCCGGGGTCTGACCCCGGCCCACCCGTTCCCCGGCGTCCGTCGGGCCGGCTGCCGCCGGGCCGGTGTGCCACCGGTGGCACACGGCGTCGCGAGGGTTGAAACTCGCACAGGGGGAACCCGTCCCGGAGAGGGCCCACGTCCGGCTCTGCGAGTGACCGTCGCCGAATGGGAGCACGTCATGCCTGCTGGATCCAGCGCCAAGCGGGAGCGCCAGTACGAACACATCAGGGAGGGTGCCGAGAAGCGGGGTGCCCCGCCCTCGCGCGCCAAGGAGATCGCCGCCCGCACGGTCAACAAGGAACGGGCCCGCGCGGGCGAGTCCAGGACCGCGAGCAGGACCTCGACCGAGGACCGGAAGTCCGCCTCCCGGCGCGGTGGCGAGCGGTCCCACCGGGGAGCGCAGGGACCGACCAGGGACCAGCTCTACGCAGAGGCCAGGAAGAAGAACATCGAGGGCCGCTCCTCGATGAACAAGGACGAACTGCGCCGCGCACTGGGACACTGACGCCCACTGCGCAGGCCCGGAACCCGGCCGCACCCGCCGTGGGCGCTCGTCCGCCGTACGCTCGAAAGTGTCCGGGCGAGGAGTGTGACGGCCCTCGTCCGGACCCGGACGGCGAGGTGACGCCACGCGGGCGCGCCGGTTACCGGCCGGGACGCGGATCCCCGGCGTACGGGGGCGATGAGCGGGCATCCGCACCTCGGACGCCCCGTGACGGGGCGGACGCGCAGCGCGGAGGAACCGGGTCGGGGACACGACGGAGGCTGGGGGCGGAGTGCCGGAGGAGAGGCGACTGTCGGCGCGCGAGATCGCGATGCTCGACCAGGTCGAGGCCGGACTGCTCGCCGGGCGGCCCGCCCGGCGGGGAACCGGCGGTCGCGAGGTGCTCCTCGTGGCGGCGGCGGTGGCGGCGGCGACGGCGGGTGTGCTCTTCCTGTGGGCTGCCGCCATCCGGTCGTCCGGCATCGGGCTGACCGCGGTGGCCGTGTGGGTCACGGCAGTGCTGCTGGTCTCCCGGCGTCTGGGGCACGGTCCGGAGGTGTTCCGGCCCTCTGGGCCGTTCCCCTGCCGGCCGTGGTGAGGCGGCCGGCGCCCGGTGGCCCCGCTGCGGCACGGCCCGCCCCGGGCCGTGCCGCGGGGCGTCAGCCGTCGAGCGGCAGGACGTCCGGCACCTGGGTTCGCAGGAGCAGCCCGTCCGCACGGACATTGCACTCGTTGATCGTGCGGGAGACCTCCCGCACGACGCCGCTCCGGCTGTGCAGCCGCAGTGTCACCGTGACCTCACCGAGCCCCCGGCGCGGCCCGTCCATCTCGGCGAACGACCGGTAGAGGGAGTTGGGCCAGCGGTCGGCGTCGTCGTCCCGCCAGAGCCGCACGGCAGGGTCGCTGAACCGGCAGGGCTGGCCGCCGTGCGGCTCCTGCAGCAGCGAATGGCTCAGGGGCAGCGTGCCGAGAAGAGGAACCAGCCGGGAACGCAGGTCCTGGTTCTCGACGAAGCGGTACTGCTGCCACTGCCTGCCACCGGGGACGGTCATGCGCAGCGTGACGAGCAGGAAGGGGTGCCCGCCGGAGGACGACTCCGGGGAGTCCGGACGCCATTGCGGCCATGATCTCGACGAGGCCACCGTTGCCTTTCCCCCGCCTTCTCGGCCGTAGCGCCGCCCTTGCTCGGTCTCCACCGCTCGGATTATGTCATCCCGTCAAAGTCCGGGAGACCGGCCGATCCCCGTTCGCCGCCCGCCATTCCGGGGCGAGCACGGACCAGATCTCCATGTCGTGGCGCTTCCCCCGGTACGGGTAACTCTCGCGCAGCACCGCGTCCTTCGTCATTCCCAGCCGCCGGGCCACCGCGATACTGGGCTCGTTGCCGGACGAGACCCACCATTCGACGCGGTGGATGCCCCTTTCCCCGACGGCCCAGTCGATGAGCACACGGGCGGCCCGCGTGACGAGCCCGCGGCCCGCGGCCGAGGGCTCCAGCCAGCAGCCCGCCTCGGCGGTGCCCTCGGCGACGTCCATGGTCCGGAGGATGACGGCGCCCACCAGAACGCCGTCCCGGCGGATGCCGCAGATCCGGCCCGTGTCGGCCGCGGTCTTCTCGGCGTACGCCCGCAGGAACGCCCGGCTCGAGTCCAGATCAGTGACCACGTCCGGCAGCCCGTTGAACCGGCCGATGAAATCCCGCCCCCGGTCGATGTGGGCCAGGAACTCCTCGGCCTGCCACGGCTCCAGCGGTCCGAGCTCCGCGCCGTCGTCACCCAGGGATATCGCGTACATGGTCACCTTCCACCACCGGAACCGGGCATCCGTCCAGGGGATCCTCGCACGGGTGGGGCCGCACCGGACGGGGCCGGTGGGCGACCGGCCCGCACCGGCCGGTCCGCGCGGGGTCGGCCACCGGATCGCCGCGGTGTGCTGTGCCGTGCTCATCGTGCTCATCGTGCTCTTCGGCCTGACGACCCCGTGAGCGTTCGTCCCGCCGGCCGGGCCGGGGTTCGCCGCCGTCGGTGGCCGCCTCCGGGCCGTTCCGGGCCGCGGGCGTCCGCAGGGGCGGGGTAAAATGGACGACGTACCCGCCGCCACGGGCCGGGTGCCCATCGGGCCCACGGATCACGCCGGTTCCTCGCGGCCGCACCTCGAGCCCCGCTCGAACCGCAGCCGAGGACGGCCCCAAGGCGCAAGTCCTGGAGCCCGCGATGCGTGAACAGAGGCAGGCCGGAGCCGTCGAGGGGACCATCGTCCGGCGGGGCGACGACGCCTACGAGGCGGTTCGCTCCGCGATGGTGTGGAACCGCCTGAAACCCGACCGCTTCCCCGAACTCATCGTCCGTGCCGCGTCCGAGCGGGACGTCCCCGCCGCCGTGCGGCTCGCCCGTTCCCTCGGCCTGCGGATCGCCGTACGGTCCGCGGGGCACAGCTGGTGCGGGTCGCCCGTGCGCTCCGACGGCATGCTGCTCGACCTCTCCGGGCTCCGCCGGTACGCGATCGATCCGGGGTCCGCGACCGCGTCCGTCCAGCCGGCCGTCACCGGCCGTGAACTGGTCCCGGCGCTCGCCGAGGCGGGCCTGGCGTTTCCCACGGGGCACTGCGGGACGGTCGCCCTCGGGGGATATCTGCTCAGCGGCGGGCTCGGATGGAACTCCGGCGCGCTCGGCCCGGCCTGCCACAGCGTCGAGGAGATCGAGGCCGTGACGGCGGACGGCGAGACCGTGCGGTGCAACGAGCATGAGAACGCCGACCTGCTCTGGGCCGCGCGAGGTGCCGGCCCCGGCTTCTTCGCCGCCGTCACCCGCTTCCGACTGCGCCTCCACCCGGCGCCCGGGGCCATCGCGACGACCACGTACGCATTCCCCCTGGCGGACGTCGAGCCGGTCTGCCAGTGGGCCACCGAGATCTCACACGAACTCGAACCGTCCGTGGAACTCGCCCTCACTCTGGCCACGGCGGCCCCGTTCATGACGGACGTGACGCCCCGCCCGAAGGTCGTCACCGTCACGGCGACCGCCTTCGCCGCCGACGCCGAACACGCCGACGAGGCCCTGCGCCCGCTCGGGAACTGCCCGTTCGCGGACGGCGCCGTCCACCACCGGGCACCCGGACCGACGTCCTTCGCCGCCCTCCACGACACCGCCGACGTCCTCTGGCCGTCCGGGCTGCGCTACGCCGCCGACACCCTCTGGTCCGACGCCGACTTCGCCGCACTGCTCTCCCGACTCGGCGACGCCGTGCGAGAGGCCCCCTCCCAACGGTCCCTCGTCCTCGCTCCGTTCGCCCCGGCGTCCCACGACGGCGACCTGCTGCGCGACATGGCCTTCTCGGTGCTCGGCGAGACCTGCGCGGTCCCCTACGCCATCTGGGACGACCCGTCCGCCGACGAGGCCAACACGAGGTGGCTGCGCGACGCGACGGCCTCCGTGGAGCCACTGGGCACCGGCCACTACGTCGCCGAGGCCGACCTCACCGCCCATCCGGCGCGGGCGGAGCGCTCGTTCAGGGCGAACGACTGGGAGCGGCTGCAGAATCTCAGGGCCCGCCACGACCCGCAGGGTCTGTTCCACACCTATCTCGCGCCGTGACCGGGCCCGGCTCTCCCGCCGGGAGGCCGGGGCGCCGGCCGGGACGGTGCACGGCCGGGCCGGCTACTCCCCGGCGGCCGGCCGGTAGACGCACACGTGCACACCGGTGCCGCCGGTGACCGTGGAGACCAGCTCCAGGGAGTGCTTGCCCCCGTCGCCGGGGAAGATCGTCTTGCCGCCGCCGAGGAGCACCGGCATGATCATCAGCCGGAGTTCGTCGACCAGTCCCTCGGTGATGAGGGTCCGGGCCAGGGTCGGGCTGCCCATCACGACCAGATCGCCGCCCTCGGCGTCCCGCAGTTCCCGGATCCGGTCGACGGCCGCCTCACCGGGG
This sequence comes from Streptomyces sp. NPDC049887, assembly GCF_040656535.1. NCBI lineage: Bacteria > Bacillati > Actinomycetota > Actinomycetes > Kitasatosporales > Streptomycetaceae > Streptomyces > Streptomyces sp. NPDC049887. The sequence goes on along the minus strand of NZ_JBFAMM010000002.1, from coordinate 133,310 downwards.
ATGCGCCTGGTGTTGTGCCACGTCAGCTTGTCCTCGCCGAGCGTCTGCGACACGACGTACTTCGGGAGCGCGTTCATCCTGTCGGCGAACGGGTCCCCGGCCCGCTCCGGCCACGCGCCGGCCATCGTCTGCCAGGTGCGGCGCCCGAACAGCAGCCCCTCCGCGCTGCTGAGCGCCTCGTCGAACGCGCGACCCACCGTCTCCGGGTCGAAGAACGGATGCGACCAGCCGCCGTGTGCGAAACCGCCGTCGGTGTCCTCCTCGGGACCGCCCGGTGCCTGCACGACGCCGTCCAGGCTGATGAACTCGGTGATCACGATGCGCATGGGAGTGGCTCCTCTTCCTGCTCCGAAGGACTACGTCAAAGGAGACGGTGCGCAACGTGAAAAGTCATCGCACGCCGCTCGGCCCAGCGGAGTGACATGGAGCACAGTAGGGCGTGTGGAGGGGGTGCACGGGGCCTTGCGCCACCGGCGGAACGCGGGCCGCGTCCGCGCGGAGCGGCTCAGGCGTGGTCGGCGAGCTCCGCGACCCCCTGCTGGCGGGCGCAGTGCGCACAGCAGTAGAACTGCCCGTCGGCCTGCAGTCCGTGGCCGAGGATCCGGCACTGGCAGTTCTCGCAGATCGGTGCCATCCGCTGGGCCGCACACTCGATGCTGTCGAACGTGTGCACCGCTCCCGCGGCGTGCACCTCGAACGACATCTCGTAGTCGTTGCCGCAGACTTCGCACTTGGCCATGGCTGTGCCCTTCGAGCTCTGGGGGGTACGTGCCTGGAACGTAGCGAGCGGCCGGTACCGGACCCCGCCGACACGGACGAACGCACGGCCGACGGGCCTACACGCACCACCCGCCCGGCCCCACCCGGCGCGAGAGGTCCGCGCCCAGTCCCACGAGCGCCCACCCCCCACGAGCGCGCGTGCCCGCGAGCCGCAGGCGCACGCCGTACGCCCGTCCCGACGGGTGCGCGCCCCGACCGGGCACCGGGTGTCGGGGGCCCGCACGTGTCGGGCCCGGCGGTACGGGGGCGACTGGTATGCCTGTGACTGGTTTCTTCACATTTCGTGCCGCAGGGGAGGCGGTGGGGCGGGACCGGACGAGAGGGGAAGTGTCATGGGTGAAGCGCATCCACCGGGCCGCGGTGCCGTGGGACGTACCGGTACGGTGCTGGCCGCAGCACTGGCGGCGACGCTGGTGTGGACGCCCGGCGCCTTCGCGGCCGATCCGTTCGGCGGCGGCGGCGCGCCGTTCGCGCAGGCGTGGGGCGACAACGAGGACGGCCAGCTCGGCACCGGTGACAACGCCGGCAGCCCCGTGCCCGTCGCCGTCCCGGAACCGGCCGGCATCAGGAGTCTCGCCGCGGGATTCGCGCACAGCCTGGCCCTGCTGGAGGACGGCACGGTGTGGGCGTGGGGTGACAACGACAACGGCCAGCTGGGCAACGGAACCCTCGACGACAGCACCATCCCCGTCCAGGCGTGGGGCGTCACCCGGGCCAGGGCCGTGGCCGCGGGCGGTGACCACAGCCTCGCGGTGGTCGGGGAGGGCCGGGTGCTGTCCTGGGGTGACAACTTCTCCGGGCAGCTGGGCAACGGCACCAACATCGACAGCACGACCCCGGTGGAGGTCCGGGCACTCACCGGGGTCACGGCCGTCGCGGCAGGACTCGGCCACAGCCTCGCACTGGCGGGCGACGGCACGGTGTGGGCCTGGGGCGGCAACGCCTCGGGGCAGTTGGGCAACGGAACCCTCGACGACAGCACCATCCCCGTCCGGGTGCGGGGCCTGCGCGGGGTGACGGGCATCTCCACCTCGGAGGACCACAACCTCGCCCTGACCTCGTCCTGCGGCTGCGGCCACTCCGGTCTGCCGAGCGGGCCGTCCTGCCGTTGCGGCGGCCGGCCGGGCGGGCTCCCGGGCGGAGGCGAGGACGACGCCGGCGACAAAGTCGGCCCTGGTGGGGTCGTCCACGCCTGGGGCGGGAACGGAGAGGGCCGGCTCGGCAACGGGGCCACCGCCGACAGCAACGTTCCCGTGGCGGTGACGGCCACGAGCGGCCGGGTGGGCCTCATCGCGGCGGGCGGCGAGCACAGCCTGGCGGGCTGAGCACCCAGCGGCACCGGGACGTACGGGCGGCCGGAGGACCGCACCTGGGACCCGTCATGGCCGTGCCGGCCTCCCCGCGGTGCCGGCGCGATCCCGCTCCGGCACCGCCGGGCCCCGATCCGGCCGGACCACCGGCGCGCCCCGGGACCCGGGCCGCGGCGGCCGGTGGCCCCGGAGGTAACCTCCCCCGCATGAGCAAGCGTTCCCGTGGTCGTGAATGGCCCCCGCAGGTCGAGGAACTACCGCCCCCCGCCGACCTGGCGCATCACGGAGCGCTGCAGATCACCGAGACCGACTGCGAACGCTGCGGCACGCGTCTGTCCGGCCTCAACGGCCGTTACGCGTGCGGGGTGTGCGGGTGGACGAACCCGTGGAACGACGGGCACCGCGATCTGCCGAGCGCCGAGGAGGACCCCGACCACCCGCGCCGGCGGTAGTCCGCGAAGCCGGTGGGGCGGCCCTCCCCTTCGACCTCCTCCCCGCGTCGCGCGGCTCGCGCGGCTGCCTCGTCCGCGCGGTCGTTCGGGACCTGTGCGCCTGTCCGGTCCGGCGCGGACCGGCCACCGCGGAGCGTGCCGATGCCGCGTCGGACGAGGGGCCCTCAGGCCGGAGCCTTTCCGTCCCGCACCGTGCCGGGCCGGTCGACGGGATCGAGCAGAACGCCGGGGTTGAGGATCCCCGCCGGGTCCAGGACCTGTTTCGCAGCGCGCAGGGCGAGCGCGAACGGTTCAGGACGCTGGCGGTCGTAGCCGGGGCGGTGGTCCCGTCCGACGGCGTGGTGGTGGGTGACGGTCGCGCCGAGATCGCCGAGAACCGCGGTCGCGGCCGTCTTGAGGTCGTCCCACACGGCGACCTCGCTGCCGCGTCGCACCGCGGCGATCACGGTGAAGTACGGTGCGGCGCCGTCCGGATAGAGGTGTGTCAGACGGCAGTTGAGCATGGCCTCGGCGCCCGTGGCCTGCCGTACGGCGGCGCCGAGTTCGCGGCGCACGGTGTCGACGAGCAGCGGGAGCCGGTCCCAGGTGCACGCGGTCTCGAAGGTCTCGCTGATCACGCTCATCCGGGCGAGCGCGTCGCGCATGTACGGCATGCGCAGGAACGCGGACCGCCAGGTGCCCGCCGCCGCGTCGCCGCCCTCCCCGCCGGCGGGAGCCGGTAGGCCGCCGTGGTCCCGGGTGAGCTCGACGAGCTCCGCGAGTCGCCCGTCCACGGGCCGGTCGGCAGCTTCGACGCCGAGGATCAGCGCGCTCCGGCCGCCGCCGGTGACCCGGGCCAGGGCGGCCTCCCCGGGGTCGAGCAGCCGGCAGTTGGCGGGATGCAGCCCGGACTGGGCGATCGCGCGCACCGCGCTCAGCGCCGCGTCGAAGCCGTCGAAGAACACCGTGGCCGAGGCCTTGTGCCGGGGACGGTCCTGCAGGCGCATCCACGCCTCGGTGATCACTCCCAGGGCGCCCTCGGAGCCCAGGAACAGGCGGTCCGGCGACGGACCCGCGCCCGAACCGGGAACTCTCAGCGAATCGTTGACGCCCGCGGGCGTCACCACCCGCAGCGACTCCACGAGATCGTCGATGTGGGTGTGGAGCGTGGCGTAGTGGCCGCCGGCGCGGGTGGCCAGCCAGCCCCCGAGTGTGGAGAACTCGAAGCTCTGCGGGAAGTGGCGCAACGTCAGTCCGTGCGGCCGGAGGTGGTCCTCCAGCGCGGGACCGAGGATTCCGGCCTGGATCCGCGCCGCACGGCTCACCCGGTCGATCTCCAGCACCCGGTCCAGTCCGGACAGGTCCATCGACACGACGCCCCGGTGCGGACCGGCGCGGTACTCGACGCCGCCGACGACCGAACTCCCCGCCCCGTAGGGCACGACGGCCACGTCCGCACCCGACGCCCAGTCCAGGACGTCCGCCACCTCCTGCTCCGACCGGGGACGGGCCACCAGATCGGGCGCGGGTCGCAGATCTCGGTACAGGGCCCGTACGACGTCGCGGTACGCCTTGCCGTAGGTGTGGCCCGCCCGTTGCTCCGGCGCGTCCGACATGAGGTGTCCGAGCGCGGACGGCGCCGCGACACGGGAGGCGGGCAGGTCCAGGTCGGCGATGCCGGGCACCGGCAGCGGGGTGTCCGCCGCGCCGGGCACCAGGGCTCCGAGGGCCGTGCACTCGCTGTCCGGCAGGGCCTCCTCCTCGGTGCCCCAGCCCCACCAGGAGCGACGGGGGCGGGGGCCGGCGGACGGGGAGGCGGGGCTGAGGAGATCCATCGATCTTCCCTCTCAGTAATTTACCGCTAGGTAATTTACCGCAACGTATAGTGCTGTCATGGGTACTGCAAGAGGTCCGGCGGCCGCCGCTTCCGGCGCGGGGCGCGACGGACGCGGCGCGGGCACGAAGGGCGTACCGCGTGCCCGCCGGGAGGAACAGATCGTCGCCGCGGCGACGGAGGAGTTCGGCCGCAGCGGGCACGCCGGCGCGTCCATGGTGGCGATCGCCCGGCAGGTGGGCGTCACCAAACCGATGCTGTACACCTACTTCGGCTCCAAGGACGGCCTCTACCTGGCGTGCCTGGAACGCGTCGCCGCCCGGCTGCTCACGGCGATCGAGGGTGCGATGACCGCCGCCCGGCCGCCTTCGGCCGCGTCGCCGGCACACGCGGTCCTCACGGCGCTCTTCACCGCCCTGGAGGGCCAACGCCACGCGTGGTTCGTGCTCTACGACCGGACGCTCCCGCCCGGATCGGAACTCCGCTCGGCCGCCCAACGGCACCGGGCTGCCGTCGACGACCTCGCGGCCGAGGGCACGGCCGCGCTGCTCGGGCGCGGCGGCAACAGGGACCCGCTCGACGCGGACGCCCTCAAGCACGTCTGGACGGGCACGGTCGGCGCCCTGGTCGGCTGGTGGATCTCGCACCCGGAGCAGTCCGCGGGGGACATGAGCGCCCGCTGCGCGCGCCTGCTCTCGGCGGTTCGCGACGACGTGTACTGACCCTCCCGCCCGGACGCCACGGCAGCGGGCCCCGGCGTGCCGCCCCGAACGGTGCGTCCGGTCCCACTCCGCCGGCGCGGGCCCTCGACGCGCCACGGACCGCCTCCCGCCCGGCGGCGGGCCCCGGCTCAGAACGACTGCGGGTGGCGGAACAGCCGTTCCGGGTCGTACGTCTCCTTCACCCGGGCCAGCCGCTCGGCGTTGGCGCCGAAGTACGCACGGCGCCAGTCACGCAACTTGGGGTCGGTGTAGTTCTGGTACGCCCGGCCGCTCGCCCACGGCCGCATCGCCGTGTGCGTGCCGTCGAGCCACGCCTGGTGCCGGTCGACCGTCGCGGCGGCCGCGTTGTCCGGCCAGGACACGATGTACTGCGCCAGGAACAGCGCGTCGCGGTGGACGAAGGCCGTGGCGGCCGGCCCGACCCGTCCCACCGCGCCGCCCAGCGCGTCGAGCGCGACACTGCCCGCGCCGCCCCCGGAGAGAGCGGCCAGCCGCTCCACCCGGCCGAGCAGCGCCCTGACCCCGTCGGCCGGGATGCGCCTGGTGTAGAAGTCCGAGCGCGCGGCGTACGATTCGCGAGCCACGCGTCCCTGCGGGTCGCGTCCGGGCAGTGTGCCCTTCTGATGGGACTGGGCGATGGTGAGGCCCGACACGCCGCCCATCACCTTCATGGCGTCCATGAAGGGCCGGGTGCGCACCGACTCCGTCCGCGCCGGCGCCCCGACGGCGTCGGCCAGCCGGTCGAGGCGGTTCTCCAGGTCGCCGCGGCCCGTGAGCGCCAGGCCCCCGACCCGCACCGACCCGGGCCTGCCGCCCACCGGAGCGGAGAGGTGCAGATTCGCCCAGATACCGTCAGGCGCGGTGGGCGCCCACTTCTGCCACTCGCGCACCACGGCGGCGGCCCGCGACCACGGCCAGCTCAGGAAGAACGTGGTGCACCGCGGCGCCGCGTGGGTGCGCATGCGCAGCTCGGTGACCACGCCGAACCGGGCGTTGCCGCCCCCGCGCAGGGCCCAGAACAGGTCCGGGTCGTGCGCGGCGTCCACCGTGCGTATCCGCCCGTCGGCGGTGACGATCCGGGCACCGACGACACTGTCGCTGGTCAGGCCGTAGGCACGGCTGACCACACCGATACCGCCGCCGAGCGCCAGCCCCGACACCCCCACGGTGGGACAGGACCCCGCGGGCACGGTCCGCCCGCGAGCCGTCAACCGGGCGTAGACGTCGATGAGTTTGGCCCCCGCGCCGATCGTCGCGGTCGTCCCCGACAGTGAGATGCCCGCCATCCGCTGGACGTCCACGACGAGGCCCGGCCCCGAGGACCATCCCGCGTAGGAGTGGCCGCCGCTGCGCACCGCGACCGGCACCCGGTGACGCCTCGCGAACTCCAGGCAGCCGCGGACGTCCTCCGGACGGGCGCAGTACGCGACCGCGGCCGGCCGCAGCCCGTCGAAGCGGGGGTTGAACAGCTTGCGGGCGGCGTCGTAGTCACGGTCGCCGGGCCGTACGAGAGACCCGTCCAGCCCACGGGCCAGCGCCGTCCAGTCCCCGGCCCGAGGCGCGCCGGGGACCCGGGGAGCGGGCCTCGCGCGCGGGGGCGCGGCGGGCGCCCCCGCGGCCCGACTGCCCGCCGCCAGTCCCAACCCGGCGGCGACCCCCGCCCCCAGGACGCCGCGCCGGCTCAGCGCCCGCACCTTCTCGCCGTCGGAGCCCGTCCGCTCCCCGTCGCTCCACCGCACCACGCCGCGCCCCTCGCCCTTGCCGTCGTTCGCCGTACGGTGGGGAGGATGGCGCGCGGGCCGCGGAGGTTCCGCCAGGCGGGGCGCACGCGACAGTCGCGGCGGGGCCCGCCCTGCCGGTTCCGTGCGGCGGCCGCGGCCCCGTGACATGGTGGGACGGCCGCGCGCAGGGGTGCTGCCCGCAGTCGCCGGCCGCGTCAGCCGAGGGAAGCGGCGCGGGCGGTGCCACGGGCCGGGACCGGGAGCGCCGACTCCCAGGTGTCGACGGCGAAGTCGAGGGTCATGCCGTGGCCTTCGTACAGGGCGAGGGCCCCGCTGCTGTTGTCGGTGTCCACCCCGAGGCCGATCCGGTCCCGTCCCATCGCCGCGTAGTGCCCGAAGGCGTGCCGCAGCAGATGGCCCCCGAGCCCCCGGCCCCGGGCCTCCCGCAGGACGCCGAGGTTGCCGATCCAGCCAGAGGAGGAACGGTTGTTGTGCGTGCGCACCGCCGCCGCGTCCCCCACGCCGTCGACCTGCGCGATCCACACGAGCGACCAGTCGGCCCGGTCGCCGTCGATGTCGTCGTACCACTGCTCGTACGTGCGCGGCTGGAAGTCGAAGTGGTCGGCGAACGACGCCTGGAGCAGGGGATGGGCGCGTCTGCGGTCCTCCTCCGCCGTGCAGGTGCGCAGCGTCACGCCGGGCGGGGGCGCCGGCACCGGGTCGGCGGCGGGTGACAGCGGGCGGGTCAGCACGTTGTAGCGGCGGACCGGGCTCCAGCCACGTCCGCGCAGGGCGTCCACGTCCGTCGTCGGCTTGGTGTTGAGGTGCATGTGCACCACGGCCCGCGACGCGCCGTTGAGCGCGGCACGTTCCACGGCGCGGGCCTCCATCAGGTCGAACAGGTGGCCGACGGCCTGCTCCCGGTCGGGGAGGGTGTACTGGTCCATGTCGATCCGCTCGTGGCCGGAGTCGTCCCACAGCAGCCCGTACCCGACGAGCCGGCCGCCGTCGAACAGCAGCCAGGAGTCGCGATCCAGGTCCACCTCCGGATGCTTCAGATCGGCTTCGACCTCGGTCAACGAGGTGTCGGGGCGGCCGATTTCCAGCAGGTCGATCTCATTGAGGAGGGCGCACACGGCCTCCGCGTCGTCGAGCGTCGCCGGGCGCACGGTGGTACCGGGCGGCGGGGTGGGGTGCGTGGTCATGAGGCCAACTGTCGGCCGCCCCGGGCCGGCACCGCAACGGGGTTTCCGGCGGCTGCCCACCCCGCGGCTCACATCAGCGTCTGCTCGGTCCAGATGGTCTTGCTGGTCGGGGTGTGCCGGGTGCCCCAGCGCTGGGTGAGCTGGGCGATGAGATAGAGCCCGCGGCCGTTCTCGTCGTAGGTGTGGGCGTGCCGCAGATGCGGACTGGTGCTGCTGTAGTCGGTGACCTCGGTGGTGAGTGTGGTGTCGGTGTGGATCAGACGCAGCTGGATCGGTGGTTTGCCGTAGCGGATGGCGTTGGTGACGAGCTCGCTGACGATCAGTTCCGTGATGAAGGTGGCGTCCCCGAGTTCCCAGGTGGCGAGCTGCTCGGTCGTGCGGTGACGGGCCTCGATGACGATCGCGGGGTCGTGCGGGAGCGTCCATGTGGCGACGTGCTGGGGGTGGAGCGTCTTGGTGCGGGCGACGAGGAGGGCGATGTCGTCGGTGGGCGGGTGGGTGAGCAGGGTCGTCAGAATGCGGTCGCACGTGGTCTCGAGGCCGGACGACGGGCGGGCGAGTGCCGTGAAGAGCGTGTCCAGGGTCTGGTCGATGTCGGCCTCGCGCGGGTTGAGCAGGCCGTTGGTGTAGAAGGCGAGCAGCGTGCCCTCGTCGAGGGTCGTGGTGGTGGTCTCGAAGGGGAGGCCGCCGAGCCCCAGGGGCGGACCCGCGGGAGTGTCGAGGAAGTACACGTCACCGTCGGGGGTGGCGGCGGCCGGTGGCGGGTGGCCGGCGCGGGCGTGTGTCAGGTCCCGGGAGATCGGATCGTAGATGGCGTACAGGCAGGTGGTGCCGATACCGGTCGTGGTGTCGGCGGCGGCCGAGGACTCGTCGGTGGACAGATGGAGTACGAGGTCGTCGAGCCGGGTGAGCAGTTCGTCGGGCGGGAGGTCCACATCGGCGAGGGTGCGGACCGCGGTGCGCAGCCGGCCCATGGTGGCGGAGGCCCTGATGCCGTGGCCGACGACGTCGCCGACGACGAGGGCGACGCGCGCGCCGGACAGCGGGATGACGTCGAACCAGTCGCCTCCCACGCCGGCCTCGGTACCGGCGGGCAGATAGCGCGTGGCGATGTCCAGGGCGGGCTGGTCGGGCAGTGTGTGCGGGAGCAGGCTGCGTTGCAGCGTCATGGTGGTGGTGCGTTCGCGGGTGAAGCGGCGGGCGTTGTGGATGCCGGTGGCGGCTCGGTGGGTCAGTTGCTCGGCCAGCTGAAGGTCGTCCGGTGTGAACGGCTGCGGGTTGCGGTTGCGGGTGAACAGCGCCACCCCGAGCGTGGATCCCCCCGTGAGCATGGGTACGGCCATCAGCGTGTGCGTGCCGGCCTCGTCCAGCCGCGCCGCCTCGGGATCGGTGGCCCTCCACTGGGCGAGGGACGGGTCGTCCATCCGGTACACGGCGCTGCGGCCCGTCGTCAGGCACCGGGTCAGCGGGGAGTGGGCGGGGTGGGTGACGGGCTCCGGGCCGGCCGCCGGCGCGGTGCCCGGCGGATGCGAGCGGTAGGCGGTCCGGCGCAGCGGGAGGGGGCCGGTCGGACGGCTGTGACGAGGGGTCTCGCACAACTCGACGGCGGCGGTGTCGGCGAGCCGGGGCACGGCGGCGTCGGTGAGTTCCTGCGCGGTGTGCTCCAGGTCGAGGGTGGTGCCGATCCCTGCGCCCGGGTCCTCCAGCAGCATCCGCTGCCGCGTGAGGTGGTGTTCGGGCTCCTCGGTACGGGCGTGGGCGGCCAGGCACACGGCCCGGACTCCGCCGTCGTCCGTGAGCGGGGTGACGGTTGCCGGGCGGCCCGCCTCGGAGCTGTTGCCGGAGGGGCGCAGCGCCGTCGGCGTGTGCTGCGGCCTGCCGGTCCGGAGTGCCAGGCCCATGACGCGCTCGGTCTCCTCGCTCACCGGGTCGGGAACGATCTCCATGAGCCGCAGACCGCGGATGCGGGCCTCGGGCAGGGACAGCGCGCGCTCCATGGCGGCATTGACGCGCAGCAGCCGCAGGTCGGTGTCGAAGACCGCGAGCATGCACGGGGACTGGGCGAACGCCCACGCCGCCAGCGCATCGTCGGTGATCGGGCCGGGGAGCGGTTTCCCGCCGGCGCCGGCGCCGGCGCCGGGGTGCGGTGCGGGGCCGGGTGCGTCGGCGTACGGCGTCCCAGGGGCGTCGGTGCCGGGGTGCGGTGCACCGGCCCGGGGGCCTGAGTACGACGCTGCCGCATCGGGCGGAGGCTCGCCCGCCGGGTGCTCCGGCGCCCGTGCCGCTGCGGCCGGCGCGTCGACCGCCGGTGGCCCGGGCGCGGGCCCGTCGGCGGGCGCCTCGCGGTCCGGGGCTTCACCTGCCACGGAGCCCGCGGCCTCGACGGCCGGGGCATCCGCGTCCGACAGTCCCGCAGGTCCGGGTGCCGGTTCGTGCGGCGCCGGGGTGGCGGAGCCTTCGTCCGCGGTGACGGTGCTGGTCACGAGCCACTCGGTGATGCCGCTTGTGGTGGTCCGGCGGGTGGCGTTCAGCGGGAGCGCGAGGTCGTGGCCGTCCCGATGGCGCAGTGTCAGGGTGCCGCCGAGGTCCACGGGCCACGGGGTGCCCGGCGGCGCGATCGGAGCGGTGCCGTGGGCGAGGAGACGGGCGGCGGGCCGTCCCATGATCTCGGCGGGCGCGTACCCCAGCAGCCGGCGGGCTCCTTCGCTCCATCCCGTCACGACACCCTGCTCGCTGATGACCGCCGTGGCGGTGGTAAGGGGACGCCCGGGGACCGGCCCGACGGGGTCGGGGCCGTCACCGGGGATCGTGGAGGGCGGCTGGGCCGGGTCGGTCCGGTCGCCGGCCGGGGCGGGAGGCTGCGCGGTGCCGGGAGGCTCGCCCGGTGAGGTGGGAAGTCGTTCCATCGCCGCTCATCTCGCCCCTTTGCTCGTGCGCGGCTCCCGCTGCCCGCCAGGGGAACTCACGGCCAGGGCTCTCGTCACCAGCATGATCCTGAGCGGCGCGGAACACCAACGCGGGCGGCGGCCCGGTGCGACCCGGGCCGCTTGGATCCCCGGTGCGGGTTCCGTGGCGGCCGTGCCGTCCCGGGGACGTCCTCCGCAACGCCGCCGCGGTTCCGGACTACGCCGCCGTTTCCGGCCCTCGGCTGTTGGGGCACCTCACGGCGAGGGCGGCGATGTCGTCGTCGAGCCGTCCGCCGCTGTAGCGGAGCAGGTCCTGGTGGAGCTGGTCGAGCAGCTCCCTCGGCGCGGCCGGGCCGTGCCGCCGAATCCAGTCCGGCAGCGGGAAGAACTCGCCGGCGCGGTCCCGGGTCTCCGTCACACCGTCCGTGTAGAGCAGGAGATGGTCGCCGGGGTCGAAGGGGACGGTGTCCACGTAGTAGTGGTCCCCGATGAGCGCCGCAAGGTTCAGCGGTGGTGAGGGGGTGGACGGCTCCAGGACGCGGATCTCACCGCGGTGCACGAGCATCGGCGGGGGATGCCCGCAGTTCAGGATCCGGATCGCGCCGGTGTCGTGGGGGATCTCGACGAGTAGGGCGGTGGCGAAGCGCTCGGGCAGTTCCTGGGTGGGGAACGCGGCGCTGTAGCGGGTGATGCTGGTCTCGAGTCGCCGGGTGATGCCACGGAGATCGGGCTGGTCGTACGCGTTCTCCCGAAAGCAGTTGATCACCGCGGACGCCGCGCCCACCGCCGACAGGCCCTTGCCCCGCACATCGCCGATGAGCAGGCGCACCCCGTACTGGGTGTCGGCCACCTCGTAGAAGTCGCCGCCGATCCGGGCCTGCTCCTGGGCCGCCAGGTACAGCGACTCGATCTCGACGTCGTTGATACGGCTCGGCAGCGGGCGGAGCAGCACCTTCTGGGCGGCGTCGGCGACCATGCGTACGTGGAACAGCGCCTCCTCGCGCTGGATCCTGACGTGGCTGGCGTAGGCGGCCGCCAGTGTCACCAGGACGATCGCGGCGGCCGTGTACGGCGTCCCCAGATCGGTGTAGAAGAAGCTGAGGCTGATCATGACAGCCAGGCAGAACGCCCCCAGCAGGATCGTGGCGAGCACGGGCCACATCGCCGCGGCGAGAGCGGGTGCGGCGGGCAGGAGGCGGCTGAAGGCCTTCTCCCTCGGGGTGGAGAAGGCCAGCGAGGAGATGAGGATCGTGAGAATGGCCGGCGACAGCAGGACAGCCGTCCACCTGGCTCCGTAGAAAGGACGAGGGCGCCGCGGCCGACCGGACATGATCACAAAATGCATCATATCCGGGCATAAGACTCGCCGAAATGTGGTCTTGGCGAGCCGATGCCCACCCGAGGCGGACCCACCCGGCCCGGAGACGTCCGCCCGGCGGCCGGGCCTGGACCGCCGGCCCTGGCATGCTCATGAATCCGTGCAGGTGCGGCGTATGGAACGGCGCCACGGCCCGCGTGGCATCCTGGGCTCGTCCGCAGACCCTGCGAGTGCGAGGAAACCCGCCGTGACATCCGACCCGGGTCTCGAAGTACGCCCCCTCGCTCCCGGTGACCGCGAGTCCTGGGAGCCGCTGTGGCAGGCGTACCTGGACTTCTACGAGCACACCCTCCCGCCGGAGGTCACCGATCTGACCTGGGCCCGGTTCTCCGACCCGGCCGAACCGGTGCGGGGACTCGGGGCGTGGGCCGGCGGCGGACTGGCCGGCATCTGCCACTACGTGCTGCACCGCTCCACCTGGGCCGCCGGCACGTACTGCTGTCTGGAGGACCTGTTCACCGCCCCCGCCGCGCGCGGCCGGGGCGTGGGCCGGACCCTCATCGAGGCCACGGCAGCGGCGGCGCACGAGGCCGGTGCCGAGAAGCTCCACTGGCAGACGCACCGGGACAACGCCATCGCACGCGCCCTCTACGACCGTGTGGCCCGGCACGAGGGGTTCCTCGTCTACGAGCGCCCGCTCGGCTGACCGGGCGGACCTCGGGCGGACCTCTGACGGGCCGTACCGCCGACGAAGTCGACCCCACGACACCCCGGTGACAGGCCGGGGCGACGGGAGCCGCGCCGCGGGCGGCAGCTCACCGTCAGTCCTCGGGTCCCGGCCGCGGGCCGAGCCACGGCAATCATCACGGTCAGTCCTTGCGGGCCACCAGGCGGTACGCGTTGCACAGCCCGAGACGTCCGGCGAAAGGCGCGACCGCCTGATCGAGGAGCGCCGCCGCCACCAGGGCAGGGACGCCCGCCAGCAGCGCCGCGCCGCGCAGCGCCCGGTGCAGCGGGCCGACGGGCGGAAGCCATGGGAGGTCGTCCCGCGGCGCGGCTCCCTCCAGGGCCAGCCACACCGCGGCCACGAGGTCGACCGGCTCGTGCGCCGACCGGTGCTGCTCGGCCACCACCGTGAACCCCAGCTCCGCCAGCGCCCCGCGAAGATTGCCCACCGACACGAGATGGAGGTGCTGGGGCTGCAGCCAGGGAAGCCACCAGCGGCCGAGCAGTCGCGCATACCGGCTCTCCGGGTCCGGCACCTCCACCACCAGGTGTCCGCCCGGGCGCAGCGACGTCCGGGCCGCCCGCAGTTCGCGCAGCGGTTCCGTGCTGTGCTCGAGGTAGTGGAACAGGCTGACGACGTCGTACTCGCCGGCGAGGTCCGGCGCCAGTTCGGTGAAGCCTCCCCGGAATCCCCGCTCGACCCGCCCCCGCCGCTCGGCCAGTTCCGCCCCCTCGGAGCGGTCGAGCCCGTCGAACTCCACCTCCGGCAGCACCGTCCGGGCCACCTCGCAGAAGTGCCCGTGCCCGGTGCCCACGTCCAGCCACCGCTTCGCGCCGTCGACACAGGGCCGCACGGACTCGGCGCGGCGCCGGTAGGACGCGGTGCGACCACCGAACATCCCGTCCAACTGCTGCTCGCCGAGTCCGTCGTAGAAGTCGCGGTAGTAGAAGGCGAGCCCGCGGGCGTTCAGCCGGGGGTTCTGGAAGAGGTGGCCGCAGGAGTGGCAGCGGTCCATCCGGAACCGGCCGGGCTTGTGCTGGAGCAGGTCCGACGTCCACAGGTGGCCGCCGATCCGGACCGATCCGCACCACGGGCAGCCGTGGCGCAGCGGTTCGAAGAACGCCTCGGGCCCCTCGGCCAGCTCGGCCCCGTACTCCGGCCGGAGCAGGGCCACCGTCTCCCGCCTGGCCCGGCGCCTGCGGGAGCGCACCTCGCGCGACGTCATCCCACCTCCTTGTCCCGGAGCTCTTCCTCGAGCAGCTTTTCGACATGGTCCGCCGCGGCCGCGGCGCCGCCCGCCGCGCGCAGTGCCGACCCGACGGCACGGGCGGCGGCCCGATGGCCGGGGCCGTGCAGCACGGCATCCACGGCCGCCCCGATGCGGGCGGCGCCGGCCCGGCCGAACCGGACGCGGACCCCGGCCCCCGCGTCGCACACCTGGGCGGCGACGACCGGCTGGTCGTCGCGGATCGGCGCCACGACGAGGGGAACGCCGTGCCACAGCGCCTCGACCACCGTGTTGTGACCGGCATGGCACACGACGGCGTCCATGTGCCCGAGCAGCGCGAGTTGCGGTACGACGGGGAGGGCGAGCAGGTCACCGTCCGGCCGGACGGCGGCCGTCCCCGGGGGCGTACCTCCCTGGCCGGCGATGCCGGGGCCGCCGAGGACGCCCTCCGGGTCGACGACGACGGCCTGCAGCCGGTCCGCCCGTGCCCGCAGGGCCTCGGCGCACGCGGTGAGGAAGCGTCCTCCGGCGTCGGAGTTCGCCGTGCCGAGTGTGACCAGCACCGTCGCCCGCCCCGGGTCCAGCCACTCCCACGGGAAGTCGGCTGCCGAGGGACGTGCGGTCAGCGAAGGGCCCACCCAGCGAATCCCTCCGCCACCCCGGGCGGGCCGCCCGGCCAGCTCCGGTGTGGAGAAGGCCAGCACCAGACGCGGGGAGAACCGCGGATCCGCCGTGCCCGCCGGGTCCCCGATGCGCAGCCGCAGCTCCCGCAGCAGCGCGTCGTTCCACGCGGCGACCTTCGGCATGGCCGCAAGCGCGTCCGTGAACTCGGCCGGCGTCGTCGCCGACGTCGCCCACGGCACCCCGAGCCGCTCCGCGACCAGCGCACCCGCCGGTGCCTGCTGGTCCGCCACGACCACATCGGGCCGGAACGCCACCACCGCGTCCCTTACGCCGTCGGCCATCGCGTCCGCGAGCGGCACCAGGAACCGTTCCCACAGGAATCTGAGGGCTTCGGGGCCGCGGATGTCCGGCGGCCGGACGGGACGGTCCGCTTCGGCCCACGACGCCGGCGACGGGAAGACGTGCGCGTCCGGCCCGGCGAGACGGCGGACGACGGCGGGCACCCCGGCCCAGGCCACCCGGTGGCCCCGGGAGACCAACTCCGCGGCCACCCCCACCAGCGGATTGATGTGCCCCACGAGCGGCGGGACGACGAACAGGCAGCGGCTCACGGCACGTTCACCTCCACGGGCAGGCCGGCCGCCCGGCCGCCCTCGTCGCGGCGTCGGGCGGACCCGTGCTCCGCGATCCAGCCGAGGACGAGGTCGCGCACCCGGCCCGGCGCCTCGACCAGGACCGAGTGCTCATGGCCGGGGACCAGCACCGTCCGGCAGCGCGGCAGCAACGACCGCAGCCACGGGGCCTGTTCGCGGAGATCGGAGTCGCCCCCGTAGACGGCGAGCACCGGACGGTCCAGCAAGCGGAGGGCGTCCTCGGAGACCAGGTCGCAGACGGTGACCTCCGCGGCGATCGAGGTGTCGCGCACCAGGCGGCCGGCGGCCCTCGCCAGCCGGGCCGTGTGGTGGCCGCGGTGGCTCGCGATCCAGTCGATCGCCTCGCTCTCGTTGACGGTCATCTCGTGCCGTACCCGCTCCAGCAGCCCGGTGATCTTGCGCGCCCAGGAGGCCGTGGCCGGCTCCGACTCGACGACGGCGATGCTCGCCACCCGGTCCGGGTGGCGCAGGGCGTATCCGAACGACACCGTGCCGCCGAAGGAGTTGCCGACCAGATGGACCGGACCGGCGACCTCCAACCGGTCCAGCAGCGCGCCGAGATCGTCCACGAACCTCCCGAGTCCGTAGCCGCCGGCCGGTCTTCCACTGCGGCCGTGCCCCCGGTGGTCGTACATGACGACGTCCAGCCCGGCCGCCGCGAACGCGGGCGCGACGGTGAAGTAGTAGCTGGCCAGACTGTCGGTGAGCAGCCCGTGCAACAGGACGACCGTCTCCCGGCCCGGCCGTCCGTCGCCGGGGCCGAGGCGCTGGACGTGGATACGGACACCGGCGACATCGATGAGCGCCATCGGTCAGGCCGCTCCCGCGCTCTTCAGGCACCTCGCCACGTGCTCGACGAGCCGGCCGACGGTGAGTTCGATGATGTCGTCCAGCTCCATCGAGGCCACGAACTCGGCGAAGTTGACGTCACGCCCGTACCGGGCCTCCAGATGACCGGCCAGGGTCACCAGGTCGATGCTCTCGAACTCCAGGTCCCTGCTGAACCGGGTCTCCATCCCGACCTCGGTGCCGTCGAGACCGTCGTCCTCGAGGACGAGCGCGATCATGGCCGTGAGGTCGGCGAGTATCGCGTCCTCGTCCGCCCCCGACGGACCGGTCGTCTGAATCGTGGTCACGTCCTGTCCTCCTCCTCGTGCCTGTCCCCGTCCCGTTCCGGTCCTTCGGTCCACGCCACGACGTACGAGCGCGGGGGAAGCCCCGGCGGGTTGGCCACCTCTTCGCACCGGACCCGGTACACGCGGGCCGGGGTGCGCCCGGCGCCGCGCACCTCGACCGTCAGCAGGTCACCGGACGCCGCCACCACGGCGAAGTCCTTGGGGCGGCCGCCGAATCCGGTTCCCTCCGCCTTGGCCGCCGCCTCCTTGGCCGCCCAGAAGCGGGTGAACCACAGCGCTCCGGAGGCTCCGGCCGCCGCTCCCGCACCGGTGCTGCGGACCGCCAGCAGTTCGCGTTCGGCCGGAGCGAGGGCGGCGTCCAGCGTCGCCCCGGACGGCTCGGTGATCTCCTCGATGTCGATCCCGGGTCCGGTGACCGTGCCGCCGCCCGGGACCGGCGGGCACGGGCGCACGATCGCCACCGCCGCCTCGGCCCGGTGGGCGAGGGAGACGGCCAGCGGAGGGAGTGTCCACCCGTGGGTCCCGGTCACCCGGGGCCGTCCCCGGGCGTCGTTGTCGACGCGCAGTTCCGCGGGGAAGACGGGTCCCTCGCCCCGCTGCCACAGCCACTGCCGCACGGCGTCCTTGGCGGCGATGCGGCCCAGCAGCCACTGGCGGCGGCCGAGCGGCGAGTGCCGTTCGTACAGGGCGCGTTCGGCGCTGCCGAGCATATTGCGCATGATCAGATCGCGTGACGCCAGGTCCGGCCAGCGCTCGTGGACCAGGGCCCAGCCGCCGGGGCGGGCCGTGGACAGCGTGTGGCGCTCGGGAAAGCGCTCGACCGGGCGGGTGTGCGGATCGTTGTCGAACCGGCGGTCCTGCCAGCCGCCGAGCTCCGCCCAGACCCGGCCGCCGGACGTCAGCTGGGCGTCCGCCTCCAGGAGGTCGGGGGTGAGCGAGGTGACGCGGACCAGGCACTCCACCTCGCTGCCGGGCCGCGGGGCCGGGCCGAAGAACCGTATGTGCCGCATCCGGACGGGGAACACCACCGTCCGTTCGGTCGCGGTCGCCATGATCCAGTAGCCGAGGACCTGCCCCACGTTGTCCAGCAGCGCACCCGGCGCCGGTGGTGCGGTCAGCAGCGCGCGGACGTGCCGCTCGCCGATGCCCCGAAGCGCCGTGACCCCCTGGTACGCGGGGCCGTGGAACATCCAGCGCTCGTCGTACAGCTGGGCCGCGGAGTGGCCCGGGGGGCGTTCGTCCCGGAACGCCGCCGGATCCCAGGGAGCCGGCGGCGGGGGGTGGTGCGCCGCGACCTCGACCACAGCGCGTGCGTGCGGCCCGAACGACACCGCGATCCGCCCGGGGCCCGCGGGGGCCGTGGTGACCTGCACGTCCACCGGCTCTGCGGCGGTCAGCCACCGGTCGAACCGTGCGTCGTGCACGGCGACGGCACGCATACCGGGGGCGCGGCGCTCGGCCGCCTCCATCACATGGTGGACGATCGTCGTGGCCGGCACGACGGGCCAGCGGTCGGCCACGTCGGGCCAGTCCGCCCGCTGCCGGAAGAAGCAGTGGTCGAGCAGGTACGGCATCGCGTCGGTGCCCACCCGGACCGTGTACTGCGAGCGGGCGGAGGGTGCCCCGCCGGGGGCCGGACCCGGGCGGGGCGCGGCCGGGCGGGCCGGGGGTGGCGTGCGGCGGGCCGGGGCGGCGGCAGGCACGCGCGGGGTGCCACGGGGCCGGCGGCCGGCCGCCTCGATGAGTTCGGCCGCGGTGGCCGCCGTCTCCCGCATCAGCGCGTCGAGCTCCGCGAGGGCCGGGAAGCGTTCCGCGTCTGCGACCCGGGGGACGGACTCCCCGGCCCGGTGCGGAGCGACGCGGGCCGCGGGACTCCCCGCCGGTCCGTCGCCCACGGCATGCTCCGCCGTGCCTCCGCGTGCCATACCGGCGCCCTCCGTCCGCGTACCCGTACCCACCGGGCCGCGTGCGGTGGACGCGGACGCCGCGGCCGTCGAGGGGACAGGGCCGGCCGCGGACCCCTCCCGTCCGGTCGGCAGCGACCGCCGCAGCGCGGCGAGCGTCCCCGGGTCCAGGGAGACCAGTCCGCCGCTCAGGTCGAGACGCACCGGAGTACCCGGAGACCGAGGGGCGGCTCCGCCGGCGCCCCCGGCCACCGGGGAGGCGGACCGGTACGTCGTGGCGTCGGCTTCGGCACGCGAGGAGGGCGCCCGGTGGCCCGGCACCCCGGCCCGAGCGGTGTCACCGCGGTCGATCACGTCCGGGTCGACCGCCGCGCCCTCCGTCCACAGCGCCACGGCAACGCGTCGCAACTGCGAAAGGCCCGGACGGTGCGGTGTGTTGGCGGCGACGACGAGATGCTCCCGCCCCGACAGCGTGTCGCCGATGAGCGACCCGAGTGCTCCCGTACCGACCTGGACGAACGCCCGGAACCCCGCCGCGTGCATCGACTCGGTCAACTGGCGGAAGCGCACGGGCTCCAGCAGATGACGGACGAACAGTTGCCGTACGGCGGTCTCGTCACGGGGGAACGGGGCTGCCGTCGTACCGGACCAGACCGGCACGGTGGGCGTGTGCAGCGCGAAGCGTTCGGCCGCGGCGCGGAACGGGCCCAGGCACGGTTCCAGCATGGGCGTGTGGAATCCCGAACGGAACGGCAGCACCCTGCACAGCACGCCTTCCGCGCGGAGGACGCGGACGAACCCCTCCACCGCCTCGGGCGGTCCGCACACCATCGACTGGCTCGGCGCGTTGTCGTGGGACAGGGTCACCGGCAGACCGAGGGCGCCCAGTTCCGCCCGTACGCGATCCGCGGAGGCCCCCACGGCGGCGAAGGCGAGGTCCGGCACCGTCACCGAGTCGGGGTCGAGCGAGGCCATGAAGTCGTCCACGGCCTGCTCGGAGTACAGACCCGCGACCGCCATCGCCGTCCACTCGCCGATGCTGTGCCCGGCCACCGCCTCCGGGACCACGCCCATCCGGCGCAGGGCGGTGTCCAGGAGCCTGCCCACCGCCACCACGCCCAGCCCGTGCCGGCCGACGTCCCCGACGCGGGCCGCCGTCGCACCGCCGGCCGGCCCCGGCCGCGCCGGCCCGAACCGGGCGGCGACGTCGTCGACGCGCGGCTCGAACTCGCTCTCAAGTCCCGGGAAGACGAAGGCGATCCTGCCCGGCCGCTCGCCGCCGAGCAGCGGGTGAGGGGAGAACCACACGTCGCCGCGGCCGTGCCACGCCCGGCCCTTGGCGGTGACCCGGCGGGCGAGCGCCAGCCGCTTCGGTGTCGGATCGACGATACCGAGGCGGGCCGGCCCGGCTCCCCGGCTCGCCGGGGTGTCGAGCCCCGAGGCGAGCAGCGTCGAGTCCTCGGTGTCCAGCGCGGCCGCGAGGTCCTCCGGCGAGCCGGCGGTGAGCAGCAGCACGCGCTCCCGTTCGATCACGGTGGTGGCAGCGGCCGCCCGCCCGGAGCCGCGCCGCCCCTCGTCGGCGGCCGGGCGCGCGGCAGCCCGCGGCTTGGGCGCAGCCGTGAACGCCGTGACGCCCGGGGCCTGTTCGAGGACGACATGGGCGTTGACCCCACCGAACCCGAAGGCGTTCACCGCCGCCCGGCGCGGCGTCCCCCCGGGGCCGGAGTCCCACGGCGCCGCCCCGGCCAGGGGACGGAATCGGGTGCCGGCGAGCGCGGGATGGGGATCGTCGCAGTGCAGGGTCGGCAGCAGGACCGCGTGGTGCACGGCGAGAGCCGCCTTGACCAGGCCAGCGACCCCCGCCGCCGGCATCGCGTGGCCGATCATCGACTTCACCGACCCGATCACCGCGGTCCGCCCGCCCTCGCTGTCGTCCGGCGGGCCGAAGACCTCGGCCAGCGTGCGCAGTTCGGCCGCATCGCCGGCGGGAGTGGCCGTACCGTGCGCCTCCAGCAGTCCGATCGACCCCGGCTCGGCCGGGTCCAGCCCGGCCGCCTCCCACGCCCGTCGCACGGCGCGGATCTGCCCGCCCGGATCGGGGCTGACCAGTCCGGCCGTACGCCCGTCGCTGCCGACCGCCGTCCCCCGGACGACCGCGTAGATCCGGTCTCCGTCCCGCACGGCGTCCGCCAGCCGCTTAAGCACGACCACACCCGTGCCCTCGCCGATGAGGATGCCGTCCGCGTCCCGGTGGAAGGGGCGGATGCGCTGGCTGGGAGACAGGGCGCGGAGCTGGGAGAAGACGCTCCACAGGGTGATGTCGTGGCAGTGGTGCACGCCTCCGGCGAGCATCAGGTCGCACCGGCCGGACGCCAGCTCGCCGACCGCCTGGTCCACGGCGACGAGCGAGGAGGCGCAGGCCGCGTCCACCGTGTAGGCGGGACCGCGCAGATCGAGCCGGTTGGCCAGCCGGGAGGCCGCCAGATTGGGGACGAGGCCGATGGCGTTCTCCGGCCGGTCGGGCCCCAGCCGTTCGGTGAACGCCTCCCGTACCCGGGCCAGCTGGTCGGCGCCGAGATGCGGCAGCAACTCACCGAGGGTGCGAACCAACTGGGCCGCGGTACGCACCCGCTGGTCGAGGCGGACCAGCCCCGGTGTCAGATAGCCGCCCCGGCCCAGCACGACGCCGACCCGTTCCCGGGCCGGCAGCCGGTCCTCGCCGCCGGCGTCCGCGACCGCTGACGCAGCCACCTGGAGCGCGATCAGCTGGTCGGGCTCCGCGCCCGGCACCGAACTCGGCATGATGCCGAAACGGGTCACGTCCACGTCCGCCAGCGCATCCACGAAACCGCCGCGCCGGCAGTACACCTGGTCCGCGGCGGCCGGACCGTCCGCCGTCGCGGGCCGGTAGTACACGGCGTCCCAGCGGCCCTCCGGGACATCGCCCACTGCGTCGAACCCGGCGACGAGGTTGCGCCAGTACGCCGCCAGATCCGGGGCTCCCGGCAGCAGTACGGCCATTCCCGTGATGGCGACGGGAACGGCGCGGCCGCCCTCGGTCCGCGCGCCGTCCGTCCGCCCGCCGGCGGGCCGGTCCCTGCCGGCACTCGACCCCGCACCGGTCATGTCACCACTCCGAGGCGGTGTGGACGACCGCCCGGGCCGCCGGGTCGCCCCAGGCGAGTTCCCGCAGCAGCGCCAGCGGCCCCTCTTCGGGGTCGACCAGGGCGATCCCGCGCCGGGCGTACTCGCGGGCGAGCTCCGGGCCGACCATTCCGGTGTGGACCCCGCCGGGAGCCCAGGGGCCCCAGTGGACCGTCAGTGCCCGCCGGCCGGTGCGGGCCCGCCACTGCTCGCCCAGGGTCTCCAGGGCGTCGTTGGCGGCCGCGTAGTCCGCCTGGCCCTTGTTGCCGAACACCGCGGAGACACTGCCGAACAGCACGACGAACCGCGGTCCCTCGTCGGGAAGTTCGCCGAGAGCCGAGAGCAGTGAGACGGCACCCGCGACCTTGGTGCCGTACACCCGCTCGAACGACTCCGGCGACTTCTCCGCGATGAGCCTGTCGTCGATGACCCCCGCGGCGTGGACGACTCCGTCGAGACGCCCGTGGTCGGCATGGATCTCCTTCACCGCCTGCAGCACGGCGGCGGAGTCGCGGCAGTCGACGCTGCGGTAGCGGACCCGGCTCCCGGCGGCTTCGAGCGCGGTCAGCGTGGCGGCCATCTCCCGCTGGGCGAGGAGCAGTTCGGCCGCCCGGTCGATCTCGGCGGGGGAGGCGTACCCGCCCCCCACCGCGAGTACCCGGCGCAGCGCCGCCCTGTCGCCGGCCGCCGCCGTCCGCGGATCCTCCGGCCCGGCGGGGGCGGGCGTCCTGCCGAGCAGTTCGACGCGACAGCGGGAGGCCCGGGCGAGTGCGACGGCGAACGCCGCCGTGATGCCCCGGGCCCCTCCGGTGAGCAGGACGACCGAGTCCTGGTCGAGTCCGAGCGCCGCCGCCGCCTCCGCCGCCCCGTCCCCGGCGGGTCCCGCACCGGTCGCGGCCGTCGTCCCGAAGGGCGCCTCGACGGGCTCCCAGGTGTGAAGGCCGTCCGCGTCGCGCACCACGACCGGTGCTCCGCCGGCCGCGGACAGCTCATCGACCACCGCGGCGGCGACGCCCTCCGGCGTCCGCAACCCGGGCGCCCCGCCCGGATCGAGGTCGATCACGGTGGGACCGGTGCCCGGGTACTCCCGGGCGATGGTGCGGAAGAGCCCGCGCAGTCCGGCCGCACGCTCCGCCACCAGGCCCTTCTCGGCGAGCCGTACGGCGAGCAGCCGTGCGGGGCGGCAGGCCAGCGCTGCCTTGACGGCCGGGAAGGCCGAGGGCAGGACCGGCGGCCCGGAGACGGCCAGCGGGTCGAGCAGGACGACACCGTCGAGCGGCCCCGGGCCGCTCGACGGCGGCAGCGCCTGTTCGGCGCCGAGCACGACGGACAGGGCACCGTGCCGTTCCAGGGCCGCGGCGAGCGCCACTGCCGTGCCCGCGAGTTCACCGTCCCCGTCGCCGAGCAGTACGAACCTCCGCCCGCGCAGAGCCGCCGGCGTCGCGGTACCCGCGCTGCCGTTCAGCGGCACCTTGCGCAGTTCCAGGCGTTTGGGCGCGGCGACGAGAGGGATGTCCGCTCCGGGCGCCGTGCCGCCTCCGTCGTCCCCGGAAGGGAACCGTGCCGTCGGCACCGTCGGCGTTGACATCGCCGTCTCCGGGCCCGTGCCGGTGCGCGTGGCCGCAACCGGGTACGGGGCGTTGCCGTTCCGCTCCGGGGCAGCGGCCGGTGCCGCGGCGGGCGGCGTTCCCGGCACGGCGACGGGAGCCGCCGGGACGCCGTCCGGCTCGGCCCCGGCACCGGGCAGGAGGGCGCAGATCCCGGCGGCCAGGGCCTCGGCGGTTCTCGCCCGGGAGAGCTCCTCCATCGTGGTGTCGTCCAGTGAGCCGGCGTCGGCGGGCGCCGCGCCGGTCCGGATCAGCCGTCCGGCCAGTTCGCCCACGATCTCGGTCCGCTTGATCGAGTCGATGCTGAGATCCGCTTCCAGGTCCAGGCCCGGCTCGACCATGTCGGCCGGATAGCCGGTGCGTTCACTGATGATGTCCACGATCAGGCGCAGGACGTCGTCAGCGGAGGGCGGCCCGGCCGAATCGGCGCCGTCTCCGGGGGCGCCCGTCCGCTCCTGCCCCTCGAGGGCGACCGGTGCGGCAGCGGCCCCGGTCCGCGGGGAGCCGCCGACGGGCTGTGGCTCCCACGCCTCCGGTCGTCCCGCCGGCAGGGTGGGAGTGAGCGGGGGGCCGGCCGGGGCGGGCAGGGGGTCACCGGGTGCCCGCCCGCCGAAGTACGTCAGCAGTACGTCGCGCTGGGCCGCCACCATCTCCCTGCTCGTCCGCAGGAACTCGGCTATCAGCGCGTCCTGGCCGGTCGCGGCGCCCTCGGCCGTCCAGCCACCGTGATGGTCCGTCACAGTCGTCTCCACGACACGTCGGGCCGGTGCCAGCGCACCGGGCAGGAGTTCGCCGGACGCGGTGCGGACGAGATGCCCGTCGACCGTCCAGCCGGGCTTGCGGTCGTTCTCGGCCCGGTCCGGGTCCACCGCGTCACGGCCCCGGAACATCCAGCCGGTGCCCACCGGCACCCCGGCCACCGCGAGCCGGGCCAGGGCGTCGAGGAGTTCGGGCAGACCGCTTCCCGGCCGCGGCGCGCACGCGACGGTGCGGTGCGGCCGGTCACCCAGGATCTCGGCCACCAGCCCGGTCAGCACCCGGCCCGGTCCGCACTCGACGAAGACCCGGGCGCCCGCCTCGTACATCGCCTCGATCTGCTCGGCGAAACGCACCGGCGCCTCGATCTGCGCGGCCAGCTCCGCACGGATACCGTCGGGGCGGTCGCCGTAGGGCCGGGCGGTGCGGTTGGACCACACCTCGAACTCCGTGGGTCCTACGGGGTGTTCGGCCAGTACACGCGAGAATCGCTCGCCGGCTCCCGCGACCAGCGGGCTGTGGAACGCGCATGCCACCGGAAGGCGCTTCGCGCCGAGACCCGCCTCGCGCAGCAGCCCCAGCGCGGACTCCACCGCGGCGGTGGGGCCGGAGATCACCGTCTGCCGCGGCGTGTTGTGATTGGCCACCACGAGCCCGGCACCCGGGAGCCCGCCCGCCGCGCGGCCGCCGTTGCTCCGGTCGTCGCCGTCGCCGTCGCCGTCGCCGTCGTCGCCGTGGTGACCGCCGTCGGCCCTCGTCGGGCCCAGTACGCGCTCGACTTCCGCGGCGGACGCGCTCACCGCCGCCATGGCCCCGGGATCGTCCCCGGCGGCCGCCAGGATCGCAGCGGCGCGCTCGGAGCTCAGCGTCAGCAGCGTCTCCGGATCGAGGGCGCCGGCGGCGCTGAGGGCGACCAGTTCGCCGTAGCTGTGGCCCGCCGCCATGTCGGGCACGATCCCGGCCCGCGTCAGCAGCGCATGGGCGGTGAGGCCCACCATGCCGAGCGCGGGCTGGGCGGCGCGGGTGTCGGTGAGCGCTGCTCTGGCACGACCGCGCCCGGAGTCCGTGAACGCGGTCGGGGGATGCAGCGCGGCGGCCGTGCCACGGTCGAGCGTGAGGAGGTACTGGAGTTCGGGGAAGGCCGTGAAGAGGCCGGCGAACATGCCCGTCCGCTGGCTCCCCTGCCCGGGGAACAGGAAGACGACCTTGCCGCCGCCCCCGCCCGGGGGCCCGGCCTCCGGCGCGTCGGAGGTGCCCGGAGCACTGGCCGTCGCCTCGCCGCCGGCGAGATGGACCCCCGCACCCGGATCGTGCTCGCCGTCGAGGGCTCGACGCAGCCGCCGGCACAGCTCGTCGGGGTCCCTCGCGACGACGGCGATCCGCACCGGACCCCGGTCCGTCGCGGCACGCCGCGAGGCGCCGAGGGCGAGGTCCCGCAGCCGCCACGGACTCGCCCCTTCCGCGGCCGGTGACGCCGTTTCCAGCAGGGCCCCCGCGGCCCGGCGCGCGGCCGCCGGGTCCGCCCCGCGGAACAGGAAGAGTTCGGCGGGCCACGCGTCCCGCCCGTGCGAGGGCGGCAGCCCCCCGCCGTGCGCGCCCAGCACCACGTGGAAGTTGGTGCCTCCGAAACCGAAGGCGCTCAGGCCCGCCACGCGCCGCTCGGCCGGTACGGCCCACGGCAGTGCCTCGCGGTGGAAGACGAACGGGCTGCGGTCCTCGTGCCAGGCCGCGTTGGGCTGTTCCAGATGAAGGGTGGGCGGCCGGACGCCGGTGTGCAGGGCCATCAGGGTCTTGATCAGCCCGGCCAGGCCCGCGGCGCACTTGGTGTGCCCGATCTGCGACTTGACCGATCCGAGGACACAGCCGCCCGGGCTCGCTCCGGCGGCCTCGAACACCTCGGTGAGGACATCGAGTTCGGTCCTGTCCCCGACGACCGTGCCCGTGCCGTGCGCCTCCACCAGCCCCACGTCCGCCGGTGACGTACCGGCGTTGCGGTGCGCCCGTTCCAGTGCCCTGCGCTGGCCCTCCGGGCGCGGCGCCGTCAGCCCGAGGGACCGGCCGTCGCTGGAACTGCCGATGCCCTTGACGACACCGTAGATGCGGTCGCCGTCCCGCTCGGCGTCGGCCAGCCGCTTCAGCACCACGCACGCCACGCCCTCGCCGAGTGCGATCCCGTCGGCCGAGCCGTCGAAGGCCCGGCTGCGGCCGGTGGGGGAGAGGGCGTGCACCGAGGAGAACAGCACGTAGTCGTTGACGCCGTTGTGCAGATCGGCGCCTCCGCACAGCATGATGTCGCTGGTGCCCGCGGCCAGTTCCTTGCAGGCGACGTCCACCGCCGCGAGGGAGGAGGCGCAGGCCGCGTCGACGGTGAAGTTGGGACCGCCCAGATCGAGCCGGTTCGCGATCCGTCCGGAGACCACGTTCGCGAGCATTCCGGGGAAGGAGTCCTCGGTCAGCGGTGGAAGCTGCTCCTGCAGTCCCTTCGGCACCTCGCCGAGGTACGACGGGAGCACCGCCCGCAGCGTCGCCGCGTTGGAGAGGTCGCTGCCCGGTTCGGCACCGAACACCACCCCCGTCCGCGTCCGGTCGAAGGCCCGGCCGCCCTCGCCGAGCCCCGCGTCGTCCAGCGCACGCCGTGCGGCCTCCAGGGCCAGCAGTTGCACGGGCTCGATGCTGCCCAGCGAGGCGGGAGGGATGCCGTAACGCAGGGCGTCGAAGGGTATCGGCGGCAGGAACCCGCCCCAGCGCGAGGTGACCGTACCGCCCGCCTCGACGCCGTGCACACCGGGATCCCAGCGGTCACGGGGGACTTCCCCCACCGAGTCGACCCCGTCGAGGACGTTGGCCCAGAAGGTGGCCAGATCGG
Organism: Streptomyces sp. NPDC049887; assembly: GCF_040656535.1. Taxonomy (NCBI): domain Bacteria; kingdom Bacillati; phylum Actinomycetota; class Actinomycetes; order Kitasatosporales; family Streptomycetaceae; genus Streptomyces; species Streptomyces sp. NPDC049887. The sequence goes on along the minus strand of NZ_JBFAMM010000002.1, from coordinate 106,438 downwards.
GAGCACCGGGGAACATGCAGGCCATGCCGACCACCGCGACGTCCAGCGGCCGCGGCGGCTCCGGTTCGGCCCTCGCTCCGTCCTGGGTGCCGGGGCCGGGGCGGGTCGCAGGGCCGGCCACCCGCCCGGTGAGCAAGCCCGCCGCACCCTCGGTCACGGCGGAGTGCAGCCGGGCGAGGGTGGTCGTGGCCGTTCGCAGCACCGCCACCTCGCCGGCCATGAACATGCCCTCCGCCAGCTGGCGTTCCTCGTCGACGGGCTCCAGGGCTCCGCCGCCGGTGCGATCCACGCCCTTGGCGGCGATCCGCAGCCTGCCGACGTTCAGCCGCTCCAGCCGTTCCCAGACCTCCCGCTCGGCCAGTCCCTCCTCGCGCATGCCGACGGCCAGCCTGCCGAAGGCATCGCTGAAGGGGCTCGGCACACAGCGGGTGGCGTGACCGGGCGCCGTCTCCAGCAGCGCCGTGCGCTCCGCCGCGAGCACCCGGCGCTGGAACAGCGGCCGCACCGCACCGTGTGCGACCGCCTCCTCGGTGAAGAGATACGCCGTGCCCATGAGGGTGCCCACGGCGCAGCCGCGCGCCGTCAGCGGCGCGGCGAGTGCGGCGGCCATCGCGGCGGAGCGCTCGTCGTGGATGCCGCCCGCGAGGAACACCTCGATCCGTTCGGCGGTGGCCCGCGCCGCGGTCTCGTCCGACCGCCGGGCGAGACCGTCGAGGAAGTCCTCCAGCACCGCCGTCTGGGCCTCCCAGAGCGGGAAGCTGTTCCGGGGACCGACGTGGCCGCCGCACTCGGCGCCCTCGAAGACGAACCTGCGGGCCCCGGCGTCCAGGAACTGCCGCAGCAGGCCCGGTGAGGGGACGTGGAGGAACGTCCTGATCCCGGCCTCCTCCAGCACCCGTGCCTGCGAGGGCCTGCCGCCGGCCACGATCGCGTGGGTGGGCCCGGCCGCCCGGACCGCCGCCAGCTGCGCGGTCCTCGTCTCCTCGGGGGCGAAGCCCAGGATCCCGACTCCCCACGGCCTGCCGTCCAGGACCTGCCGTGCCTCCTCCAGCATCGTCCGGGACCGCTCCGCCCCGGCGAGCGCGAGGGCGACGAAGGGGAGGGCCCCGTCGTCGGCGACGGCGGCGGCGAACGCTGCCCCGTCGCTCACCCGGGTCATCGGGCCCTGGGCCACCGGCAGCCGGGTCCCCAGGGCCCGGCTCATCGCCGAGTCCGCCCGCAGCGCCCTAGCGGCGGTCTCCCGTTCGCCCTCCCGCACGGCGCACCGTACGGCACCGAGCACCGCCCGGACCGCGCGGCCGGTGTCACCCCAGCGCTCGGCGAACCGGGCGGCCAGAAAGGCGTCCTGTCCGACCGGCAGGCGGTGTGCGGGAGAAGCGTCGTCGGCGGAGGACCGGGCCGCGGGCCTCCGCCGACGCAGTGTGCGGTGGCCGCCGGACACCACGGTCTCCGTGCCGTCGCAGGTCCGCAGCACGGCCGCGACCGGCTCGGGAAGCTGTGACTCGGCCAGCAGCGCGAGCTGGGTGTCGAGCACCACCCCGGCGGCGCCGCCCACCACGGCGGCGGCGGCGGTCCGCGGCGCGATCCCCCCGCAGGCCCACACCGGAACCCTCAACTCCGCCGCGAGCAGCTGCTGGAGGAGTACGAAGGTGCCGAGCTCTCCGACGGGGCCTCCGCACTCGCTGCCGCGGGCGATCAGCCCGCCGGCCCCCGACTCCACGGCCCGGCGCGCTGCCTCGAGCCCGGTGACCTCCACGAGCACCCGGAGCCGGGGGTCCCGTGGGATCGCGGACAGGTCCCAGGCGGAGTCGGGCGCGAGCACCACCGTGTCCGGCCCGCCGGGGGAGCCGTGCTCCTGTACGAGGTCGCCTGGTTCCGGTCGGCAGCGCGGGCCGATCCGCACACCCCAGCGCCCGGGGTGCCATCGGCGCAGTGCAGCCAGCGCCTCTCTCGCTCTCCGGTCCCCCGAACCCAGGTCGAGCACTCCGAGGCCGCCGGCGCGGCTCACCCCGGCGGCGAGACGGGCGTCCGGTTCACCGAAGGGGGTGATTCCGATGACCAGGTCCACGTGGTGCTCTACCGAATTCATCATTCTCCGAAAAGGCTTTGGTGTTGCCCGGAGGTTAAATTTCGGTCGATCGGCGGCGCGGGACGTGCAGGGTCTCGCAATGCCCGCGGAAATCAATTCGGGTCATTCGAGCAGCGGCTTGAAGATAGCGGCAAGTTACTCAAGGGTCAACCATCGGTCAATGGTGCTGATCGGCCCGTCGCCACAATCGCGGGGAGGGTGGAAAAGTGGGCATGGCGAAATGGGGCGACGGGCCGGAAGGCCGGCAACCCAAGGACGCCACGGAATTTCGAGAAGAGGGAGGAGCGGAAGGCGCAGGGGGAAGAGGTGGGGGGATTCCGGCGGCGCGGCCCGCCATAGTGGCGCGTCGCCCATGCGGTGTCAACATGATCGTCGGTATTTTCCGGCGGTTCAGAAGTCAACAATGGCCGATTGTTGTCATCCGGGGTCCGGGTGCACCGTGAACAGGGCGAGCGCTTTCCGCGAGTTCACCTGGCAGTGCGTCTTCGCGATGCCCGCCGGGGAGCCGTGCGGGTCCTTTTCCGGAACGAATGCGTCCGGCCGAATAGCGACGACAGCCCTCACTGGGCGGGGCGGCCCGTCCGGCCGGACACCGGGACGGACCGCCCCGCACGTGCCCGGTGCGTCTGCGCGGGCGGTCGGACCCGGCGCGTGCGGCCTGCTCCCTCCCGCCGGCCCCCACTCGGACGGCCGGACCGCCCTGTCGACGGACCGTCACCGGGTGCGCGGGTCCGGGAGACGGGCCGCTCCGCGGCGCGGGCGGCAGCCGTCCGGAGCCGGAGGGGAGCCGGCGGCGGCCTCGGCCGCGCGGACCGACCCTGCGGGCTCACCGAGCGGGGAAGGCCAGCCGCAGGACGATCTCGCCGTCGTCGATCTCCCCGGTGGGCTCGAAGCCGAATTTCCGGTAGAAGGGCCACGGTTCGCCCTCGCCGGGCTCGTAGCTGGTCAGCAGCTCGGTGCCGCCGTCCGCACGGACCAGGTCCGCGATCTGCGACAGGGCCTCCCGGCCGATTCCCCGCTTCTGGTACCGCTTGTCGACCAGGAAGCGCCAGAGGAAGTGCCGCCCCTCGAAAGGGCCGGAGGGCGGTCTCCACGCCAGCATCGCGAAGCCCACCGGCTCGTCGTCCCGGTACACGGCGCGGTACCAGGGATTGGCCTCGGGTGTCTTCGCCGCCTCCTTGAGCGACTTGGACACCGAGGCGACGAACTGTTTCTGGTCACGCCGTACGCGGAGGGCGCGAACGGCTTCCCGGTTGTCGTCGGTGATCTCCCGCAGATGCACACCTGGGGACCGCATGCCGCACCCCTTCCCGCTTCCGGCGGCTCCGCCGTCAGGGCCTCGTCCGATGCCGTCGTCGGGCGGCGTTCGCCCGTGCGTGCCCGGCACCGAGGCGGCCGGGGCGGACGTTTCCGCAGCGTATTCGACGCAGGCGACTCCGAGCGGGACTGGCACGCCGGGCCGTGACCGCCCCCCTGGGACGGCGTCGGGAAAGCACGAGGGCCGGACCCTCGGTACGAGGGCCCGGCCGGTTCGGTCCCGACGACTGCCGGCGGGCCGGCCGGCCGGGGCCGGGGCCGCACCTGGTTCCCGGTGCGGCGGGGTGCGGTCAGCCGTTGAGGCAGGCGTTGCCGACGGCCGGGTTGAGCAGGCTGATGACACCGAGCGAGTTGCCGCAGAAGTTCAGCGGCACGTGCAGCGGGACCTGGACGACGTTGCCCGACAGCACACCCGGGCTGCCCGCGGCCGCGGCCTCCGCCCCACTGTCCGCCACGGCGCTGCCGGCGCCGGCGAGGACACCGGCCACTGCGAGGGCGGCCACGGTGGACGCGATGCGCATGCGCATGATCTCTCCTAGAGGGGTCTCGACGAAACGAGTCGGCCACGATCACACCGGACCCGCGCGGCCGTACCCGGGCATTCGGCGGCCCGGGGGCGTGTCGCCACCTCTCCCGTCGCTGGATGTTCGATTTACTTCGAACCGCTGTGTGGCCGGCTCAGTCGTCCCAGTCCCAGGCGTCGAAGTACGCCGTCACGCCTGTTCGGCGTGCCTCCATCACGGCGCGCAGCCGCGTGAAGTCCCGCTCCGGCATGTGCGCCCGCCACTCCCTCGCCGAGAGGACGCGCACGGCGTCGTGCTCGGCCGGATCCAGGGTGATGCCCGCGATCCGGTCCGCCGTGAGCCGGCCGCCGTCGAAGACGAACCCCACCGTGCTGTACGGCCACTTCGCGCCCGGCAGTCCGTACACCGCGGCCAGGAGCCGAGTGGGTCCCTCGACGACCATGCCGGTCTCCTCCCGGCACTCCCGTACCGCCGTCTCCCACGGTCGTTCACCCGGGTCCATCGTCCCGCCCGGCCACTGCCAGGGGTGTGCCTGCGAGTACACCGCCCTCAACTGCACCGGCCGGTCGTCCTCGTCGGTGAAGAACAGACAGGCGAAGGCGGTCGCCTTCATCAGCGTCTCGGCGTACTGCTCCGGCGGCAGCCACGTCGCACTCACGACGCCCTCCCGCCGTACCGTGCCGCAGACCGGGCTGCCGGGGCGTGCGGATCGGCGTGCCCGCCGGGGTCGTCGGCGGCGCGCAGTGTGGTCACGTTCGGCCTTTCTGGCGGTGTGGAGGTGCGGGGCTGCGGCAGGTTGCCGAGGTTCGAGCTGTCGTACGCCGTGTTCGGGACCGCCGTACGGAACGGGACCGAGCCGCAGGAGGCAGGGGAGCCGTCCCTGATACCTGCTCGGGCGGGGTGCCCGACGGGATCAACGACGGGGAGCGGCCGTTCGGACGGCCGGTTTCGGACGTTGTGGCAGCGGTCCCCGGCCGGGCGGCGGCGGGCACGGGCACCTCCGCCCTTGCGGTAGCGGGGACACCGCCGTGGAACCGGATGGCCGAAACGCCGTGCGCGTGGAGCCCGGCTCCCGGGACTCGCCCGTCTCCCGGCGCCGGGAAACCGCGGGCGTAGGTCCGGCCCGGGTCGGCCCGTACCTGGCGACCGCGCTGTTCGCGCTCCACACCGTCGCGTCACGGCGGTACCGGCGACGGCCTTCGACCCTCATGCGCGGTGCGGTGTTGGTGGACCGCACTCCGTGGCGGAGCTCGCCGGAGAGTGGGCGCGACGAGGAGCCGCACCTGCCGCGCGACCGTCACGGGCGCAGCGGCCGGGTCGCACGGCAGCGCGGGCCGACCGGACCGGCGGAGCGTCCGGCGCCGTTCCGCCACGACTTGGGCGCGCCCCCGCCCCCCGTCTGCGTGGTCGCCGATGTCTCCGCGTCGGTCAGCGACGCCGAACCGGGCAGCGCGCTCCTGGCGGGCGCCGCGATCTCCCGGGCCGTCGGCGGACGTCGCGACCTGGTCGGCGCGGGTGCTCTGCGACGCGGCGGCCCGGGCCGTCCACCCGCCGTGCAGAGCCGATGGACTCCGCTTGTCGGCGGGTGTGGCACGGATCTCCGCACGGGCTTCGCCAGGGCGCTCCGTGCGCGCCCCCGGCCGGATGTCGTCGTCGCCCCGGCCGACGGGCGGACCTGGCGGCGCCCGACCGCCGTGCCGGACCGTCATGGCCTCTTCCCACGGCACCACCCGCCGGGGCCCGCGAACGAGGACGATCCCCACCATGTGCAGGACTCGCGCCCGCCTGGGCGCATGGTCACCATCGGTGCCGTCGGCCCGGTCCGGTCCGACGGGTCCCCGCACGGTGGACCCCGGGCCGAGTGGGGTTCACCGCGACCCGGACGGCGAGACGCCCCGGCGCGAGCGCACCGGAGCCTGGACGGGCGGATCGTTGCGGAGCTCCATCAGCCATCGAACCCGCTCCGTGGCTCCTGTGTCGAACGACGAGCCGTACGCGGACGGGAACAGCCGGCCCCACGAACAGGCGCGCCCGAGAGCGCTCAGCCGCCATGCGAGACTCACCGCCCGTCGCAGCTCGGCTGCCGTCGGCCCGGCCCCCGTCCAGGGTTCCAGATAGGCGTCGCGCAACCGCGGCAGCATCCCGGGGCCATGGAGCTCACTCGCTCTGCGGGCGGGTACGAGCAGGCTGCAGAAGGGGTGGGAGACGGCCGCGTCGCCCCAGTCGAAGAAGGTGAACCGGCCCGGCTCCCGGACAAGCAACTGGGCGTCGTGCAGGTCGGAGTGGTCGAGGGAGTCGGCGACGCCCACGGCCGCCAGCTCGGCGCACCAGTCCACGAGCCGCGGCCGGAGCTGCTCGAGATCCCGGCGCTCGCCGGAGTCCGGCGCGGTGTTCTCCGCGACCAGCCGGTCGAAGAGGTCCGGCAGGGCGGCGGTACGAGCGCCGGGGACGCCCAACTCCTCCATCTCGTGTGCGCGGGGAACCAGTGCACGCTGCATGGTCGCGTACTGGCGAAGGATTTCCTCCCAGGCGCCGGGCCCGGCTGCGTCCCGTTCGAGCACGCTCCTGAACAGATCGCCTCCGTCGGGCAGTAGCGACCACCCGCGCTCCGCGTCGACGGCCAGCGGTTCCAGTACGTGCTCCGGCACCCAGCGGGCCAGCGCCGCGGTCAGCGGGCCTTCGAAGGCACTGGCCGGCGGGTTGGCCTTGAACCACACGGCGTCGCCTCCCCCGACCGGGACCCGAACCAGGACCGACCAGGGGCGCAGTCGCACATCCCATCGGCCTGTGGCCCGCAGACCGCGTACGGCCAGCACATCCGCCACCCAGGCGACGGCCGCGCCGCGCCAGGCCTCCTGCTCCCAGGGGGTCACCGCATCGTCGTACCGCCCCCGGTCCACGCTGACCGTTGCCTCATGCATCGAGCCATCCCAGCACCGGGACCCGGAGTGGGGCCACCCGTTTTTCCGGTGGTCGACGGTGCGCGCTTCCGCCGTGTCCGGTCCGGAAACCGGAACGCGCCGGAGGCCCCACGTCGCGTCCATGCACCCCACAGCCCCGCCGGGTCCGGGCAACGGCCGGCGCGGTCCCGCACCCCACTGGGCAACGCCCTTCCCCCGCGTGCCGGACCGGTACGGCCGCCCGTCGCCGTGGCGGGAGGCCGGTGACCCGGGTCTGGAACCGGGAAACGGGGGCATACGGGCTCCACACCCCACGCAACGAGGGAGCCCACGCCATGCTCGCCACAGCCGCGGCCGTACTGTTCTTCATCGCCTTTCTGATCAGTGCGGCGGACATCGCCACCAACCAGGTCCTCGCCTCGGGGAACGTCATGCTGCTCGGTCTCGCGCTGCTGGCACTGCACATCGCCGGGGTCGGCGCCGGCTGGCGGTCCGGCCGGTCCCGTCGCCGCTGACGCCACCGGCCCTCGATCGCGTCCCCAGGCGCACTCCCCGGGCCGCACCCGCGCCGTGAGGGGGCGTCACCCGGCAGCCCGGGGGTATCCGCGGGACGTGACCCGAACGGCCCACGCCCCCGAGGGGCGAGGAAGCCCACCCGACATCGGCGCCGCACCCCACCGCGACCACCGGGGCCGGCGCCTCGTCCCGGGGAGCACACCGCTCACCGGAATCCCACCACCTGGAGGGCAGGATGACCTCGATCGTAACGGCCGCGGCGGATGCCTCGACCGCCCCCGCCTGGATGCACGTGACCGTCATGGCGGTGGCGTTGCTCGTGCTTGTCCACAGCCTGGCCAGGCGCAACGGCTGACCCGGCCATCCGGACGACACGACTCCTCAGTCATCGGAGTCCCCGCCTGCGCGCGTCCGTCCCGAGTGGCTCACCAGCTCGGCTGCGGCCAGGGTCCCGGCCGCCACGATCCGCGCCCAGCGCGGGCCGCCCCGCGCCGCCCACACCACACAGACGCACCCTCCCACGACGAGTGCGAGGATGCCGGACAGAACCAGCACGGCCATACGCGTCCCCCCTTTTCCCTTCCGTCTTCCCTGCGTTGCGGTCGGGCACCATCATTCCAACGGCGGCGGACAGGCCCGGCCGGGGGGCATGCGGTTCGAGGGGCCATGAGGCGTTGCTCCGGGCGACTGGCCCCACCCACCTGCAGCCTCTCTACGGTGCGGGTGTGGCGGCCCCCACCGCGCGGTGGACGGCGCGGGCCAGACGGGCACCCCACCGGGAACGAGGGCCGGCGAAGGAGTGGACCTTCTCGCCGGGACGGGGGACGCGAGCGGCGACGCACACGGCGTCGGTGGGCGTGCCCGAGCAGTCGTACCCCGCCTCGATCAGTGCTTGGACCTTCGCCTCGGTGGCCGTGGCCACCGCGTTGACCAAGGCGGCGTCGCTGAGCGCCACCGGGAGCGCCGCGACGATGTTGATCGTGCCCGGTGCCGCGAGCGCGCCCCCGCCCTCGTCCGCTGCGGCGGCCCAGCCACGTACCGCGATGCCCACCGTCGCCACGGCCTCGACGCCACCGTCGCGCGCACGGCCGTTGCGCGAGACGTCGGCCGCCGTCATCAGCCCGACGCCCGGCCCGCGCATCCCGAAGTCACCCGCCAGCTGGGCGAGATGGCGGTCCGGGTCCTTGCGCCGGTAGCCGTGGGCGACCTGGGCGTTGAGGATCCAGGCGCGTTCTCCGACACCTCCGCCGAGCACCGCGTTGCTGATCATGCGCCAGCCCGGACCTGAGTCCCACACCAAGGCGGGCAGTTCCCCGCCGTCCTCGACACGGAGGCGGAGCCCGACGGGCAGCAGACCCACGGTGGTTCGGGGCGGTGGCACGAGAGTGGTCAACGAGCGGGACTTCCTGTGGGCGGGCGACCGGCCGATCGTACGCGGTGCCGACGGCGGTCCGACCGTGCGGGGCGTCCGTATGCGCGGCTCGCCGTTCCCACCACGGTGTGTCTGTGCGGGGCTGAGTACATGAGGACGTACGGGCTGAGTACGTCGTCCGATGTCCGCCTGGGCCGGCCGCTGCTGGACTGGCGTCATGAACCCCGAAGCATCACGCCGCCCCCGTATCCAGCAGGTCACCACCACGGGATCCGCCCTGGCCGCCGCCCTGTTCCCGCTGATGGTGGGGGTTCTGGTCGCGAAGTCCGTGGGCGCCGACCCCATGTCGCCGGTCAACGCGCTCATCGCCGGCGGCGGTCAGCGTCCGCGGGTCTGTCCGGCACAGCTGCGCAGCTGCGCCCGCGGCGCCCTCCGGCGCGGGCGGCCGGGGGCTCGTACGGATCTTCGCACGGGCGCCGCGAACGGGGCGCGTCCGGAGCTCGGGGCAGGACCGGACCCGACGCGGGCCCGGGGCGGGCGAAAGGGGCGCCTCCGGGGGAAGGTTCGCAGCTGAGGCGAGCAGGGGCCCGGGAGCGCGTCCGGCAACGGGAGCGGGGGAGCCCCACGGTCACGCGTGCGTTCCACGGTCACGCGTGCGTTCCACGGTCACGCGTGCGTTCCACGGTCACGCGTGCGTTCCACGGGTCCTGCGTCGGCGCAAGGCTCCACCGGTTCACGGCCGATGACTCACGAGCCGACCGTGATGCCGACCGGCCGGGGCAGCCCGTTCCGGCGTCGGCTCGGCACCACCGCCGGCACCAGCTCGCGTAAGGGCGGGAACTCGGGGAAGACGGACGGCCTACGAAAGGAGCGCATCGTGCCCGTCACCTTCCGCAAGAGTTTCCGCATATTCCCGGGAGTCCGCCTCAACATCAACCGCAAGTCCGTGTCCATCACCCTCGCCAAGGGCGATGGCGCCAGGCGCACCTACTCCTCGACGGGCCGCCGCACCACCTCCATGGACCTGCCGGGCCCCTTCGGCTACCGCAAGACCACCACGCGCCGCAGCCGCCACTGAGCACGGGTGCATGCGCGAAGGTGCGGCCGCGGCGACCGGGAGCGGCGGGCGCCGCGGCCGCCGGTTCCGTGAGGGCGGGGACGGCGGCGGCGGTGTCGACTCAGACGCCGAACTCCGCGGGTGAGATTCCGAGCGCGGCACAGGCCTCGCGGATCGCCTGCTGCTCGGACGGTTCCACATACCCGTCGGCACCCGCGATGACCATGCCGGTCTGCACGACGGCGCGGGCCTCCTGCGGCTTCTTGGCCGCCTTGGCGATCTCCTTCAGCGCTTCCGCCTTGCCCAGCTCGAAGTTGGCCGTGAGCCGGTCCACGTTCTGGTTGAACCGCTGGCGAAGCTGGTCGGCGGGGAAGTTCTGCAGCACCTCGTTCGAGACGATCATCTCCTCGACGCGCTGCCGCTCCGTGGGGTCGACATGCCCGTCGGCCGCGGCCACCAGAGCGCACATCGCCATGCTGGCGTCCCGGTAGGCGCCGCTCTTGAGCTCGGTCTTCACCGATGCGAGCTGGGACTTGAACAGCCCGATCAGCTGCGCCTTGGAGCCCCCGGAGGACGAACCCCGTCCGTGACCGCCGTGCTGCCCCTGCCCGAAGGGGCCGTGTCCCTGCCCCTGCCCGCCACTTCCCCGAGCGCTCTGGGACTGCTGGAGGTTCTTGGCCTGCTCCTTGAGCCGGTCCCACATCGCCACTGGTGCCACCTCGGCTTCTGCTGTCGGTCTGTTGCCGGTCGTCGGCCGCGCTTCCGCGCGCGCCGTACCGGGTCAACGCGGTCGAAGGGGTCCAGGTTCCCCAATGGCAAAGTAAACGCAAAATAGGATCGCCCGCGACGGGCCCCGCTCGTTCCGGAAGCCGGGGCCGGCGGGTGTGCCCACGGCCAGGACCGTCCCCAGCGGGGTGCCGCTCGCATCCGCCGCGCAGGAGGACGGACCCTCGTCGGCGGGTACCGGCGCTCGGGCACGCCCTGCTCCGATCGCCGGCACCGGCATGCGCCGACCGACCCCGCCGCCTCACCGGCACCCCGCGCACAGGCCGGATCGGCCGGCGCACCCGATGATGGCGTGGTGAACGCAGGTCCCGCCCCCCGGGCGTTCCCGGGGCTGACCAAGTGGAGCCGTGACACGAGGTCGCCGCTCCGCGACTTCCTGCGCACGGAGACCGCGAGCGCCGCGGCCCTCGTGACGGCCGCCGTGGCCGCGCTGGCGTGGGCCAACCTGGCACCGGCGGCGTACGAGGCGCTGTGGGGGACGGAGCTCTCCGTGCGGCTCGGGGCCTACGGAGTGGGCCTCGAACTGAGGGAGTGGGTCAACAGCGGCCTGATGGCGCTGTTCTTCTTCGTGGTCGGTCTCGAGGCCCGCCGCGAGTTCGACCTGGGTGAACTGCGCGAACGACGGCGCACGGCCCTGCCCCTGGCCGCCGGACTCAGCGGCATGCTCCTCCCCGTCCTCGTGTACCTCGCCGCCAACGCGGGAGAGCCGTCCGCGGCCGGCTGGGGCGTCGCGATGTCCACGGACACGGCGTTCGCGCTGGGCATGCTCGCCCTCCTGGGAAGGCGCATGCCCCCCGGGCTCCGCGTGTTCATCCTGAGTATCTCGGTCGTGGACGACTTCGTCGCCCTGGCCGTCGTCGCCCTCGTCTACAGCGATCGCCTGTCGGTACCGTCCCTCCTGCTCGCCCTTGCGCTGTTCGCGGCGGCGCTGCTGGTGTACGCGGCCGGAGTGCGCCGGGGCGCGGTGTTCGCGCTGCTGGCGGCGGCGCTGTGGGTCGCGCTGCTCGAGTCCGGGATCGACCCGGTCGTGACCGGTCTGGCGATGGGCCTCATCTTCGCCGCCTACCCGGCGGCGCGCGGAGAACTGGAGCGGGCGAGCGACCTGTTCCGATTCTTCCGCGAGCAGCCCACCCCCGAGCACGAGGTGACCGTGCGACGCGGACTGGCCTCGGCGGTCTCCCCGAACGAGCGTCTGCAGCGCCTCCACCACCCCTGGACCAGTTTTGTCATCGCACCCTTGTTCGCGCTGGCCAACGCCGGGATCGAGCTCGGGGCCGAACAGCTCTCCCGAGCCGCCACGTCCCCCGTCACCCTGGGAATCCTGCTCGCCTTCGCGATCGGGAAGCCGCTGGGAATCCTGGGTGGGTCGCTGCTGACCACGCTGCTCAGCGCGGGGCGGCTGCGCCCGCCCGCCGGCTGGGGAGCGGTCGCCGTGGGCGGCGTCCTGGCCGGCGCGCCCTTCACGGTGTCCCTGCTGATCGCGACGTTCGCCTTCGAGGGGGAGCAACTGGCCGAGGCGAAGCTCGGCGTCCTCGCAGCGGTCCTGTGCTCCTTCGTCCTGGGCCGAATGCTGACCGGAGTGCTGTCCCTCCTTCCCCCGAGGCTGCGGCTGAGAGCACTGCTTGGCCGGGCCGAGACCATCGTCGACCTCGCCGTCCCCGTCGATCCGGAGCGCGACCACATGCGGGGGCCGCCGACCGCCCCGGTCACACTCGTCGAGTACGGCGACTTCGAATGCCCGTACTGCGGCCAGGCCGAAGCCGTGGTGCGCGAACTCCTGCGGGACTCGGGGGACGTCCGCTACGTGTGGCGGCACCTGCCGCTCGACGACGTCCATCCCCGTGCGCGGTCGGCCGCGGAGGCGGCGGAGGCGGCTGCGGCGCAGAACCGCTTCTGGGACATGCACGACCGCCTGATGGACCACCAGGGCGCCCTGAACAAGACCGACCTCGTCCGGTACGCGGAAGAGCTGGGACTGGACATCGAGCGGTTCCGTCGCGATCTGCGCAGGCGCAGGGGTGCCGCGAGGGTGGCGGAGGACGTGGAGTCGGCCGATCTGAGCGGGGTCTCCGGCACGCCGTCGTTCTTCGTCAACGGCCGCCGGTACCACGGCGCGTACGATGTCGGCGCGCTCAAGGCCGCCGTGAAGGAAGCGCGGGCCAGGGCGGCGCTGACGTCCTGACCCGCGACGATTGCGACGGGCCGCCCGTCACGCGCCCTTCCCGGAGCGAACCCCGGGCACAGCGGCCCGTCCGCGTTCCGCGCGGACGGGTCCGCTCAGGACGGTGACCGACGGGTCCGCTCAGGACGGTGGCTGGAGCACCCGGTCGATGATGTGGACGACCGCGTTGCTCGTGGCCACGTCGCCGCAGAGAACGGCCGCCGAGCCGTTCACCTTGAAGGAGTCCCCTGAACCGGACGTGGTCAGTTCGGCTCCTTCGAGGGTCTTGAACCTGCCGTCGGGCATCCGGTCCGCGGTGACCTCCGTGCCGACGACGTGGTAGGTCAGAAGCTTCTTCAACTGCTCCTGGTCGTTGAGCACGGCGTCGAGCTGAGCCTTGGGGATCTTGGCGAAGGCGTCGTTGGTCGGCGCGAAGAGCGTGATCCCGTCTGCGTTGTTCAACGTCTCGACGAGCCCGGCCTTCTGCACTGCGCTGACGAGGGTGGACAGCTCCGGCTGGTGCGACGCGGCCGTGGCGACCGGGTCGTCGGCCATGGCGGCCGGGCTGCCCTCGCCGCTCGTCGGCAGCGCGGCGCAGCCGGGTCCGAACGGCTCCGCCGCGGGACCCGCCTGCGCTGCGGGGGCGGCCGCGAGGAGCGGAAGCGGTACGAGGAGCGCACCGGCTGCGGCGAGAGCGGCGCCCCTGAGGCGATCGGTGGTCATGAGCTTCCCCTTTGCTGGGACGAGCCGGGAGACGGCGGGCACCTCAGCTGCCCGCCTCACCACACTCTTCGCCCGAACGCCGCTCCGCGGATGCCACCCCCGGGACGCTCCTCTCCGCATCGGGCGACGACGGCGGTCGCCGCGCGCTCCCGGCCCCTTGGGGTACGCGCCGAGCCGCGGCCGCTGCTCGCCGGCGCGGAACGCGATCCGACCGGGTTCCACCGGCTGGGCCTCTCGGCACCTCCCCGACCACGCCTCCGAGCGTCGGCCGCCCTCGCCCGCACCTGGACCTGAGGGGCGCCGCCCGTGCCGTGGGGCACCGCACGGGGCCGCCCCGCTCCGTCCACCCGTGTCAGGCGAACGAACGGGGACGACCGTCCCTGCGGCGCCTGCCCGGCGCACCCTCGCCGGCGGCCCGCGGTCGAGCGAGGATCACGCGATCTCCAGGAGGAGATCGCCCCCCTCCACCTGCTGGATCCGGTTGATGGCAAGCCGCCCGACCTGCCCCGCCTTCGGGGCGGTGATGGTGGCCTCCATCTTCATCGCCTCGATGGTCGCCACCGTGGCACCTGCCTCCACCCGGTCCCCCTCGGAGACGGTCAGCGTCACGACCCCGGCGAACGGTGCGGCGACATGACCCGGATCGGAGCGGTCGGCCTTCTCGGTGACCGGCACGTCCGAGGCCGCCGCCTCGTCGCGCACCTGGATCGGCCGCAGCTGACCGTTCAGCGTGGCCATCACGGTCCGCATGCCGCGTTCGTCGGCCTCACCGACGGCCTGCAGCTCGATCAGGAGCCGGACGCCGGGTTCGAGGTCGACCCCGTACTCCTTCGACGGCCGCAGCCCGTAGAAGAAGTCCTTGCTGTCCAGCACACTCGTGTCGCCGTACGCCTGGCGGTGGGTGTCGAAGTCGCGAGTCGGCCCGGGGAACAGCAGCCGGTTCAGCGTGGCACGGCGGCTCTTCTCGAGCCCCGCACGGTCCTCGGCCGCGAGCTCCTGCACCGGCTTGGGCTCGGCACGGCCCTGCAACGCCTTGCTGCGGAACGGCTCCGGCCAGCCCCCCGGCGGGGTGCCGAGCTCGCCGCGCAGGAATCCGATGACGGAGTCGGGGATGTCGAACCGGTCGGGTGCGGCCTCGAACTCCTTCGGTGACACCCCGGCACCGACCAGGTGCAGCGCCAGGTCACCGACCACCTTCGAGGACGGAGTGACCTTCACCAGCCTGCCGAGGATCCGGTCGGCGGCCGCGTACATCGCCTCGATGTCCTCGAAGCGGTCGCCGAGGCCGAGGGCGACGGCCTGGGTGCGCAGATTGGACAGCTGTCCGCCCGGGATCTCGTGGTGGTAGACGCGTCCGGTCGGCGAGGCCAGGCCGGCTTCGAACGGCGCGTAGATCCTGCGCACGCCCTCCCAGTAGGGCTCGAGGTCGCCGACTGCCTGGAGGTCCAGCCCCGTGGGGCGCGCGGAGTGGTCGGTGGCGGCCACGATGGCCGACAGCGAGGGCTGCGAGGTCGTGCCCGCCATGGACGCGACCGCGCCGTCCACCGCGTCCGCGCCCGCCTGGATCGCGGCCAGGTAGGTGGCGAGCTGGCCGCCCGCGGTGTCGTGGGTGTGCAGGTGCACCGGCAGGTCGAACTCGCGGCGCAGCGCCGACACCAGCGTGGCCGCCGCCGGGGCGCGCAGCAGACCGGCCATGTCCTTGACCGCCAGGACGTGGGCGCCCGCGGCGACGATCTCCTCCGCCAGCCGCAGGTAGTAGTCCAGCGTGTACAGCCGCTCCGAGGGGTCGGAGAGGTCGGAGGTGTAGCAGAGGGCGACCTCCGCCACGGCCGTACCGGTCTCCCGCACGGCCTCGATCGCGGGCCGCATCTGGCCTACGTCGTTGAGCGCGTCGAAGATCCGGAAGACGTCGATGCCGGTGGCCGCCGCCTCCTGGACGAAGGCGTCCGTCACCTCGGTCGGGTACGGCGTGTAGCCCACGGTGTTGCGGCCGCGCAGCAGCATCTGCAGACAGATGTTCGGGACGGACTCCCGCAGTGCCGCCAGTCGCTCCCAGGGGTCCTCGGCGAGGAAGCGCAGGGCCACGTCGTAGGTGGCGCCGCCCCAGCACTCCAGCGACAGCAGCTGCGGCAGCGTCCGCGCGACCGTCGGGGCGACGGCGAGCAGGTCCTTGGTGCGGACCCGGGTGGCGAGCAGCGACTGGTGCGCGTCGCGGAAGGTGGTGTCGGTGACGCCGATCGTCGGCGACTCGCGCAGCCACCGCGCGAAGCCCTCCGGGCCCAGTTCGACGAGCCGCTGCCGGGAACCGGCGGGCGGCTCTCCGGCGGGCAGGGGCGGCAGCTTGGTGCTCGGGTCGATCAGGTCGGGGCGCTCCCCGTGCCGCTTGTTCACCGTCACGTCCGCCAGGTACGTGAGCAGCTTCGTGCCGCGGTCGGCGGAGTGACGCGCGGTGAGCAGATGCGGCCGCTCCTCGATGAACGAGGTGGTGACCCGCCCCGCCTGGAAGTCCGGGTCGTCCAGCACGGCCTGGAGGAACGGGATGTTCGTGGCCACGCCGCGGATGCGGAACTCTGCCACCGCACGCCGGGCCCGGCCGATCGCGGCCTTGAAGTCCCGGCCCCGGCAGGTCAGCTTGACCAGCATCGAGTCGAAGTGGGCGCTGATCTCCGTGCCCGCGTGGGTCGTGCCGCCGTCGAGGCGGATTCCCGAGCCGCCCGGCGAGCGGTAGGCGCTGATCCGGCCCGTGTCCGGGCGGAAGCCGTTCGCCGGGTCCTCGGTGGTGATACGGCACTGCAGAGCGGCACCGCGCAGGGTGACGGTCTCCTGGGCCAGCCCGAGGTCCGCCAGCCTCTCACCGGCCGCGATGCGCATCTGCGCCTGGACCAGGTCGACGTCGGTGACCTCCTCCGTCACCGTGTGCTCGACCTGGATGCGCGGGTTCATCTCGATGAAGACGTGGTTGCCGTCGCGGTCGAGCAGGAACTCCACCGTGCCGGCGTTGCGGTAGCCGATCTCGCGGGCGAAGCGCACCGCGTCCGCGCAGATGCGGTCCCTCAGCGCCGGGTCCAGGTTCGGTGCAGGCGCCAGTTCGATCACCTTCTGGTGCCGGCGCTGGAGCGAGCAGTCCCGCTCGAAGAGATGGATGACGTCGCCGCCTCCGTCGGCGAGGATCTGCACCTCGATGTGGCGCGGATCGACGACGGCCTTCTCCAGGAAGACGGTGGGATCGCCGAACGCGGACGCCGCCTCCCGGGACGCCGCCTCGATCGACTCGCGGAGCGCGGACGGGTCGTCCACGCGGCGCATGCCGCGCCCTCCTCCGCCGGCGACCGCCTTGACGAACACCGGGAAGCCGATCTCCTGCGCGGCGCCGACCAGCTCGTCCACGTCGGTGGAGGGCTGGGAGGAGCCGAGCACCGGCACCCCGGCGGCGCGGGCCGCGGCCACGGCGCGGGCCTTGTTCCCGGTGAGTTCGAGGGTGTCGGCGCTCGGCCCGACGAAGGTGATGCCCGCCTCCTCGCAGGCGCGGGCCAGATCCGGGTTCTCGGACAGGAACCCGTATCCGGGGTAGACGGCGTCCGCCCCGGCCCGGAGCGCGGCACCGACGATCTCCTCGACGGAGAGGTAGGCCCGGACCGGGTGCCCCTGCTCACCGATCTCGTAGGCCTCGTCGGCCTTCAGCCGGTGCAGCGAGTTGCGGTCCTCGTAGGGGAAGACGGCGACTGTACGCGCCCCCAGTTCGTAGCCGGCGCGGAATGCGCGAATCGCAATCTCGCCGCGGTTGGCGACCAGCACCTTGCGGAACATCCTGGATCCCTTCAGCCTGGTGGCGACATACCCCATGGTCTCAGCCACCCCAGCCCCTACCCAGCGGTAACGTCAAGAGTCCCGTGGCGATCGGCACATCCGTGCGGCGTTGCGTTGATCACGTCCCACGGTCGCACCGGCCCCACCGCGCGCCGGGCCACTCGCGTCGGCGCGGGTGCGGACGCCCTCCCGGCGGGTCCGGCGGGGGAGGGCCGGTGTGGGGCGGTGCCGCCGGCCGGATCTCCTCGACCGGCCCGCCGACCGTGGGCTCACTGCCCTCCGGGGCGCGCGCCGCGGCGTCGTCGGGGGCCCTCTGCACGCCACCCGGCGGCAGCGGGTCGTGCCGCGCCGGGACCGCGAGCGGATGGGCGGTCGGCCGAAGCGCGTGGCCGGGCGGACGTGGCGGGCGCGTCCGGGAACCGGCGGGCACGCCGGAACGCGGAAGGCGCACCCGAGACGATGTGGGGTGCGCCTTCCGGGAGCCGCGAGAACATCCGGGCCGGCCGGTGCCGGCCGGCCCGGACGCCGGGATCACGCCAGGTCGAACCGGTCCAGGTTCATGACCTTGTCCCACGCCGCGACGAAGTCCCTCACGAACTTCTCCTTCGCGTCGTCGCTCGCGTAGACCTCCGCGAGCGCACGCAGCTCGGAGTTCGAGCCGAAGACCAGGTCGGCCCGGGTGCCGGTCCACTTGACCTCGCCCGTGACGTCGTCACGGCCCTCGAAGGTGTTCGCGTCACCCGACGTCGGCTGCCACGTCGTCCCCAGGTCGAGCAGGTTGACGAAGAAGTCGTTCGTCAGCTTCCCCGGCGTCGCCGTGAGAACGCCCAGCTGCGACTGCCGGTGGTTCGCGCCGAGGACGCGCAGCCCGCCGACGAGGACCGTCAACTCCGGCGCGCTCAGGGTCAGCAGGTTCGCCCGGTCGATCAGCAGGTACTCGGCCGGCAGACGGTTGCCCTTGCCGAGGTAGTTGCGGAAACCGTCGGCGGCCGGCTCGAGCGCGGCGAACGACTCCGTGTCGGTCTGCTCCTGCGACGCGTCCGCACGGCCCGGGGCGAAGGGGACCTCGACGGCGACGCCGGCGTCCGCGGCCGCCTTCTCCACGGCCGCACCGCCCGCGAGGACGATCAGGTCGGCGAGTGAGATCCGCTTTCCGCCGCCCTGGGCGGAGTTGAAGGACTGCTGGATCCCCTCGAGGGTCCGCAGCACGCCCGCCAGCCGGTCGGGGTCGTTGACCTCCCAGCCGCTCTGCGGCTGCAGGCGGATGCGGGCGCCGTTGGCGCCGCCGCGCTTGTCACTTCCGCGGAACGACGAGGCCGACGCCCACGCCGTCGACACCAGCTCGGACACCGACAGGCCCGAGTCGAGGATCTGTGCCTTGAGGGCGGCGACGTCCCCGGCGTCGACCAGCTCGTGCGTCACCTCGGGAAGCGGGTCCTGCCACAGCAGCACCTCGGACGGTACCTCCGGACCGAGGTACCGCTGGACCGGGCCCATGTCCCGGTGCGTCAGCTTGTACCAGGCCCGCGCGAAGGCGTCCGCGAACGCGCCGGGGTTCTCCAGGAACCGCCGTGAGATCTGCTCGTAGACCGGGTCGACGCGCAGCGACAGGTCGGTCGTGAGCATCGTCGGGGCGTGGCTCTTCGAGGGGTCGTGGGCATCGGGGACGGTGCCCGAGCCGGCACCGTCCTTCGGCCGCCACTGGTGCGCGCCGGCGGGGCTCTTGAACAGCTCCCACTCGTAGCCGAACAGGATCTCGAAGAAGCTGTTGTCCCAGGTGATCGGTGTGTTCGTCCAGATGCCCTCGAGACCGCTGGTGATCGCGTCGGCGCCCTTGCCGGTGCCGTGGCTGTTCCGCCAGCCGAAGCCCTGCTGCTCGATCGGGGCGGCCTCGGGGTCCGGGCCGACGGCTTCCGCCGGCCCGGCGCCGTGGGTCTTGCCGAAGGTGTGGCCGCCGGCGATGAGGGCGACCGTCTCCTCGTCGTTCATCGCCATGCGGCGGAACGTCTCGCGGATGTCGCGGGCGGCCGCAAGCGGGTCCGGGTTGCCGTTGGGGCCCTCGGGGTTGACGTAGATGAGGCCCATCTGCACCGCGCCCAGCGGGTTCTCCAGCTCCCGGTCGCCGGTGTAGCGCTCGTCGCCCAGCCAGGTGGTCTCCGGGCCCCAGTAGACGTCCTCGTCGGGCTCCCAGACGTCCTCACGGCCGCCGGCGAAGCCGAAGGTCTCGAAGCCCATCGACTCCAGGGCGACATTGCCGGCCAGGATCATCAGGTCGGCCCACGAGAGGTTCTGGCCGTACTTCTTCTTCACCGGCCACAGCAGCCGGCGGGCCTTGTCGAGGTTGCCGTTGTCCGGCCAGCTGTTGAGCGGTGCGAAACGCTGCTGGCCGGCCCCCGCGCCGCCGCGGCCGTCACTGATGCGGTACGTGCCCGCGCTGTGCCACGCCATGCGGATCATGAACGGACCGTAGTGGCCGAAGTCGGCCGGCCACCAGTCCTGGGAGGTGGTCAGCACCTCGGCGATGTCCCGCTTGACCGCCGGCAGGTCGAGGCTTTCGAACGCCGCGGCGTAGTCGAACTCCTCGCCGAGCGGGTTGGCCACGGCGGGGTTCTTGGCGAGGATCCGCAGATTGAGCCGCTCCGGCCACCACTGCCGGTTGCCGCCGCCCTGCGTCGGATGCGGAGCGCGCCCGTGAGCGACGGGGCAGCCACCCCCGCCCTCGGCCTTCGCGTCGGCGACGATTGCGTCATGGTTCTCGGACATGGGAATCCTTCCGGGCTGGGCGGATCACGTGCTCAGGACTGCGGGCTGTCGAACTGTGGGGTGCGGGCCCCTTGGGACGGCCCGGCCACCGGGGCGACCGGGCGGGGCGCCGGCCGATCCCACGGGAACGGACCGGGACGGCGATGTGAGGCGCGCCTCGCGCGCCGGCCGGACGAGAGCCGTCCCGCGACCGGGTCGCCGGAGGCCGGCGTCCCGGCACGGTGCAGGTCACCGCTGCTCGCGGTCACGGGGGGTGCCACGCGGTCGGCCGTCATCCGCCGGCCGGCGCGGTGCGGTTCGTCGGCGATGGTCCCGTCATGTCCTCGTCTCCTGACGTGCTGGAGTCCTCTGCACCCTTGGCTGTCGCCGGAACCGATCCTACGATGGACTCAGTCCAGGTCAAGAAGCTCGCCTAGTCCATATCCGATCAGAATCCGGACATCCGCCGGTAAACTTCGGCCATCCGTCACGTACGAATAGGTGAACCGACATGAGTGACCTGCTGGAGCGGCTGCGAGGGCGTGGCTGGCGGGTGACCGCCCAGCGGCGTGTCGTCGCGGAGGTCCTCGACGGCGACCACGTACATCTCACGGCCGACGAGGTGCACGCCCGCGCGGTGGAGCGGCTGCCCGAGATCTCCCGGGCGACCGTCTACAACACGCTCGGCGAGCTGGTCGCCCTCGGCGAGGTCGCGGAGGTCTCCACGGACGGCCGTGCCAAGCGCTACGACCCCAACGCACACCACCCGCACCAGCACCTGGTGTGCTCCGGCTGCGGCACCATCCTCGACGTGCACCCGACCGGCGATCCGCTGGCGGCCCTTCCGGTCGAGGAACGGTTCGGTTTCACGGTGTCCGCGGCCGAGGTCACCTACCGCGGACTGTGCCCGTCCTGCCGCTGAACCCCGCACGGGCGAGCCATCTCCGCCATCCGTCGCCCGGTGGCCCGAACCCGAGCTCCGAGGCCCCTGCGGTCACCGGTGCCCCCACCCCCGCCGTCGCCGGGTGTCCAGGCCACCAGTGCGGGCAGCCGCCCCTTCGGCGGCGCGGCGAGCCGCTCGCGGGCGAGAAGGACGTCGGCGGCCCGCACGGTCCCCGCGGCGGCGGTGTTCTCCGGGGTGTCCGGCACAAGCCTTCGAGGCCACGCGCTTGTTGGAGTCGCGGGGGTGGAAATCCCCGGCGTCGGCGAGATTCGCGACCTCCATGTGGAGTATGCGCCGTCCGAAGAAGCCTTGGACCTCGTGCTGACGCACTGTGATTGCGTGGAGCACTGCCCGGCAGTTGACTTCCGTGTCGGGGTCGGACGTCGACGCGGAGTTGGTCCGGGCGGGCTGCCTGGTGCACGACATCGGCGTGTATCGCCTCTACGACGACAACGGGCGCGTGGACCAGGCGCATTACGTGCGCCACGGGGTGCTCGGGCACGAGATCCTGGAGGCGGAAGGGTTCTCCGAGGAACTGTGCCGGTTCTGTTCCTGCCACACCGGGGTGGGCTTGACCAGGTCCGACGTGGCGGGGTGGCGCCTGCCATTGCCGCCCGGCGACTGGCGGCAAGGTGCGGAGCGCCGGTCCTCAGGCGCCCGGTCGGCCTGGGGACGCCGCGCGAGGCCACCAATAGGCGCAGGGCCTCGCAGCGGCGAAGCCCGTTCGCCCCGTCAACTGGTCAGCACGGCGAGCTCCGCGTCGGCGCGCTTGGTGACGAGGGCGAGAACCCGGCCCGCGGCGGCGAGGTCCTCGGCGGGTATGTCACTCCAGATGCGCTTGCTGACGGGAGCGGTCTCCGCGGCCACGGCGGCGAGCAGTTCGTGCGCTGCGTCGGTGGCGCGGAGGTGCGGGCCCTCCGCGGCGAGCAGTCGCCCGGTCAGAAGTTCGTCGAGTGCGGTGCGGATGTCGGCCGGGTCGGCTTTGAGGGACGCGCGGATTTGGTCGACGAGCTCGTCCGGGGTGTGCGGGGACGAGGCGGTGACGGCGGCGCGCAGGGCGATCTGCTGCTGGAAGGTGATGCCGTGCCGGGCCAGCACGTGTTCCAGGACGCCGCGAGCGGCGTAGTGGGCGAGGCCGAGGCTGCGGGCGTCGGCGACGGGGGTGGCGTTCGTACTGGTGGATGAGGTGATGGTCATGGTGTCCCCTGGGTGCTCTCGTCGTTCGGTACGGATGGTGCGAGAGGTGCGTTGAGCAGGGTTGTCAGTTCCTCGGTGAACGCGTGTGTGCGCGGGGAGTCGAGGCCGCCGAGTGGCTGCAGCAACTGCCGGAGCAGTTCCTGGACCACGGCGATGGCCTGGCGGGTGACGGCCTGGCCGTGCTGGGTGAGCGTGAGCTGCACGGCACGAGGATCGTGGGGGTCGCGGGTGCGTTCGATGACGCCGGTCGACTCCAGGGCGCGTGCCAGCTTCGAGACGTAAAGCGCCTCCAGGCCGGTGTGGTCGGCGAGTCGGCGCTGACTCGGTCGCTCGCCGCACCGCTGCATGCCGTACAGCGACGCGACCAGTGAGTACTGCGCGTGGGTGAGGCCCAGCGGAGCCACCGCGCGATCGACCGCGACACGCCACTTGTTGGCGAGCCGCCACACGAGGAAGCCGGGCGTGGGGCCCGGAGAGCTCTCACTCATGCCGTATAGATTACATGGAGACTATATCCATGGCTACTATTTCGATCGGCAGCTCCGAGTCGACAGTCCCACCCCGCTCTTCCACGCGCAGCGAAGTCGGCCCGGGAGGTCGGCCGGCGAGCGGCCGCACGGTCCGGGGCAACCCGACCGCGTACCCAGGGGCGCGATGAGTGCCCGTGGATTCCCGTCGAGTTGCGGGCTCCCGTCGGGCCGCCTCCCGGCGAACGGCCTCGGAACATTTGCGGAGGCCGATGTCGAGGCGGACCGGATTTCCGTCCGTTCCCGGAGGCTGTGGAGGCGCACCGGGAGGATCCACGCCGTTGAACGATGCACCTTCCGTGCGAGGTTGTCTTGTTCGTGACGATCCGCCGCCCGCCCCTCTTCGCGATGCGCGCCTCGCTGCCAGCATGTGGTGGCACGGGACATTCACCGTCCCGTCGCACGGGGGAAGCGTCTCCCGCCCTCAGGCTCTCCGGGCCCGGGCGGACCGACGAGAGGAGCAGGTCGTGCAGAGTCCCACCCGCCGCGCGGTGGTCCCTCCATCCACACCGGCGTTGGCCGGTGCCGCGCTCGCAGGACCGGCCACCACCGCTGCGGGGAACGCCTTGACGCCAGGAACGCCCGCCGGCACTCATGGCGCCACTCGAGGGAACGGCGCGTCCGAGCCGTCCGCCGCGCAGTCTCCTGCGGGCGGAGAAATTCCCCGGCGGTGACGGCCGCAACGGGGACGGGGGCACCACGGGACGCACGCGGCTCCGCGCGTACCGCTGACGCCGGCAGGAGGGGACGGCCACGGGCGCCCCCGGGGTGCGCGGTCCGCCGGACGGCACCACGGCCGCGAGCTCCCGGTCAGGAAGAGCCGTCCGGGGCGTTCCGGGGCGTGGGGCGTCTTCAGGTTCAAGCGGCGGGTGCTCCAGCGCCCGTCCGCGCCCCTCACGGACTTTCGGACCGTTCTGTGGCTGAAAGCCGGGAGTGGAGCAACCCGCGGGTCGCCCATCCGTCTCACTGCGCGTGCACATGCACGTCACCAATCGTTCAGAGGAGCGAAGATGCGACGTTCATCGGCCATCGGCGCGGCGTTCCTGCTTGCGGGAGCAGCACTGGCGGCGTCGGCAGGGCAGTCGGCGGCGGTGCCGCACCGCGCCGACGGAGCGAACCCCGCCGACACCTGCTCGACCCCCTGGGGCAGCGGCGTCGAGGAAGCCGCAGGTGGGAACGTCAAACCCCTGACGGACATCAGGGTGGGACGGCACAAGTGCTTCGACCGCATGGTCTTCGACGTCAGCGGAGCGACGGGCCCGGTGGGTCATCACGTCGGCTACGTCGACGCGTTCCACCAGGACGGATCCGGTGACCGGATACCCGTGGGCGGAGGCGCCGTGCTCCAGATCTTCGTCTCCGCACCCAGCTACGATCCCGTGACGATGCGTCGGGTGTATGCCGGGCGGGCGGGTGAGCCGTTGCCCGGGGTCGACCTCACCGGCTTCGGTACGTTCAAGGACACGAGGTTCGGGGCGAGTTTCGAAGGCCAGACCCAGATCGGGCTCGGGGTCCGGGCCAGGCTGCCGTTCCGGGTGCTCCAGTCCGAGGGGAAACTGATCGTGGACGTCGCCCACACGTGGTGACCGGGCGTCCCCGCTCTCGTCGCGAGAGCCGGGACGGGGTCGTACGGCAGGGCCGAGGATTCTGGACGCGCGCCGTCGTGCCCTCCGAGCCCGCCGACGGGCCGTGACCGGTCCGGACGTGCGCGAGCTGCGCATTCACACTTCATCAGCGGTTGTGACACTTCCCACGGTTGACCGGCCGGGTGGGCGGTGCCGGCTGCCCGATCATGAAAGGCATGACCTACACCAACCGCCGCACCGTGCTCGCCGGCCTTGCCGGGGCCGCTCTCGGCGCCACCATCCTCGACACGCTCACCGCCTCGCCCGCCCACGCGGCCGACCAGTACACGTGCAACACCGACCTCTACACGAAGCTCGCGGGGCAGGAGGGGACCTTGTTCGCCCGGCGCTACAAGCGCCATGAGATGGTCGATGCCAGCGACGGCCAGAGACACCCGTTCAACCGCACCACGATCATGGCCCTCCACGGCGGCGGTATCGAAGGCGGTACGTCAGAGCTCTGCCTCGCGATAGCCGGCTACCATCCCGCGACGCTCGTGGCAAGCCCGGCAGGCGGTCCGGCCTACGACTACTGGATGTTCGAAGGCCTCGCCTCCTCCGGCAACGGGGACCTGCACGTCACCTCGACCCACAACGACGACGCGGTCGCCCTGTCCATGGCCGCGGGCAGCCTCAATGTGCTGAGCCTGCACGGCTGCAGGAAGGAGCAGGCCGGAGCGCCGGCAGGGGAGCCGGAGGCGGTCGTCGTCGGAGGTCTCAACACCACGTTCAAGACCTGTCTGCACGAAGAGTTCCAGGCCGCCGGATTCCGGACCATCGACGGCTCCACCGTTCCCGCGCTGGCCGGAGAGAACCCGGAGAACATCTGCAACAGGACCCTCCTCCGCAAGGGCGCCCAGTTGGAGATGACCACGGAGCTGCGTCAAAGCCTCTTCGACGCGGGTCACTTCAGCAGGCTCGAGAGGCCGACGCACACCAACGAGAGGTTCACGGCCTTCGCCGCTGCCGCACGCAGGGCCATCGCTCGACTGGAGGCCGGACCGGATCAAGCCCAGCTCTGATCCGCAGGGTCCAGAGCCCGGCCCGCGGCCCGGACCCGCAGCGGCGGCGGTCCGGGCTCTGCGCCGAGCGAGGTCCCCAGGCACGGCGACATGCGGCCCGTGCTCGTACCCGTACGGCTCCCGGAACCGCTCGGTCACCCTCGCGCGCCGGCTGCCGGGCTCGGGCGGAGTCCGGGGCTCCGGCGACGATCCCCGCGAGGCCGCTCCGGGCAGCGCCGACGACGCCCGCATCCGGGCTGATCACCCACCACCTGCCACCCGCGTACGCGGCCCGTCACTTCGACGCCCGGACGCAGGGAGCCACCGACCAGGAGCTGAGGACCATCGCGGCGGAGGGGCTCCAGGAGGAGTCCGACCGCCATCGGGATGCGCCGGCCGGAGCCGGCCCCGCGGGCCGTGCGCCTCACGGGTGACGCAGGCGGTGGCACGGCCTGGCGCCGCCCTCCGTCTTCCTGTGTCCCGCAGACGACGAGAGGCCCCCGAACGGCGTGCGGCAGTTACTCCGTGGGATCACCGAACGACCGTTGCTCTCTGGTCATGGACGGTATCGCCGTGTAGCGTCACTTGTAGCTGTCGTGGTTCGCAGTACCTGCCCGCGCCCTGGCGTGGGCGTTTTGCTGTGCAGTGCCTGAGGACCAGGGCGATCACCTCCGGGTCCGCGCGGTGCGGATCCGCTATCGACTGAGAGGCACCGGCATGGCCAGCGGAACCGTCAAGTGGTTCAACTCGGAAAAGGGCTTCGGCTTCATCGCACAGGACGGCGGCGGTCCCGACGTCTTCGCGCACTACTCCAACATCAACGCCACCGGCTTCCGTGAGCTCCAGGAGGGCCAGGCCGTCACCTTCGACATCACCCAGGGGCAGAAGGGCCCCCAGGCGGAGAACATCACTCCCGCCTGATCGGGCAACAGCCGCGGACCTGGCCCCCGGAGCGACGCTCCGGGGGCCAGGTCCGCTCGCCGGACGAGCCGGCCGGTCCGCCCGCTCCGCCGTATCCGCAGGGCAACCCCCGGGCATGGATTCGGCAGTCGTGCGGTGGGTGCACGAGGTGCCGGGGCGGATGCGGCAGACGAGGACGGCTCCCCGGGTCGGCGACTGCGCACGACGGCACCTCCGTGGACGCGGGGCCGTGGCGGAGGGCCGATGACCACGGCCGCACCTGTCCCGGCCCGAGCGCCCGCGCTCGCCCCACTGGCGGTGCGCCGGGCGTAACCGGTGGGCACGGTGGACCGTTCCTCTCTCGTATGCCAGGTCCGGTCGAGCGAGGGGTCCGCCTTGCCTCCATTCAGCGTCCGCGAAGTCCGCCCCGCCGTGCGGCGGGACGCGTGGCCCCGGCCCGCGAGAAGCACCGGCCTCACCGGTCGCTCGCTCCGCGACACGGCTGCCGTCCTGCTGGGCACCGTTCTGATCGCCCTGCGGGGCTCACGGCTCGGTCGCTGGGTGGTCGACGACGCCGCGATCACCTTCGCCTACGCCCGCAGCATCGACGAGGGCCTCGGGCCGGTGCAACAGGCCGGCTCGCCTCCGGTCGAGGGCTACTCCAACCCGGCCTGGCTCGCCCTGCTGGTACTGGGCAGGTGGCTGGGCCTGTTCGATCACCGCACCTACTTCGGTGTGCCGGACCAGGTCCTGTACCCGAAGGTCCTCGGTGTCCTGTGCACGCTGGGCATCCTGATCGCCGTCTCCCGCGTCGCGGGGCGGCTGGTGACGAATTCCTGGGCGGTGGTGCTGTTCTGCGGTGTGTTTCTGGCCGGCAACATGTCGTTCGTTGCCTGGATGTTCTCCGGACTGGAGAATCCGCTGTACGCCCTGCTGGCCGTGCTGATGGCCGCCGTGCTCGCTTGTGCTCTGCTGGACGACCGGCTCACCGCGGCAGGGCCTGCTGTGCTGACGGGGCTTCTGGCACTGATGGCGGCCCTGACCCGCCCGGACGGGGCGGTCCTGGCGGCGGCCTATCCCGGGGTGCTGTTGCTGCGGGTACGGCGAGCGACGCTGGGCGCGTCCGCCCGCGCGGCGGCCTGTGCCGTAGCTGCCTTCGCCGTGCCGTACGCCGCCTTCCTCGGGTGGCGCTATGCCGTGTTCGACCGTCTCGTGCCCAACACCGCGCTGGCGAAGGCACAGGACGCTCCGACGTGGGAGTCGTTCTCCGGGACCGGGTCCCTCCTGTCGTTCGCCGGGTGGACGGCCGTGCTGGCCGGCGCTCTGGTGACGGGAGCGGCCCTGGAGCGGCCTGGACCCGTGCGGAGGGCACTGCCGGGTGTGCTCGTACCCCTCGCCCTCACGCTCGCTGCCTTCGGCGTGCTCAATCCGGACTGGATGCGCATGTTCCGCTTCGCGACGCCGGTATGGGCGCTGGCGTCGCTTGCCGTCGGCATCGCTCTGACGGACCAGGCGGAACGAGGAGCACAGCGCGCCAGAATCGTGGCCGGCGTCACCGTCTGCACGGCGCTGCTCGTGTCCTGGAGCGGGCAGCGAGAGCGCGCCGCCTCGTTCCAGGCCCATCCCACCCTGCCCGTGTGCCATGTCGCCCACCGCTACGGCGCGGTGTTCAACGAGTACGCGAAGCGCCTGGACCTGGCCGACGGCACACTTCTCGCCCCGGACCTCGGTGGTACTCTCCTCACGAGCAACCTCGCCGTCAGGGACCTCGCGGGCCTCACCGAGCCCACCATCGCGGACGCCTACGCCGACCGGAACATGACCGCTCTGCGGCACCATGTCTTCACGACCCTCCGGCCCACCTTCATCCACACCCACGGCGTCTGGGTCACCACCCCCGGGCTGACCGTTTCCCGGCTGACCGCCGCGGGCTACGTTCGCCTCTACTCCGAGGGCACCGGCGGCGACTGGGTGCGAGCGGACGCTGTTGCCGACCCGCGGCAGCTTGCCGCCACCAGGGCATGGGCTGCCCGGGAGGTACCGAGGTTGCTCAGCCGGTACAGGACGAACCCCAACGAACCCTGCGGCCAACTGCGCCCGGGCCTCATGCTCACGGCCGCCCGCCCCTCCTGAATCCTCGGGCGCGGGGACTGCGGCGGCAGTGTCCCGACCGATGCCGGAGTCCGCTCGGTCGCACAGGTCCTGGTCGGGATCCACCTGCACCCGCGCCGGGGCCGGCCGTTGGACGAGGCTGAACGGACCGGCCCGCCCCGCCGGCCCGGCCAGCGAGGCCATGCGGCCGACCGCGACGCCCTCCCGACCTCTGGGTCAGGCCGGTGTCCTGTGCAGGGTGGCCTCGCCCGTGACGCGGATGCCGACCAGCCCGCCCAGGGGCACCTGGAGCGGGCCGGGGGCGCGGATGTCGATCGCCTGGTTCACGCCGTCGACGGAGACGGTGACCATGGAGTCGTGGCCGAAGAACCGGACGTCGGTGACGGTGCCTCGGGCGGCTGCCGTGGCCGGGTCGGTCAGATGGAGCTGTTCGGGGCGGAGGAGGACGAGGCCCTCGCCCAGTCCGGGCGGTGCGGCGACGAGGGGGATCCGGCCGAGCGCGGTGGCGGCTGCCGTGTTCGTCTCCGCGGTACCGGCGATGAAGACGGCGTCGCCGACGAAGGACGCCACCCACGGGTCGGCGGGGCGCTGGTAGATCTCTTCGGGGACGGCGCACTGGGCCACCCGGCCGTGGCGGAGGACGGCGACGACGTCCGCCGTGGAGAGGGCCTCCTGCTGATCGTGGGTGACGAGGACGGCGGTGGCGCCGGTGGCCCGGAGCGCGGCGCGGACGTCCGCTCGTACGGCTCCGCGCAGTCCGCTGTCGAGGGCGGTGAACGGTTCGTCGAGGAGGACGAGTTGGGGCTCGGGGGCGAGGGCGCGGGCCAGGGCGACGCGTTGTTGTTGCCCGCCGGAGAGTTCGTGCGGCATCCGGTCGCCGTAGCCGCCGAGTCCCACGAGTTCCAGCATCTCCTCGACGCGCCGTGCGCGGACGCGGCGATCCGTTCCCGTCAGTCCGAAGGCGATGTTGCGGGCCACGCTCAGATGAGGGAAGAGGGCGCCTTCCTGGGGGACGATGCCGATGCGCCGGCGTTCGGGTGGGAGGTGGACGCCGGGGCCGGTGAGCGTGCGACCGGCGACCGTGACCGTGCCGGCGTCGGCGTGCAGGAAGCCGGCGATCACACGCAGCAGGGTGGTCTTGCCGCAGCCGGAGGGGCCGAGGACGGCGGCGAGGTGCCCGCCCTGGACGGTGAGGTCGAGGCCGTCGAGGACGTTGACGCCGGGACCGTACGACTTGACCACGCCACTGACCTGGAGGTCGTTCATGTGCGGTGCCTTCCGAGGACGTAGGAGGGGACGGCGGCCAGGAGGATGAGGGCTGCGGCGTACGGTGCCGCGGCTGCGAAGGACCCGCTGCCGGTCTCGGTCCACAGCCGGGTCGCCAGCGTGTCCATACCGGTGGGGCGCAGCAGCAGGGTGGCGGGGAGTTCCTTCATGCAGACGACGAAGGTGAGGGCCGCGCCGGCGGCGACGCCCGGTGCGGCGAGCGGCACGGTGACCTCGCGCAGCACCCCGAAGGGCGTGCGCCCGAGGGAGCGGGCGACTTCGTCCAGCACGGGTGGTGCCTGGACGACGGCGGCGCGGGTGGCCGCCACCGCGACGGGCAGGAACAGCACCGCGTAGGCGCAAATCAGCAGGGGCGTCTCCTGGTACAGCGGTCGGACGTAGCGGACCGCGAAGAAGACCAGAGCGAGTGCCACGGTGATGCCCGGCACGGCGTGTCCCGCGTACGCCGCCTGTTCCAGGAGATGGGCGAACCTGCCCCGGTGGCGGGCCGCGATCACACCGACGGGCAGGGCCAGGACGGTGGTGAGGGCGGCGCCGCCGGCGGCGACGGCGAGGGTGGTGAGCGCGGTGGTGGTGAGGGTCGCCGGGTCCCATGTGGCGGAGGAGCCGACCGCGAGCCAGTACCCGAGGGTGGCGAGCGGGAAGCCGACGGCGGTCGCCACGACGGTCCCGCACCAGGCGAGGGCGGGCAGCCGCAGTCGGCCGAGCGCGGCGGGAGCGGTCCGTCGGGCGGTTCCGGCACCGGTGCGCGAGTACCCGGCCCGGCCGCGGCTGCGGGTCTCCGCGGTCACGAGCGCGACGGTCATCAGGACGAGCACCGCGCTGAGTGCGGCCGCCGGGGTGCGGTCGAAACTGGCCCGGTAGGACGTGTAGATGCCCCGGGTGAAGGTGTCGTACCGCATGAGGGACACGGCGCCGAAGTCGGAGAGCACGTAGAGCGCGACAAGGAGCCCGCCGCCCGCGGCGGCCGGCCGCACCTGGGGCAGGGTGACCCGCAGGAAGGTGCGCAGCGGGCCGTGGCCGAGGGAGCGCGCAACCTCCTCGTGCCCGGGGTCGGTGCCGCGCAGGGCGGCGGCGACCGGCAGGTACACGTACGGGAAGCTGGCGAGGGTCAGCGCGAGGGCGGACCCCGTGAACCCGGCGAGCGAGGGGGCCGCGGAGAGCCAGGCGAAGGCGGTGACGTAGCTGGGCACGGCCAGGGGCAGCGTGACCAGGACCGACCAGGCGCGGGCGTGGGGGAGGGCGGTGCGCGTGGTCAGCCAGGCCAGCGAGACGCCCAGGAGGAGGCAGGCGGCGACGACGGTGGCGCTCAGGCCGAGGCTGCGCAGGAGCAACTGCACGCTCCTGTCGCCCGCGACGACGTTCCAGGCGAAGGCGGGGCCGCGTTCGAGGGCGCGTACGGCGAGGTAGCCGAGGGGCAGGACGGCGAGGGCCGCCGCGACGCATGCGGGCACGATCACGACCCACGAGGGTCCGGCGGCGCGGTGGACGCGGCCGCCGGAGTGCTTCGGGTCGGCGGCACGCTGCCGCCCGGCGGGCGCGGGGGCGCTCGCCGGGCGGGTGTCGTGACGCGTCCGGACGGGGGAATCCGGTGGGATCACGTCAGACCAGTCCGGCTTCCTGGAGCATCGCCAGCGTCTCCTTGAGCGAGTCGAGCCTGCCGAGGTCGATCTCCGGAGGCTGGAGGCTCTCCAGCGGCGGTACGCCTTCGGCCTGCTCGACGCCCGCGGCCAGGGGGTACTCCTTGGTCTCCGCGGCGAAGTAGCGCTGCGACTCGGTGGACAGCAGGAAGTCGGCGGCCTTTTGCGCATAGGCGCTCTGCTGCTCGTCGGCACCCTTCATCAGACCCACACCGGCGACGTTGACAAGGCCGCCCGGGTCACCCTTGGGCAGGTAGTGCACCTTGGCCTTGAGCTTGTCGGCGCCCTTCTCGGCCGCCTGCTCGTACCAGTAGTAGTGGTTGAGCAGGCCGAGGGACACCTCGCCGGTGTCGACGGCGTCGAGGACGTTGAGGTTGCTCTCGTACGCCTTCGGCTTGTTGGCCTTGAGGCCCTTGAGCCAGGCGCGTGCGGCCTCGTCGCCCTCGAGGACGCGCATGCCGGTGACGAACGCCTGGAACGAGGCGTTGGCCGGGGCGAAGCCGATCTTGCCCTTCCATTCCGGCTTGACCAGGTCGTGGACGCTGTCCGGAGGCGTGGGCGCCTTGTCCGGGTTGTACGCGATGACCCGGACGCGCCCGCTGACGCCCACCCAGTCCCCTGCGGCGCTGCGGTAGGTCGGTGCCACCCGGTCGAGCGTCTTCGGGGGCAGCGGCGCGAGCCGGCCCTCCTTGGACAGCGCACCGAGCGCGCCTGCGTCCTGGGACAGGAAGAGCCCGGCCTCCGTCTTGTCGCCCTCCTCCAGGAGCTGGGCGGAGAGTTCGGCGCTGTCGCCGTAGCGGACGTCGACGCTGGTGCCGAGGTGCTCCTCCAGCTTCTCGATGAGCGGCCCGACGAGGTTCTCGTTGCGGCCGGAGTAGATGACGAGCCCGGCCGGCTCGTCGCTGCAGCTCGCGAGGGCGGGGAGGGTCAGGGTGGCCGCGGCGAGCGCGGTGAGACTGCGGGCCAAGGGGCGTCGCATGACGGGCAATGCCTTCCTGCCGTGCTCAACGCCGTCACCGCGCTGGCGGCCCCCCGTGCCCGGAGGGCTCAGGGGGAGGTGCCACCGCGAGCGGCGAAAACGGTGCCGAGGGGAGAAGCTGTGAACAAAGCATTAATAAGGTAAAGCTTACCTAAGGGTCAAGTGCACTGTATAACGGCTTGGCCGCAGATGAGCCCGCCGGGCAGGGTGCGCCATCCCTCCGCCGCGCTTCCACACGCCCAATTCCCAAGCCTCGTCCGCCTGTTCGCGACGGCGGCGGGGCGCCGTCGTCGCTCTCGCCGCCCCGCGGGCCAGGGGCCCCCTTCCCGATTAAGGAAAGCCTTACCTACGATGCGCCCGTGACGCTCCACCCGGCACCGCTCATCAGCGGCAAGACGCTTCCCCTCGCCCGCGACCTCGCGGCCCACGGCGACAGGACCGCCCTCATCACCTCGGGCGGTGAGATCTCCTACCGTCAGCTGGCCGGGCGAGTGGCGGACACCGCACTGCGCCTCGGAACCGGACGGCGGCTCGTGCTGCTGCCCGGGGCCAACACCGTCGAGGCGGTCGTCGTGCTTCTCGCCGCCCTGACGGCGGGACATCCCGTGCTCCTCGTACCCGGGGACCATCCGGAAGCCGTGGAGGCGCTGACCGTCGCCTACAACCCCGACGTGGTGGTCCGTCCGGGCCCCGCCGGGTGGCGGATCGAGGAGCGGCGGGCCGGCTCCGCCCATGTGCTGCACCCGGACCTGGCCATGCTGCTCAGTACCTCCGGATCGACCGGATCGCCGAAACTCGTCCGGCTCTCGTACGAGAACCTCCAGGCGAACGCCGAGTCGATCGCGACCTACCTCGGGATCCGCGACACCGACCGGGCCGCCACGACCCTGCCGATGCACTACTGCTACGGCCTGTCCGTCGTCCACAGCCATCTGCTGCGCGGAGCCGGGCTCGTCCTCACCGATCTCTCGGTGGCGGACACCTGCTTCTGGGACCTGTTCCGCGCCGCCCGCGGCACGGCGTTCGCGGGCGTCCCGTACACCTTCGACCTGCTGGACCGGGTCGACTTCGCCGGTATGGACCTGCCGCACCTGCGGTACGTCACCCAGGCCGGCGGCCGCCTCGCCCCCGACCGGGTCGTCCGCTACGCCGAGTTGGGGCAGCGGCGAGGCTGGGACCTCGTGGTCATGTACGGCCAGACCGAGGCGACCGCACGCATGGCCTACCTCCCGCCGGAGCTCGCCGCCGCGCATCCGGAAGCCATCGGTGTGCCGGTTCCCGGAGGCTCCTTCACCCTCGAACCCGTCGAGGAGGCGGCCGAAGAAGGCGTCGGTGAACTCGTCTACGACGGGCCGAACGTCATGCTGGGCTACGCCCGTACCCCTGACGACCTCGCCCTGGGCCGCACCGTGGACACCCTGCGCACCGGCGATCTGGCACGGCGCACCGAGGAGGGCCTGTACGAGATCGTCGGCCGCCGCAGTCGGTTCCTGAAGATCCTCGGCCTGCGGATCGACCCCCAGCAGGTCGAGGCCGTGCTCGAACGCCACGGGCTGAGCGCGCTGTGCGCGGGCGACGACGAACGGCTCGTCCTCGCGGTCGTCGGCAGGCCCGGGGAGGACGTGCGGCGGATCCGAAGACTCGTGGTGGACGAATGCGGGCTTCCCGCCAGGGCGGTCCGTGTCCACCTGCTGCCGGACCTCCCCCGCCTGCCCTCGGGGAAGCCCGACTACGCGGCAGTCCGTTCCCTCGACCGGACGGCCGACCGGACCCTGGTCGACGACGGGGACGGCGAGGACCTGTGCGCCCTGTACGCAAGGATCCTGGACCGTCCGGACGTGACGCCGGACAGCACCTTCGTCGGCCTCGGCGGCGACTCCCTCTCGTACGTCGAGATGTCGCTCCGCCTCGAGCAGCGCCTCGGCCATCTGCCGGCGAGCTGGCACACCACACCGATACGCTCCCTCCGCTCACCCGAACCCAAGCCGCCCTCACGGATCCGGGCCCTGGAGACCAGCGTCGCCCTGCGCGCGGTGGCGATCGTGTGCATCGTCGGCTCGCACATCCGGCTCTTCGAGATCCGCGGTGGCGCGCATCTGCTGCTCGCCGTGGCCGGGTTCAACTTCGCCCGTTTCCTGCTCACCTCCGCAGAGCGTCGCGAACGCGTCCGCCGTACCGGGCGGAGCATCGCGCGCATCGCGCTGCCGTGCATGGCCTGGACCGCCTTCGCCCTGCTGATCGGCGCCGACTACGACCTGAGCAACGTACTGTTGCTGCACAACGCGCTCTTCCCCCAGGACATGGGACCGGGCATACACCTGTGGTTCGTCGAAGCGCTCGTCTACATCCTGCTGGCGATCCTCGCGTTGCTGGCCATTCCCGCCGTCGACCGGGCGGAGCGACGCTTCCCCTACGGGCTGCCCCTCGCCCTCGTCGCGATCGGCCTGCTCACCCGCTACGAGCTGGTGGGCCTCCCCGACCGCTCCCAGATCACCGACGCGGTCACCGTCTTCTGGCTGTTCGCCCTCGGATGGGCGGCCGCGAAAGCCCGCACGACGCCCCATCGGCTGCTCGTCACCCTCGCCGCGCTCTCCACGGTCCCCGGCTTCTTCCCGGGCGAACCCCGTCGAGAGGCGTTCGTCGTCATCGGCTTCGTCCTGCTGGTGTGGTTCCCCACGCTGCCGAGCAACCCCCGGGTCAACCAGGTGGCGGGACTCCTCGCCGCCAGTTCGCTCTCCATCTATCTGACGCACTGGCAGATCTACCCGATCCTCGACGACGTCTCCGAGCCCTTGTCGCTCGTCGCCGCCGTCCTCTTCGGCATCGGCTACGCCAAGGGAACGGAACTTCTGTTGCGCAAGCTGCCGCCGCTGTCCCGGCTCGTTCCCGTGCGGCCGGGACTCCCCGGCTCCCACGGGAAGACCACCTGACGCCCATCGACGTCAGGCACGCCGATCGGGTCCGGCATCGCCACCGTGGTGGCGTGCCACGTGGGGTTCGCCGCGGAAGGCGTCGTTCGGGCGTGTCGATGTCGTGCCGGGTGCGGACGGCCCGGTCCGGTGATCGGTCGAGCCGTCAACGGTGCGGGGAGCATCGGCGTGGGTGCGGGGGGCTCAACGGCGCCCTGGCCCGCAGACCGAGTCGATCTCGCTCGGCCTGCGGCGGTTCCCGCGGCCGACCGCCGGACGCCTTTCCGGCACCCGTGCGCCCTGCCGGGCGGTGCCGTCGCCCGGGGCTTCGGGGCGGTCAGACCAGGTGGGCGAAGTGGACGGCGTCGGCGGCGGCACTTCCGGCGGTGACGGCGGCAACTGCTCCCTGTTCCCAGGTCCTTCCGGTCAGGTCGCCTGCGGCGTAGAGGCCGGGCACGCTGGTCCGGCGACCGTCGTCGACGCTGACGTAGCCGTCGTTCAGAGCGAGACCGTGGTCCTCGGCGAGGCGTTCCACCAGCGGGACCTGCCGCTGCCGCTGCGGCCAGAGCAGGGTCTGGCGCTCCAGGAGCGTGCCGTCGGCCAGCTCCACGGCGTGCAGGTCGCCGTCGGTGTGGTGCAGGCGGGTGATCTCGCCCTGGACGAGGTCGCTTCCCTGCTCGCGCAGGCTTCGGCGCAGTTCGTCGGCGCCGGGCAGTGAGGACGGGGCGACGGCTATGGCATCGCCGGTCCAGGCGCGGAAGGCGGTGGCGGCCATGCCGAGGTAGAGGGGTTCGTCGGAGACCAGGGCCCAGGTGCGGTCGGCGTTCTCCTCGCCGATGCAGAACGGGCAGTGGATCACCGTGCGGCCCCAGCATGCGGCGAAGCCCTCCACCCCGTCCGGGTGCTGGTCGATGACACCGGTGGCCAGGATGACGTTCCGGCCCCACACCATCGCGCCGTCATCCGCGCGTACCCGGAATCCGTCGCCGTTCAGCGGGGTGATCTCGTCGACCGTGGCGTCGAGCCGCTGGGCCAGTCCGTAGCGGCGCAGCTCCTCCCAGGCGCGGGAGCGCAGCTCGTCTGGGGTGGCGCCCTCCAGTCCGATCAGGCCGTGCACGCCACGGGAGGCGGCGTTGCGGGGCGGGGCGGGGGACTCGATGACCAGGGTGCGCTGCCGATAGCGGGT
This sequence comes from Streptomyces sp. NPDC049887, assembly GCF_040656535.1. Classification (NCBI taxonomy): domain Bacteria; kingdom Bacillati; phylum Actinomycetota; class Actinomycetes; order Kitasatosporales; family Streptomycetaceae; genus Streptomyces; species Streptomyces sp. NPDC049887. Next base: position 70,138 of record NZ_JBFAMM010000002.1, on the reverse strand, counting down.
GAGGGCCAGCGCGGCGGTCAGGCCGGCGGGCCCTCCGCCGACGATCACGGTGTCGTACTGGGCGGTGCGCTCCATGGGGTGCCTCCGATAGGACTTGACGAGAACGAATGACCAGTGGTCATACTACTGACCAACGGTCATTCGTTCGATCCCATTCCCACCGGAGGAAATGTGACCCACACCACCGGACACGCCTGCGACACGCAGGACGGCAACGACAACCACGGACCCGGGGCCGCCTCGTACCCGGACTTCGCGTGGGACGACCTCTACGCCGGCGACGGCAGCGACACCGCCGCCCCCGACCTGGCGCTCCTGGCCCCCGCCGACGGCCTCCCGCCGGGCAGGGCCCTGGACCTGGGCTGCGGCGCCGGGGGCAACGCCCTCGCGCTCGCCGAACGCGGCTGGCGTGTCACCGGAGTGGACCTCGCCCCCCGTGCGATCGCCTCCACTCGTGCGAGTGCCTGCGCCCGCGGCCTGGACGACCGGGTGGATCTCGCCGTCGCCGACAGCGCCGTCTGGCAGCCCGAGACCGTCTACGGCTTCGCCCTCAGTTCCTACGCGCTGCCGCCCCGCGGCCCCGCCCGTACAGCGACCCTGGCCACCCTGGCCACCGCCCTGGCCCCGGGCGGGATCCTGGCCCTCGGCGAGTGGGACGAGGAGGCCTGCGACTGGGGAAAGTCCGGTGACCTGGCCAACCTCGCCGAACTGACCGAGGCCTTCATCGGCCTCGGCCTGGACGTCGTGCGCGCTGAACGGCAGGTCGTCCCGCGGATCCAGCACCCCGGCGAGGACCATGCGGTCGTCGTCGTCGCCCGCAAGCCGCATGACACCCTGGAGGCCACCGGCTGACCGACCACCGGTCGGTCAACCACCTCACGACGAAGGAGGGACCGTGCCCGCGGACAAGTCCGCCCCCGCCCAGCCCACCGGCCGCTTCCAGCCCCCGGACGTCCGCCGCCGCCAGATCCTCGACGCCACGGCCGCCCTGCTCCTGGACGACGGCCACGAGGCGCTGACCGTCAGCAAGGTCGCCGCCCGCGCCGGGGTCGCCAAGGGCACGGTCTACCTCTACTTCGACTCCAAACAGGAGCTCCTCGCCGCTCTCCAGGCCGAGATGTGGGACCGCATGCTCCAGGGGCCCACGGCCCTCCTGAAGGAGCCAGGGCTGACCTGGACCGAACGGCTCGACGGCCTCGTCGCCGCCTGGGTCGCCGCGGAAAAGGACCACCACGAGCTCTACCACCGGCTCTTCCACGAGCCCGGCGGCAGCACCGAGGAGCCCATGACCGCCGCCCGCGACCTGCTCGTCACCCTCCTTGCGGAAGGCCATGCGGCAGGTGAGTTCGACGTCTCCGACCCCGAACTCACCGCCGACTTCCTCACCCACGCCTACACCGGACCCTGTCACCACACCCGGACCGGCACCGACGTCACCACCGCCGTGCAGGGCCTCTTCCGCCGCGTCGTCGCCGCCCACCCGCCGATGCCGGGGGCCGCCCCCACCGCGGACTGACCGCCGATCCTCGCGCCTGTCAGGTGTGCGTCGTCACTTGACCGAGTCCGCCAGTCGAGGACCACCGGGCTTCGGCACCCCCGGGCCCCGCCCTGGTCGTGTGCTCCTGAACGGCCCCCTCGCCGCTTGATCTGCCAGAAGCCAGAAGCCAGAAGCCAGAAGTCAGAACCGGGAGCCAGAAACCGGGAGTCAGGGGCCGCGGAAGGCCCGCCGAGCCGTGGCACCTCCCGGGCCGCCGCCGAACTGCCGGGTCAGCCGATGGTCGTGGAGGTGAGCACCGGGTTGGGGGAGGGGTAGCAGGACGTCGGCACGCTGACGGTGACGAAGAGGATCGGGACGCTTGCGGTGAACGTGAGGCCGGGACTGCTGTAGCTGGAGCCGGCGAGCCGTGTCTCGATGGTGCCGCCGGACGTTCCGGCCGTCAGGTCCATGGTCAGCGCCGGCAGGGTGAAGGACCGCCCGCCACCGATGGGTCCGGGCACCGACATGACGATCTCCCCGCCGCTCACGCTGACGGTGGGGGTTCCCGAGCCGATTCCGGAACCGCCGGTGAGGCGGGTGCCCGTCAGTGTCGCGTTGGTCGGGATCGGGGCCTTGAGAGTGATGTTCTTGATCGACTTGACCGTGTAGCCGCTCACCGAGCCGGGGACGGTCATCGATTCGGGGGCCAGCGTGACGGAGAGGGAACCGCCGGGCGAGACGGTGTCCGGCGCGTCGGCGTCGACACCGGCGGAGAGGTCGAAGGTCTGCGCGGAGCCGATCGGCGGGCTGGCCTGGCAGGCCATGTCGAGAGTGGTGCCGGCGGCCGATGCGGGGCTCATCGCCAGGCATGTGAGCGCCAGAGCCGCAGCCCCTGCCATCGGCAGGCGTAAGTGTGCTGATCTCCGGATCATGACCGTCCTCCTCGGGGTCCGGGTGCACGTCGAGCGGAGCACTCGGCCGTGCACTGGTGTGTCGCGTGCATGACAGCACTTCCGGGGTGTGATGTACAGGGCCGTGCGCCCGCCGTCGTCCTCCCGCCCTGCCGTCTTGGGCGCCGCGGCGCCGGGCAGTGCGTCCGCGGCCCACCCGGACCGGTGGGAGTCCCGCTCCTCCGCGCCCGTGTGCGGTCCCCGTCGGCGCCCTGCCGGTTCGCCGGCGAGCGGACTTCCGAACCCCGCGAGCATCATGGGTGGGGACATCGGTCGGCCCGATTCTCCGACCGGTCAGCGACGCGGCGATGAGTTCTCCCGGCCCGGACGGTCCGACCCTCGTTGTCCGGCAGCACTGGAGGAACCCATGGATCAGCTCTTGCGAGTCCAGAACTTCAACGTCTCAACCGACGGCATCGGTGCCGGTGAGGACCAGACCTTCGAGAAGCCGTTCGGTCACGGCGTCGATCCCGCGAGGCTGTTCGCGTGGGCCGGTGCCACCGCGAGCTGGCCCATGCGCACGGATCCCGGCGGGAGCAGGGGCCTCGACGACTACTTCACCCGCGACTACGCCCGCAACATCGGTGCCGAGATCATGGGCCGCAACAAGTTCGGGCCCCAGCGCGGGCCCTGGAAGGACCACGAGTGGCGCGGCTGGTGGGGCGACGAGCCGCCGTTTCGCACCCCGGTGTTCGTCATGACCCACCACAGGCGTCCCTCGTTCACGCTCTCCGACACCACGTTCCACTTCGTCGAAGGCGACCCGGCCACGGTCCTCGAACAGGCGCGGGAGGCGGCGCAGGGCAAGGACGTCCGGCTCGGCGGCGGGGTCACCACCGTCCGGCAGTTCCTCGACGCCGACCTCGTCGACACGATGCATGTGGCGGTCTCGCCGGTGAAGCTCGGGTCCGGACTACGACTGTGGGAGTCACCTGATGAGTTGCTCGACCGGTTCCAGCTGGAGGTCGTGCCCAGCCCGAGCGGTGTGACGCACCACCTGTTCTGGCGAAGGTGACCGGTTGCCGAGGGGCGGCCCCGATCGGCTGTCCGTCTCCTCGGGCCGCCCCCGGACCGGACGGGGGTACGCGTGGACGTCGAGGGCGATGAAGCGTTCGAGGCAGCGCAGGACGTCCCTCTCGGCATGCCTTCGGCCGTGCGGGGGGCCAGTGTCCCTCTGCCCGCAGCCCGTGGCGCATCCGGACCGGAGCGATCACGCGCAGTGCGCCGTCGGCCTGCCCGTCGCCGCCGCGCACCCGGCGCATCGGACACCCGCGCGCGCCCACGGCCGGTCGGCGGACACAATGGCCGGGTGCAATACCGCGTACTCGGCCCGACTCAGGCATTCCACGACGACGGTACGCCCGTCGCGCTCGGCGGCGCCCGGCTGCGGGCGCTGCTGACGGCGCTGGCGCTGCGGACCGGACGCACGGTCCCGGTGGGCGTCCTGGTCGGCGACATCTGGGACGGTGACCCGCCCTCGGACGCGGTCGGTGCCGTGCAGGCGCTGGTCGGACGGCTCCGCAGGGCCCTGGGACCGGCCGCCGTGGCCGCCGGGGACGGCCGCGGGTACCAACTGCGCGCGCAGCGCGACGAGGTGGATCTGCACAGGTTCGACCGGCTCGCGGGCGAGGGGACGCGCGCCATGGCCGACGGCGACGCCCGCGGGGCGGCGGCGCTCCTCGACGAGGCGCTCGCGCTGTGGCGCGGCCCGGTACTGGCGGACCTGCCGGGGCGGCTCGCGGAGGCCGCCCGCTGGGAGACCCGACGGCTCGATGCCCAGCGCACCCGGCTGACCGCGGTGCTCGCGATCGGCGGCAGGGCGGAGGAGGCCCTCGCGGAGCTGGCGGAAGCGTGCGCCGCGCATCCGCTCGACGAACGGCTCCAGGAGCTGCGGATCACGGCGCTGCGGGATGCCGGCCGCACCGCACAGGCGCTCGCCGCGTACGAGGACGTCCGCCGTGTTCTCGCCGACCGCCTGGGCACGGACCCGGGGCCCGGTCTGCGCGCGCTGCACGAGGAACTGCTGCGCCCCTACCCTCACAAGGCGGGCGGCACTTCCCCGGCGGCCCCGCCGGCGGCCGACGCCTCGCCGGGCACTCCGCCGCCCGGGAACCTGCGCGCCAGGCTCAACAGCTTCGTGGGGCGCGAGCCCGATCTGCGGGCCATCCGGGCGGATCTGGCCCGGTTCCGCCTCGTCACGCTCGTGGGAGCGGGCGGCTCGGGCAAGACGCGGCTGTCGCAGGAGGCGGCCGAGCGGGCCGCGGCGGGCCCCGACCGGCCTTGGCCTGACGGCGTCTGGCTCGCCGAACTCGCGCCCCTGGAGGACCCGGAGTCCGTCCCGGAGGCGGTGCTCAGCGCGCTCGGAGGACGCGAAACCGTGCTGCGGGGAGCAGGCGCGGAGGAACTCCGGGCAGGCGGCGAGCGACAGAGCGGCGACGCCTTCGTGCGGCTCGTCGAGTACTGCTCGCGGCGGCGCATGCTGCTGCTCCTGGACAACTGCGAGCACGTCGTGGAGACGGCGGCCGCACTCGCCCAGCGGTTGCTGGAACGCTGCCCCGGGCTCACGGTTCTGGCGACCAGCCGGGAACCACTCGGTGTGCCGGGGGAGTTGGTGCGGCCCGTGGGACCGCTGCCCATCCCGGTGGCGCTGCGCCTGCTCGCCGACCGCGGCGCGGCCGCGCGCCCCGGCTTCCGCATCGACGCGGACGAGGTGACCGCGTCGGCATGCGCCGAGATCTGCCGCCGTCTCGACGGGCTCCCGCTCGCCGTCGAACTCGCAGCCGCGCGACTGCGGATGCTCACGGCCCCCCAGATCGCCGACCGCCTCGACGACCGGTTCCGGCTGCTCAGCACGGGCGCGCGGACCGTACTGCCGCGGCAGCAGACCCTTCGTGCGGTCGTCGACTGGTCCTGGGACCTTCTCGACCTCCCCGAACGCGCCGTGCTGCGCCGCCTCTCGGTCTTCGCCGGTGAGTGCGACCTCACTGCGGCGGAATCGGTCTGCGCCGACCCGGCCGACCGTACCCGCGAGCGCCACCCGGCACCGGACGTCGCCGCGCTTCTGGGGGCCCTCGTGGACAAGTCGTTGGTCGTCGCCGTGCCGGGCCCGGACGGCGGAATGCGGTACCGGCTTCTGGAGACCGTGGCCGAGTACGCGGGGGAGCGGCTCGACGAGGCCGCCGAGCGGGAAGCCGCCGAGCGCCGGCACCTGGTGCACTACCGGGAGCTGGCGCGGAACCTCGAGCCCCGGCTGCGCGGGGCTGGTCAGCGTGCCGCGCTCGCCCGGCTGCAGCTGGAACACGACAACATGCGAACCGCGCTGCGGCACGCGGTCGCCGCGCGCGACGAGCACGAGGGGCTCAGTCTGGTGCTCTCGCTCGCCTGGTACTGGCAGCTGAGGGATCTGCGCGGCGAAGCCCGCCACTGGACGGACGCCGTCGCCGCCCTGGGGCCCGACCCGTTCGCGCATCCCGTCGTACCCGCCCCGCCGCTGACGGAGCGCTGCACGGACACCCCTCCGCCGCTGCGGCCGGAGCTGCTGACGGAGGCGCGCCGACAGGTCCGGCTGGTGCGGATGGTCAACATGGACCATGCGATCGAGGAGTGGATGACCCCGGAGCGCCGCCGCTGGCTGGATCGCGTGACCGAGGCCTACCACCCCGGTCTGCCGCAGGCGTGCCGCTTCCCCGCCTCGCTGTGGTTCTTCGCCGTCCTCATCGCCGGTGACGGCGAACGCGTGCTGGAGGTCCTCGACACGACCGTCCGCACCGCGGAGGAGGCGGGTTGCGAGTGGGAGTTGGCGGCGGCGCTGCAAGTGCGGGCCAACGCCTTGGCCAACCGCACCCTGTGGGCGGGCGACGCACGCCGTGACGCGGACCGCAGTCTCAAGATCTTCGAACGGCTCGGCGATGCCTGGGGTGCGGCCGAGGCGCTGTCCGCCCGCGGCGAGGCCCATGAACGCAGCGGTGCCTACGAGGCGGCCGCCGAGGACTTCCGCCGGGCGATCGACCGCGCGGCCGTCCTCGGTGCGCAGAGCCAGGTCTCGCTGCTGCGGGCGCGGCTCGCTGCCGTGCTCGACGAGACGGGCCGCGGGGCCGAAGCCGAGACGATCCTGCGCGAGCTGCTCGCCGCGGGTCCCGAGAGCGGTTACGAGGGTGTGATCGCCGCCCGGCTGATCCTGGCGCTCCGGCTGGCCAGGACCGGTCGCACCGCCGAGGCGCGCAGCCATCTCACGGCGCTGCTGGACGACTTCCGCACCGAGACGCTCGCCGTGTTCGAGGGGCTGGCCCACGGTGTCCTGGCCTGTGTTGACGTGCTCGACGGCGAGTTCGAGGACGCTCTGGTCCGCTGCCGTCGCGCGCTGCAGCTCGGCTGCACCCCACTGTCCATGATGGTCAGCCCGCAGCTCTCGGCCTCCCAACTGCTCACCGCGGCGCGGGCGCTGATCGGGCTCGGCGGCGAGGAACGGGCGCTGCGCGCGGCCCGGCTCGTCGGCGCCCACGAGGGACTGCTGCCGCCCGGCCACTTCCTCAGTTCCTTCGAGCGGGAGAACCGCCGGCTGGCGGAGGAGTCCGCACGCGCCGTGCTCGGGGACACGGGGTTCGAGGCGGCGCGCGCCGAGGGCGGCGGTCTGGGTCTTGAGGAGGCCGCAGCCCTGGTCTGAGCCGCGGCACGGTCAGTGCTTCCCGGTGAACCGGGACGCCGCGTGCGGCGGCGTGACCACCCCGACGGCGTCCCGGCCCGGCGTCGACCACCCGGAGTGGGCCACCGTCCCGCGTCGATCAGGCTCCGGGCGGCGTCCGCGGCGGGGGACCTGGCGGTGGTGCCCCCCGTGGTGGTGCGGTTCGCGGACTAGCACAGGCATGGGTGAGCTCATCGGCCTCGAGGAGCCACAAGACCGTCATGCACGTCGATGCGCCCGGTCCTGCCGCTCCGGCGATGCGGCCATCGTCGTGATCGCGCGGTCCGAAAGCGGGCTGGAGTAGACGACGCTGGTCGTGACGGAGCCGAGTCCGGCGATTCGGCCCGTCGTTGCTTCGAGGTGGCTCATGGAACCGGCGAGGACCTTGAGCACGAAGCAGTCTTCGCCGGTGACGTGGTGGGCTTCCATGATCTCGGGTGTGGTCGCAACCAGATCATGGAACGGTTTGTAGTTGCCCGTGGGGTAGCGGAGGCGGACGAAGGCCAGGATGCCGAGACCAAGCCTTTGCGGGTCCACCACTGCCGAGTAACCGCGGATCACACCGCTCTCTTCCAGCCGGCGCACACGCTCGGTGACAGCACTGGCCGACATGGACACGGTCCGTGCCAGCTCGGCGTAACTGGCCCGCCCATCCTGTTGCAGGGCTTCCAGGATGCGCATGTCGATCTGGTCGATGAAATCGGCGGCCATGGAGAACAAATACCACGACATCCCCGGTCGCGGTCCGGAACGGCCGGGGATTGCCCGTTCCTGCACGTGGCCGTACTTCGTAGTGTTTCGCCCATGAACAACCCTGCCGCAAGCCCCGCACTGCACGTGCCGCCCGCGCCTCCCGTCGACGCCGCCGCCTTCTTCACCGCACGCCTCACCTTCCAGGCGGACGTCTCCGACGTCCGCGCCTCACTCGACTCGGGCGATCCGGGCTTCGTCCTGGTCGATTCGCGCGGGAGTGCCGGCTGGCAGCAAGGTCATGTGCCGGGCGCGGTCCACCTGCCCACCGCCGACATTCCGACCCGAGCCGCAGGCCTTCTCGACCCGAAGGTCCCGGTCATCACCTACTGCTGGGGGCCTGGCTGCGACGGCGCCACCCGCGCGGCGCTCGCCCTCAGCCGGCTCGGCTACCGGGTCAAGGAGATGATCGGTGGCATCGAGTACTGGATCCGGGAGGGCTTCCCGGTTGCATCTCCGACCGGTACCGAACAGCGCGAGGCGGACCCGTTGACCGCTCCGATCGGCTCCGCCACCTGCGCGTGCTGACGGACACCACACGGCTGGGCGGCACAGTCCGCCCAGCCGTGCCGGCCGACCCGGCTACGGTGGCGAGATTGCGCGCTGCCCGTGCCACGTTCGAGCGGGCCGAACCTCTCCCTGCCGCCCCCTGTCCCCGGCGCTGCTGACCTTCCTCCTCGCGGCGCTGCGCACCGGCTGACGCCACGTCCGCGTCCCGGGAAGCTGCGCCGGCCGCCCGGTACGGGTGACGGGGGCACGGCCTCGTCCGGGGCGGACGGACGCCGGAAGTCCGGCGTTCGGCCGCTGTGTTTATCCGCCCGGCGTGCCTCTCCTCGGGAAATACTGCGCGCGGAAGCAATGGACCGGAAATCAAATCCCCCTGAATACCCGACGGCAGTCCAGTCGCACCCGCAACATCAGCCACGAGCCCAGCGCCCATCGACTGCGGATTCAAGTCATAGGACCCCGGACGAGTCTGTGAATCTTGTTCGCGTGGAGTCCCGATGCTACGCTGCGTGCGCAACTGCACAGTCGCGAATCAGAGTTCCAGCAACCGGATTCCGAGGGAGTGTGGAACACATGGCCAACCAAGCCGGCGACGATGATCGTGCCTTGTTGGAAATGCTTGATCATGCGGACTCGCCCATCTCCGTCTCGTCCACGGGTGATATGAGGTCAATGAAGAGCCGCATTCAGGACGCTCGAGACACCGGCGACGGATCAAGTCCGGGATCGTGCTATTCCCACAGCAGTTGGGGAAACTGACAAGGCATGCGGGCGGCATCTGCGGGCCGGAAGTGAAGGCGGTCGCCGTGATTCACTTCCGGCCCGCGGTCGGCGCGAAGCGCCCGAAGACCAAGAGGGCGAGATCCACGCGTCCCGAATCGTTGGTCGCGCCGTCGTGAATGAGGTTCTGCGGGTTGCAGAAGTAGCCCTGGCCGGGCTCGATCCTCACCTGAAGCACCGGATGGGACGGAAAACGGCCGAGGAATTCGTCCTTGATTCGTTCGGCCGAAGCAGGTGCCGTGCCGGGTTGCCCGAGATCCCGGGTGATCTGCCCGGCGGTGCGATCAACGACGAGCAAGTAGCGCTCCACCGTCCCGAGATTCACTCCGAGCACGCCGAAGTCTCGGTTCTTCTCGTTGCGGAACGAGGCGCCCTGCAACCACTCGTTGTCGATGTGCAGCCCGACGTACGCCCCCGATCCGTAGTCGTACGCAGTGCCACGACTCGACGCCTCCACCATGTGGATGGCCTCGTGCTCCGTCCGAACGCAGCGCAACACGCCCTGACTCTCGATGAGGTCGGTGCACTCCTCGGCGGCGGTTCTCGCAACACGACCCGATCCGTGCCTCCCCCCGACCGACCGCACCGAGTCGACCAAAGCCTGTCGATGCCGGCCGGCGAATTCCCTTCCGAGATCGAAGACTCCCACGATGCGGGACAGATCGTCGCCCGGGTCGAGTCGCTTCCTGCTCCAATGCGTTCTGCTCCCCACGGAGGGACTCCATGGCAGCCGGGGATGGAAAACGCGTCGACCGTCGGGGGAGACGCCGGCCGGACAGGACCCGTGGCTGGCGAGAGTTATCGGGGCGGCAACGCCGCCGGGTAACCAGCTGAGCAGTGAAACATCGCCTGGGGATTCGACTCTCACATGGTCCGCCTGCAGATCGGAGTGCGAATGAACGGCGGCAGTCTACCGACCGGCCTTCCGCCCAGCAAGGACGGGGAAATCGCTCTGAACGTCCTCACCGACGTGACGGTGGAATTCTCGCCGGGCACATATGCGAGCGGGCCTCCGGGCGGTCCACCGGCCTACTTCGCCCGCCCGGATTGGCGCCCAGTCCGGCCCGACGTCGTGCGAGGGGCGACGAACCGCCGGCCCGCTCCTCCGCTCAGTCGCGCCGTGACGGTCGTGCGCATGGGAGGCGACGCCCTGCACCTCGCGCGCCGCGAGCTTCTCCCGGCCGTCGCCGGGGGCGGGCCTGCTCACCGGCGGGTGGCACTCGGACGGGTTCGTTCCGGCATGGAGGCCCACCTGGGCCGGGAGTACGGCATACGGTGCCACGACCGCGGCCCGGCGGACTGCGTCGTCCACCGGCCCGGACTCGTCTCCACGGCATTCGACTTCGACAGCGGGCATTTCGTCGGCCTGCACATCGACAATCACCAGCGACTTCCCCTCGGGCACCGGGATCGATCCCACGTCCTTTTCGCCGTCAACGTCGGTCTCAGTCACCGCTACGTCGTCTTCGTGCCGCAGACCGTGAAGGGACTGCTGGGACGCCTCGGGAAGCTGACCAAGTCCGGTCTCGATGAGACCGACTCGGTGGCATTGAAGGAAGAGTTTCTCGTGACGTATGCCGACGAACCGGTCCTCAGGATCAGACTCGAGCCGGGCGACGCATACCTGTGCAGCCCTCAGAACCTGATCCATGACGGGGCGACGAACGAGTCCGGATCGGCGGACGTCGCTGTGCTCATGTCGGGTGACTACCGATGGAGGGTGCCCCGGTGAATACCGATCGCGGAGTGCAGCAGGTGGTCCTGCAAGCGACACCTTTCTGCAACATTGAATGCACCTACTGCTATCTACCCGATCGTAACCGCTACAAGGTGATGGGTACGGAGGTGGTCGACGCGCTGGCCGATCTACTGCTGTCGGGTTGCTCCGATGCCGAGGTGCTCGAACTCAGATGGCACGCAGGTGAACCACTCACCGCGGGCATCGCCTTCTACGAGGACGCCGTCTCGATCATCACGGCGCGCCTGTCCGGGCGCTACCGGATCCGGCACAGCGTGCAGACCAACGGCACCCTGATCAGTAGTGCATGGTGCCGTCTGTTCAAGGAGCACTCCTTTCGTGTCGGCGTGAGCATCGACGGCCCCGAGGAGATCCACGACCGCCACCGGGTGACGCGAGGTCAGAAAGGGAGCTTTCGCGGTGCGATGCGAGGAATCACCTGTCTGCGCGAGGAGGACGTCCCGTTCGACACCATATCCGTGGTGACTCCCGCAACGCTCGAGCAGCAGGATCACTTCCTGGATTTCCTTGAAGCGACGGCGCCGCGTTCGGTGGGCATCAATGTCGAGGAAACCGAGGGGAGTCACCGATCCGCGTCCCTCGCCACCGGTGGGTTCGAGCCGGCGTTGCAGAGATTCTTCGAGCGGCTCCTGGGGTGGGAGAAGAGGACCGGAATCCCGGTGCGGGAGTTCAGCAGAGTCCGCCGGTCGATCCACGGTGACGGGTTCGGTGCGGTCAACGACCAGGCGCAGCCATTCGGGTTCATCACTGTGGACGTCGACGGCAATCTCTACACCTTCTCGCCCGAACTGGCCGGACTCACCCATCCGGCATACGGGTCGTTCTCGATCGGGACCGTGTGGACGTCGTGGCCGGAATTGTTCGCGAGTGCGAGCCTCCGCGCGCAAGTCGCCGCGGTGGGGAACGGTGTCGAGCGCTGCGAAAGGACGTGCGACTACTTCTCGGTGTGCGGTGGCGGAGCACCGGTGAACAAACTCTTCGAGAACGGCACCTTCGATTCGGCCGAGACCGCCATGTGCCGATGCACCGTGAAGTACGTGACCGACGTCGTCGTCAGCGACATGGAAGCGTCTTCGAGGCGTGGTGGGAAATGATCGGGATCACGGTTCGCGGCGACTGCGAATGGACGGTCGAACGACTGCGGAGGTCCATCGCCGCAAACGCACCTCAGGAGATCCTCGACGCACGTGGTCAGTTCGTCGTCGTGTCGGAGGAACCGGACCGGACGACGATCGTCACCTCCCGTGGAGGCGTACAGCTCCACTTCTACGCACGAACCAGGAGCGGTGTCGTGCACGGGGGGACGGTCGGTGAGGTCCACGCCCGCTCCGGCCTGCCTTGGCGGTGGAACCATCGGGCACTCGGTGACTACCTCGCCCTGGGCCATGTGCTCGGTGACGACACCGTGGTTGCGGGTGTCCGGCGAACCCCACCCGGGTCCGTGACGACCATCGAGTCCGGCGAGGTGACGCTGGTGCGTGACCGTCGGCGACGGATTGCCGACGCCTTCTCGGTCACCGCCTTGCGGGATGCGTTGGAGACGGAGGTGATGCGATCGTGGCGGGGCGGTGGCGACGTACTCTGCCTCACGGGCGGCCTGGACTCCCGACTGCTGCTGTCGGTCCTGCTGCGGAACGGGGTGCGGCCTCGCGTCCTCGTGTGCGGTCAGCCGCGTTCCGACGACGTTCTGATCGCTCGGGAGATCGCGGCCCGGTTCGCGCTGGATCTCGTGGAGTGCCAGGTCACCGCAACGGACTTCCTCCTCGAAGCCGATCGGATCGCACAACGGACGAACGGCGTCCTGCCGGTCAGCCACTGGCCCGGGGTGCTGTTCGCTCGGTACGCCGAGGGGGCGCGGCTGTTCCTCGGCTTCAACGGTGAGGCGGCCAGAACCACCTACGACGAGATCGCCCGACACCGGCTGATCCGTCGTCTGATGCCACCCGACGGCCGATTCGCGCGGCGGAAGTGGCGGCTCCGCCACGATCTCGCCTTGACGGAGCGGGAGTCCGAAGCGTTCCACCCCGAGCTCCGGGAGGGCCTGGCCGAAGCGGCCTGCGGCGACCGGCTGGAACGCCTCCTGCGCGTCGGCGGGGGGCTCGGAGCGGCGCTGGACCACGCCTTCGCCACCGAGCGGACGCCGAACAAGACCGGCGCCGACCTGGCAGCCGTCTCCGGCTTCACCGAGTGGGCCGTCCCGTTCTGCACTGACGCATGGTCCACCCTCGCACGGGCGGTGCCGTGGTATCGCAGAGGGAGGGGATCGATTCATCGCCGGCTGATACGCCGACTCGAACCCGCCCTGCTGCGGTTCCCGACGGAGGGTCGGGGACGCCGCCGGAGGCCGTGGGCCAGCGCCATCCACCAGGTGGAACCCCCTCGTCGGCACTTCTTCGATCAACTGGAGTACCAGGACGCCCGTCTCGTGGCCTACATGCGGGCCGAGGCGGGACGGTTGGACGATCTGGTCGACTGGAGTGCCATCGAGTCGAGCGGTCCCGAACTGCGCAGTCGGCTGTTGTTCTCATTGGCGAGCGTCGGAGCACTGCGGCGCCTGACGAAGGGACTTCCCCGTTGATCGTCGTCAAGCAGTACGGAGAACCGAGGACGGGCACCAACGTGCTCCGGAAGCTGCTCTCGGACGAGCGCTCCGGCCCTCTCGTGCTGATGCACGCTCTCGGCGACAAGCACAGCCCGCCGGCCCCTTTCGCACACGTCTGGTCGCAGGTCCGCGGCCACCCTGACGCCGCATTCGAATTCCTGCACCGTACGACCATGGCGCGTCCGGCCGACACCACCGACCCACACGACCCGGAGCAGGCCCGGTTCCTCAGGCAGTGGGCATCGCCGGTCGCGGAGGCCTACCGGTCCGGCACGTTGCATGCGGTCGTCTCGGTCAGGGCTCCCCGCTCGTGGCTGGCAAGCCTGTGGCGGTTCGAGGTCCGGGCGCTGCGACGGCCTCCCACCACGCCGGCCGACGCGATCGCCCGGTACACGCGGAACTACCGGAGCTGGCTCGCACTCCGGAAGGCGGGTCTGCGCGTCCTCGTCGTCAGGTGCGAGGACCTGGTCGAGGGATGCGGGCGGACGATGCAGCGGCTGCGGACGGAGCTGGGGCTCGCCGCGGACGTCCGGCCGGCCGTTCTGCCGCGCCTTCCCGTCCGGCCGTGCCCGTGGGACCACCGCTGCCCGGCCCTCGAGACCGCGAGTCCGTCACCCCGGGATCAGCCGCCCATGGGAAGAGAGCACAAGCAGGCGATCGAGCGTGCCCTGGGGCACGTGGACGACGGGCTGATGCGAAGGCTGGGCTACGGCACGGACGGACCGTGACCGATGCCGTACGGTGTGGTCTTCCTCGGCCTGCCACCGGACCACGAGCGACTCAAGGACGCGAACCCGGGTCTGCCCATGGGCGGCGCGCAGGTGGCAGAGCACGCGGTGCTGCAGAACCTCCTGCGGTACTCGATCGCCGAGCCGCTCGTCGTCGTGCCCAACCCGACTCTGACCCGGCGTGAGGCGCGTTCCCTGCTGTCCGCGTACGACGGGCACGCACGGGCCCACCTGGCCTTCCCCGAGGAACTGCGCGTACCCGGCGATGCCCCGATGGCGATCCTTCAGGCGACCACCCGACTCGACGAGGGCGCGGTGTTCCGAAGCCGGTGGGGCAGGCCCGAGTGGCCGCTGGTCGGGCTCGCCCACGCGCTCAACGGCGCCGATGCGTTCAACTCGGCGATCCTGCCCGCGCTGAGACCCGACCTCTTCGGTGATTCCGACTCCCTGATCTGCACCAGCAGGCGTGCGGTGGTCTCCTGGCGCAGGCTCCAGGCGAGCGTGTCCGAATCGGTGCCGCGGACTCCCGAGGCACACCGCGGCATCGAGCCGTACCTGATTCCGCTCGGCGTCGACTCCAGGGGGTCGAGACCGACCGATCGTGCCGCGGCGCGGCAGAGTCTCGGCCTTCCCGCCACCGCCACCGTCTTCCTGTGCTTCGGACGCGTCTCGTCGCGGTCGAAGATGGATCCGACCGTCCTCCTGCTCGGCTTTCTCGCGGCCTTCGGCCGTGACCCCTCGACGACGTTGGTCATCGCGGGCGATGCGACGGGCGAGGACACCGGCCGGTTGACAGCCCGGATCCGCGCGCTCGGCCTCGATGGCCGTGTCCGACTCGTCGAGAATCCGTCGAGGCAGGTGAAGGGGCTTCTGCATGCGGCAGCGGACGTCTTCGTCCAACTCGGGGACAACACGCAGGAGACCTTCGGGCTCGGAGTCGTGGAGGCGATGGCCCACGGCCTGCCTGTGATCGCGTCGGACTGGAGCGGCTACCAGGACACCGTCGTGGACGGTGTGACGGGCCGGCTCCTCCCCACGACGTGGAGATCCGACGGGTACCTCGGTGACACGGCGGGTTTCCTTCCGGAGTGGGACCTCGGCTCGGCGTTGGCGGGTGAGGTTTCGGTCGACTTCGGACTCCTGGTCGCGGCGTTCCGCGAGATGGCGGACGACCCGTCGAAACGCAAGGCCATGGGAGCACGGGGAAGCCGGCGCGCGAGTGAGAACCACGCCTGGCCCACGGTCGTGGCCCGGATCGACGGACTGCTCGGCCGTCTGGCCCGTCCGGGCTCGGCCCATCGGACCGGTACGGCACGCTGCTGGCCACCCAGGGCGAACGAGGTGTTCGGACACTACGCAACGTCCTCCTCGGAGCTCTCGGGCGACCTGCGCTGCACGGACGACCCGGTCCTGCTCGACGCCGCGCGGCGGATCGTCCCGGAGGTGCTCGCCGGCACGGGACCGGCGCCCGGCGCCGTTCATCGCGTGGACAGCCTGCTCGACGCGATGGTGAGAGGAGGCATGCGGAGATTCGAGGCCCGCCGGCTGCTGCTGCTCGGGATCAAGTACGGCCTCCTGGCACCTGCACCACCGCCGACCGGATAGGCGGGACGCGGCATGCCGGTCTGCCGCCGGTGTCCCGGCTTCCGTCCCGCATCGTGCTCAGTACGGCCTCGGCGGCCTTCACACGCGACAGGGCTCCGGGACGCGGGTCGCCGACCACAGCGAGCCCGGCACCGCTGTCGTCGGCGCCCGCTCCGGTGGTTCGCCCGGACTCCCCGAGTGGGGCGTCCGGGCGTGCTCGCGGGGAGGTCGGCGTGACCGGCGCTCCGCGCGCCTCCAAGCCGCAGGCGGACAGGTGCCGGTCGTCGAGCTGTTACGCGCACGAGTGGAGGACGAAGGGGTCAGTGAAGGGTGAGCGGGGTTGCTGATGTGACGTGGGACAGTTTCTCGGGGTTGCGGACGTAGTAGAGGCCGGTGATGCGGCCGTCCTCGACACCGATCGCCATGACGCCGTCGATCTTGCCGTCCAGGCGGACGAGGAGCGCCGGGTTGCCGTTGACCACGGTCGGTTCGGTGGTGATCGTGCCGTCGAGCTTGCCCATGCCGCCGGCGAACATACGGGCCACCCGCTCGGCGCCGGTGACCGGCCGCAGCGCGGCATGCTTGATGCCGCCGCCGTCGCTGATCAGGACGACCTGGGGGGCGAGCACCTTCAGGAGGGCCTGTGGGTCCCCGGTTTCGACGGCACGCTGGAACGACTCCAGGACCGCCCGTCCCTCGTTCGAGGAAGCCGTCTGGCGGGGACGCCGGGCATCGACGTGCCGGCGGGCTCGGTGGGCGATCTGGCGGACGGCCGCGGAGCTCTTGCCGACAGCGGCCGCGATCTCGTCGTAGTCGACGTCGAAGACCTCCCGCAGCACGAAGACGGCCCGTTCGGTCGGCGACAACGTCTCCAGGACGAGCATCAACGCCATCGACACGCTCTCGGCGAGCTCGACGTCCTCGGCCACGTCCGGCACGGTGAGCAGCGGCTCGGGCAGCCAGGAGCCGACGTAGGTCTCCCGGTTTCGCTTGATGGTGCGCAGCCGGTTGAGCGCCTGGCGGGTGGTGATCCGGACCAGGAAGGCGCGCTGGTCGCGCACCTGCCCCCGGTCGGCCTTGACCCATTGCAGCCAGGTCTCCTGGAGGACGTCTTCGGCATCGGCGGCCGATCCGAGCATCTCGTAGGCGACGGTGAAGAGCAGATTGCGGTGAGCGAGGAACGCCTCGGTCTCCGGTTCGGTGGCGTCGCCGCGCATCTCTGGTCCCTTCCATCCGTCCTTTGCGGTCGGCCCCGGCGGTGGACCGCCTCCGAGTGGGTCCATGGCAGGATCCTCACAGCACACACCGGTCAGGCCGCCCGGTCGGCGGCCGGTGCCTCGGCACGGTGGTCACGCAGCGCCTGCCGGCGCTTGGCGACACCGCCCCGCATGCGGTGCAGGCCGAACGAACCGGGCTTGCTCGCCTCTTTGGCCAGGTGCTCGGGGATCCTTGTGCAGACCAGTTCCTTGATCCTGGCGCCCAGACCATCACCGATGTGCAGCCACACCGCGACGTCGGACCGGTTGGCGAACTGGTAGATGCCCGCCCTCCGGCCCAGGCTGATGCACTGGGCGTACATCGACTGGTGGAGGTCTTCCGGCTGCTCACCGGCGAGACGGCTGAGCACCGTGTCGGCGGCGCGCGCGCCCAGCGGCGTCGCGTTGAGGCAGCTCATCCGCAGCGGCAGGCCGGACGGTGCCGCCGAGTCCCCGGCCGCGACAATGCGCACGTCGTCCACGCTCGTCAGCGTCTCGTCCGTGACCAGCCGGCCCACAACGTCGGTGCTCAGACCGCTGCGCGCGGCCAGGTCGGGCACGCCGAAGCCGGCGGCCCAGACGGTGACCTCGCTCCGCAGCTCACGGCCATCGGCGAGCCGCACGGCGTCTCGGGTCACCCCCGTCACCTTCGCACCGGAGCCGTCGACGACCGTCACTCCAAGCGCGGCCAGCCGCTTCGCGACCGAGCGCCGACCCCGCATGTGCAGGTACGGCCCGAGGACGCCACCGCAGACCAGCGTCACCCGGCGGCCCTGCTCAGCCAGTTCGGCGGCGGTCTCGATGCCCGTGGGGCCGGCGCCGACCACCGTCACCGGGGCCGTCGCGGGCGTGGCGTCGAGGACCGCACGAAGCCGCCGCGCCTCCTCCAGAGTGGCAAGCGGATGGACGGACTCGACTGCCCCGGGCACGCTCGGTTCGGCGCTGCCGCTGCCCACGGCGTAGATCAGGTAGTCGTAGTCGAGCGTGCCGCCGGCCGCCAGCGACACGCTGCGCTCGGCCGCGTCGATACGGGTCACGGTCTCGACCACCAGCCGGACGCGCTCGGCCAGGACGTTCCGGTAGGCGACGACCGCGTCGTCGGACCCGCCCACCAGCTGGTGCAGGCGGACCCGGTGGACAAGATCCGGGCGCGGGTTGATCAGCGTCACGGTCACGTCGTCCCGTAGCATCAGCCGGTTCGCGGCCATCACGCCCGCGTATCCGCCACCGATCACGACCACATTCGTCTGCCCAGTCATGGTGCCTCCTCGGTTCCAGGTGTTCGGCCATACGTCACCGCCTCATCGGCCGCTGTGACAGACTGTGACTCAGATCACTTCACTGAGGCTCACCGGCTGTGACCGCATTGCGGATCTTCTTGCGGTGGGCGCGGCTCACAGAGGCCTCATGGTCAACGGTGGAGATGGACAGCGGCAGGCGAACGGATTGGACGAGACCGATGTCGCCCCAGCTGGGCTGGAATCGGTCTCCGCACAGAGCGCAACTACCGCTGGTGGCACGCTTGTTGCGACCCTCATCGGCCGTTGCCGGCCGGTCGGTCTGCTGTGGCGTCTCAGGAGGTTGGTTCCACGACGTTGTCGAACGGCTTCCGCTGCAGGTGATCGGACAGCACTTCAGAAGGCACCCTCTCCGGCGCCGTCCGTGTCGCGATTCGGCTCGTGCCAGTCGTCCCAGATCCTTTCGTCGATACGTCTGACCACCGGCCAGCCGAAGAGAGCGACCGCCATACGCACCGTGGCCGGGTCGTACGTTTTCGAGGCCGGCCGCTTCCTCGGGTTCAGCTCCGCGTAGTGCCTACGCGCCAGTTGAAGGGCGAGTTCTCCCCTGGCGGTCACATCGGGGAGCGTTGGGCTGCGGACTCCCGAGTCCGATGCCACAGCCAGCGACACCAAGCCCATCACCAACGCCAACCCCGCCCGGATCCAGGCATGGTCCAGGGCCAGTACGGCCGCAGCTCCCAACGCGGCCGCCCGCCCAGAGTTTCGGGTCGTCGCTTGCCATGTGTTGGAGTCGGCCCAGAGCCACCGGGTCGAGTTGCCGCACGGCATCCGGCTCGACGACGGCCTCGCGCCGATCGTCGGCCTCGAACGCCTCCAGCTGGGCCACCATGGCATCGTTGGCCGCCCTGCCGTCCAATGGCCAGGCCGACAGCGTGATCACCAGGAGGCCCGCGAGGATCAGCCAGTCCGCCACGCTGCCGAGTATCACCCGCCGGGTCAAGCTCACGAAAGGGGGAGCGCGGCGACGCCAGTGGACTGCACTTGCCGGCGGAGCTCCCACCTCGGGCGGATGAGCCGGTCGCGTTGTCCTCGTTGCGTCGCCACGGAACGGGCGCCGCACGACTCGGCGACATGCCCCGTCGCGGGAACCCTGGTCCGCGGGGACGCACCGAGCGCGGCCGGATTCGACGCTTCTGGCGTGAACGGATCCGGCCCGCGGTTCGTATGCTTGTCCGAGCGAGATACATATCCGGGCGAATTGCTGGATCTTCATCGGGTTTGCGCATACGGGTCGCGGGTGGCGCGGCCACGGGGGGATGTGAGACGACCATGGCGGTGGTGAACAACAGAGTGCGGGCGGGCACCGTGCTTCCGGTGGACGCGGCGCGCTGGACGATGCGGACCTTCGCTGTCGTCAATGTGGTGATCGTGGAGGCGCTGTTCCTCAGCGCCGGTTCTGGCAAGAACGAGGTGCTCACGCTCGCCAGGTTCTTCGGACTGCACGCCGCACTGCTGATGATGTTCCAACTGCTGCTGGTGGCCCGGCTGCCCTGGCTGGACCGCCGCATCGGGATGGACCGGCTCACTGTCTGGCACCGCTGGGTCGGGTTCTTGCTGCTGTGGACGGTCCTGACGCATGCCACTCTGGTGGTGCTCGGCTATGCGAGACTCGACGGCGCGTCCACGGGGAAGACGTTCGTCGCACTGAGCGGGGTGCCGGCCTCACTGCTGGGCATGCTCGCCACGGCCGTCATCGTCGTGATAGCCGTGATCTCCACCCGGCCACTGCGGCGGCGACTGCGGTACGAGGTCTGGCACGGTCTGCACCTGCTGCTCTACGTGGCCGCGGGCCTGTCGTTCGTCCACCAGTTGCAGGAGACCACGACGTTCACGTCCTCCGCGTTCGCCACGGCCTACTGGTGGGTGCTGTGGCTGTTCGCCTTCGGTGCTCTGCTGACCGGGCGTGTCGCCGTGCCGCTGTGGCGCAACGTCCACCACCGGTTCCGTGTCGAGGCCGTGGTACCGGAGTCGGACAACGTGGTGTCCGTGTACGTCACCGGACGACACCTCGACAAGCTCCCGGCACGGGCAGGTCAGTTCTGCATCTGGCGGTTCCCCGGGCACAACCACTGGTGGCTGGCCAACCCCTTCTCCCTGTCGGCGGCGCCCAACGGACAGACGCTGCGCCTCACGGCGAAGGCGGCGGGCAGCACCAGCGCCGGCCTGCGGAACGTCCCCGTCGGTAGCCCTGCCTTCGTCGAAGGACCGTACGGGGCGTTCACCTCGTTGCACCGGACCCGGTCCGGCACCCTGCTGATCGCCGGCGGTGTGGGGATCACACCCGTGCGGGCCATGCTGGAGGAGACGACCGGTGACGTCGTCGTGCTGTACCGGGTGCGCAGCGAGGCCGACGCCGTGCTGCTGGACGAGGTGCGCCATCTGGTAGAGCTCCGGGGCGGACGGCTGCACCTGCTCACCGGCAGGACCGGCGAGGACGGTGTTTCGCTGCTCGGTTCGGGCAGCCTGCATCGGCTGGTTCCTGACATCACCGAACGTGATGTGTATGTCTGCGGTCCGCCCGCCATGACCAAGGCCGTTCTCGCCGGACTGCGAGACCTGCGGGTCCCCGCGCGACAGGTGCACGCCGAGAAGTTCGGTCTGGCCTGAACCGAGAAATGGTCCGAGTGCCAGACCTGCGCGCAGACCCGCCACGGGCCGAGAACAATGACCGTCACACACGCGAGCAGCCCTCGGACGAGGAAGGCGTCCAGCCCAAGTCCTCCGGCTGCTCCGGCACGTTGACGGTCCCGGCTCCCACACGTGGAGGAGCGAGCCGCTCCTCCACGAGGTTCCCGGGAGCTGTTGCCGGAGAGGGGTGACGGTCCTGCCCCTTTGACCAGGCTCGACCGTGACGATCGGGACGTTGCCCGGCCCGGGGCCATCGGCAGGGTCTGTGGACGGAGCGAGGTTCCTCAGAGCTTTTTTGTCATGAACGTACTGTGGGGGTCGGGCTGGTAGTTCGCGAACGGCTCGCAGTGGATGAACCCGAACTTCTCGTACAGCTTTCTGGCGGGCAGGAAGAACTCGGCCGTGCCGGTCTCCAGGCTCAGCCGGGTGAACCCCATGTGCTCGGCCTCGGCGATGATGTGCTCCAGCAGCAAGGTCGCGACCCCGCTCCGCTTGCGTGCCGCCGTGGTGCGCATCGACTTCAGTTCGGCGTGGTCCGCGTCCAGCCGCTTGAGCGCTCCGCAACCCACCAGGCTGTCGCCGTCCCGCACCGCCCAGAACGTGACCTCAGGCCCCCGGAGGGCGTCGAGGTCGAGGGCGTGCTTGCTCTCCGGAGGCGAGATGGCCCGCATCTGGCGGACATGCTCGTCGAGGAAATCGGCGATCTCCGGTCCGGAGAGGTCGTCCATCGCGATCTTCATTCCTGCTGGTCCTCCTTCACGGCCACTCGCTGCCGCGGTGCTGCGTCGCGTCACTCGAACGGCGTGTGGGCTGGGGTTGCCTCGGTGCTGGCGGCGAGTCTGCCAGGCGCGCGCAGATCGTCGAGAAGCGGCGCCACCGCCGGACCCGTGCGGACGAGTGGCCGGACGCCTGCCGGCCCCTCAACAGCCCAGTGGTGAAACCGACTTTGGCGAAGGCGGGACAGGCAGGACGGTGACTGTGCAGCCGCTGCGCGGACGGGTCCCGGGCGGTCATGCCGGAAGTCGCTCCGACGGAGGCGGCACGGCTTCGAGGAGAGCGACCCGATGCTTTCGTCTCTGTCAGGGCAGGCCGGGGCCGCTCAGCAAGCCGCCCAGACGGCGGTCGTGCTCCCCGCCGCAAGCCGGGGCCCCGTCACGGGCTTTCTCTGCGCGTCCACCCTCTTCTTCCCTCCTCCTTCCCCTACCTAGGCGTGGTGCTCGGTGCTGGCGTTCCAGCAGCTTCTCTATCTGAAGACGAAGCCACTCGGTTCGGCGATCGACGACTGGGTCGCCATGGTCAAGAAGCTCAGGGAACTCGCCAAGGACGCCGGAGACATGAGCACCTATACGAAGGGGACGGCCTGGAAGGGTGAGAACCCCGGCGTCACCAAGCCCTTCGTCACGAGGACGGCAGCCGAGTTCCAGGACGCGGTGATCCAGGCCGAGAGCATCGCCAATCTGCTCAAGGACGCCTACAGCGAGCTGACGAAGGCCAAGTCCGAACTTGAGAAGATCTACGAGAGCCCGCCTCACGGCTTGAGAATCGCCCCGGACGGCGTCATCACGCACCCTGAGCGGTCCCATGCCGCCCAGGGAGATGTAGACGCACTCGTCAGACGGCTGGAGGCCATACTCCAGCGCGCTGCCGATGCAGATGCGCTCTGCTCGTGGGGCCTGGCAGACCTCACCAAGGACCAGAACGAGTTCAGCACCATGAACTACGGTTCCTTGAAGGACGCCAAGACGGGTATGGAGCAAGAAGCCCGCACAAAGCTGGACACGACGGAGTACGAGCCTCCCAGGAAATGGGGCAGCGGCACCATCAAGCCCGTCGCCGAGTTCCTCAGTTACCGCTCCTGGATGGGTGGGGGCGAGGCACTCCTGCGCGGAGACCTCAATGGCGCGGTGCAGGGCTTCATCGGCGGCACGCCCTCCTTCGCCGCCGGCGAGGCCAGCAAACACCTCGAGAAGGGTTCACTGCTGAGCAACGTGAACGGGAAACACCACCGCCCCACGTTCATCAACGCGGTCGGCAGGTTTGGGGGGAAGATATTCGGCGCGCCGGTGGCCGTGGTGGCCACGGGAGTCGATTTCTACTACACCCCGTCGAAGAAGGAGGCGGGCGACACCTGTGCGGAAGCCCAAGCGGCACCTGGGAAGGTGAGGTACCGATGAAGCACTCCGCGGGCCCGCCGCCGCCCGGTCGCCGCCGCCCAAGCGTGTGGCACTGGCTGAGGCCCCGGACTTCGAGGGCGTTCGTTCTCGGCATCTGCATGGCCGTCGGCGGGCTCACCGGCGGGGTGCGCGCCGCGGTGGACGGAAAGGGGATCTGGACGGCCCTTGGCATTTTCGGCGTGGGGGTTCTCGGGGTTGCTCTCGCCGTGTCGTGGATCGTGACGTATGTGCGGGAGCGCTGAGGACCCGGCTCGGGCCGGAGCCGCTGATGTTGGCCTCCATCGCCGTCCGGTAGCCCGTGCTCGACTTGTTGGTGAGGTACGGCGGTCGCAGCACCGTCCATTCGGTGCGAGGTGTGTGCCGCTGGTTCGCCGGCGGGTCGGCGAGGGGCGGCTCTCATGGGAGTTCTCCGCCGGAGTGGTGGAGCCCGGTGAGTCACGCGCGGTCGCAGCAGTGGGGGAGACGCGCGAGGAAACGGGTCTGGTCGTGGTCGCCGTGGCCCAGTTGGGTGAACGGGTGCATCGGTGGCCCGGTCGGGTGACGTCCTGCACGGCTCATGTCCTGCACGCGTGCGAGGTGGTGGGCGGTAACGCTCATGACCCGGACACGCAGGAGCTGTCCGAGCTCGTACGGGTCGCCCTGGGGCGATCCCGCAGTACGTGCCGTACGGACTTCTCGGGCCGGTGCAGGAGTACCTCGACGCGACTCTGCTTCCCTGATCGTCATGGACGTGGACGATCACGTGTCAAAGGAAAATGACAGAACGCGATCGGTGTGGCTACGATGCTCGCGATGAAGAACTCCTCCTCATTCGGATTGGGGGCATCGTTCGCTCAGGGTGAGTGCTGATGGCACATCACTTCGCGAACGGGATTCCGCCCCGACTGCTGATGTGGCAGCGCGTCCGTGAGTACGCCGTGCCACCGTCCATGATCGAGACCGCCACCGCACGGCGTGCGGTGGGCGACTGGGCGGGGGCCTGTGCCGCTGCCCGGATCGACGTCGATCTCGATCTGCGCGCCGTGGGACGTCGCCACGGCACCGAACTCGTCACCCGCCTCCGTACGGATCTGCGCCGTCTCGCGCCCGATCTGCTGCGCTGGAACATGCCTCGGAGCGCCCCCGACGGGCTGCTCCGTCCCGGCCTCACCGTCTGTCTGGCCCGATACCCGGGCTGCGGTTCCGACGACGGATGTTCCGACGGCGCACCGCTGCAGTTGGTGGTGCGGACGCCGCCGGCCCGGGCGGAAGCCGGGCAGCGGATGTCGCTGGCTTTGTGGGACGCAGCCGGGCACGGCTTCGGGTCCGACGGCCCCGGGCCGCATCCGCATCCTCATCCCGACCGGCGCTTCCGGCTCGATCTGCACCGGCATCTCTGGGACGCCGCACGGAGCGGGGAACTGGCGGGGCGCAGTACCGGTGGTGGCGATTCCCCCTGGGCGGTGCCGCGTTGGGCCCCCGAGGCAGAGCTGCTGCTGCGCGCCGACGGGAAGGACCCACGTGGGGCCTTCTGCGTGCGGCTCGGGGCGCGGAGCAGTGTCGTGTACGAACTCGTCGCGCCCGACGACTGCCATGCGCCGGTATTGCGGGAGGTCCGGACCCCGCGGTACGACGTCGCTGCGCTTCCGATGCTGCCGGAAGCGGCGGCGCGGGTGCTGCCGGATCTGGAACTGTTGGGGGCCGGAGTGGTCCCGGCCGGACGGTTGCATCCGCTTGTCGCCGCGGCGCTGGCGCCGTACGCATCGGTGGCGCCGGTGGCCGGGGCCGGGCCGGATACCGGTGACCCGCACCGGGTGGAGTGCCGGGGCGCGGTGCACCGGATCGCGCTGCGGGACGGGGTGCTGACGGCCGTCGATCACGACCCGGCTCTACTGCGGCGCGAGGAACTGCTGGTGGCGCTCGGCGGTCCGCCGCTGCCCTGTCTGCGGGCGATGGACGCCGTGCACCGCAGCCCCGAGGCGCTGCCCGCGGTACGGGAACGGCTGGGCCACGGTGATGTCGCCGGGGCGCTGGCCGTGGTCGAAGGGTTGCTCGGGCCTGGTGCCGTGCTGCGCGACGGGCCGCTCCGGGAGGCGCTGGAGTCGGCCGTGGCCCGGCGTATCGACCACGGGCTGTTCCGCTCGGGGCTGGACACCTCGCACCCTGCCGCCGGTGCGGCCAGGACGCCGCAGGGGGACCACTTGCGCCCGGGCCTCCGTGCGTTGTCCGCCCTTCGTTTCAAGCGCGGCCCGCGGACCCGGCCTCGTAACGCCCTCTTCGGCTGACTTCGCCGAGCCCGTTCTCCGCGCCGACTTCGCCGCCTCGCCGAAGTCGCGCTGTCTCCTTGTCCCTTGCCGCGCGTCCTGCGCCATTCGCGACCTCAGGTGATGCTTATGACCTCACGTCTCTCCCTCGCCGACGATCTCCTCTCCCTCCTCCGCGTGACCACCACGGAACCCCGTCCCGACGAGCAACTCGAAGCGCTCACCCTGGCCGTGTCCGCCGACCTGCCCGTACTGCTCTGGGGCGAGCCCGGCATCGGCAAGACCGCCGCGCTGAACCAGCTCGCCGACTCCCTCTGCCTGCCTCTGACAACCGTGATCGCCAGCGTCCACGAGCCGTCCGACTTCTCCGGGCTGCCGATCATCGGCGACGAGCCGGAGGTGCGGGGGGTGCCGATGGCGCCGCCGCAGTGGGCCGTTGAGCTGGTTCGGGCCGGGCAGGGGCTGCTGTTCCTGGACGAGCTGTCCACCGCGACCCCGGCGGTTCAGGCCGCGCTGTTGCGGGTGGTGCTTGAACGGAGGGTCGGTGCGGTGCAACTTCCGCCCGGGGTACGGATCGTGGCCGCGGCCAATCCGCGTGCCTCGGCGGCGGACGGATGGGAGCTGAGCCCGCCGCTGGCCAACCGGTTCGTACATCTCTACTGGGTACACGACCGGGACGTGGTGGTGCGCGGGCTTGGCGGGGTGTGGCCCCGGGCGGAGCTGCCACGGCTGGCACCGGAGCTGCTGCCGGAGGCGGTGGATCTGGCCCGGCGCGCGGTCTGCGGATTCCTGGAGGCCCGGCCCACGTTGATCCACCGGCTGCCGAACAGCGAGACACGGCGCGGCGGTGCCTGGCCGTCACCGCGAAGCTGGGAGGCGGCGTTGACACTGCTTGCCTTCGGCACTGCGGCCTCGGTGTCCCGGGAGGTGCTGGCACTGCTGGTACGTGGCGCGGTCGGAGACGGGCCCGGGCTGGAGCTCCTCGCCCATCTGGACCGGATGGACCTCCCGGACCCGGAGTCGCTGCTGGCCGATCCGGCCGCCGCCGACCTGCCGGTACGGGGCGATCTCCGTCAGGCGGCGCTGGAGGCGGTGGTGGCAGCAGTCGGGGCGCGCCCGGAACGCCAACGCTGGGAGGCGGGCTGGGCGGTGCTTGTCCGGGCGCTGGAGACCGGCGCCCCGGATCTGCTGGTTGCTCCGGCCACGGTGCTGGCCTCCCTGCGGCACGACGACTGGGAGGTGCCGCAGGCTGTGGAGCGGCTGGCGGGGGTGATCGGTCTCGCCGCGCGAGCGGACCGGTCGGTGGAGAAGACCGTGCCGCGGACGCCGGCGGGGCTCGCGGCGGGGGCGCGCCGATGACGGGGGCCATGACGAAACGCCCAGTGCCGCGTCCGATGGCGCGGCCGGCGCCGCCGCGCCAGGTGCGGGCCGCGGTGGCGCCGGCACCGGCCGCCGCGCCGAGCGAGCCGACCGGCAGGGCCGTGCTCAAGCTGGACATGGAGAAGCTGCTGGCCGCCCGGCTGCACGCGGTGAAGGTGCGTCCCTACCTGGCCGCCGCACTGTTCGCGTTGCATGTGGTGGAGGACCGGTCGGTGCCGACGATGGCGGTGGACGCCTACTGGCGCTGCTACGTCTCGCCGGCCTTCGTGGCCCTGATGCCGGTGGAGGAGCTGGCGGGTGTCTGGGTGCACGAGGTGTCCCATCTGCTTCGGGACCACCACGGGCGTGGTGAGCGCTATGCGCGGGAGCACGAGGCATACGGGCCTGGTGAGAGGCTGCGTCGGAACATCGCCGCGGACTTCGAGATCAACGACGACATCTACGGCGAGGGACTGCCGAGGCCCACCGGGGCGGTGCTGCCGTCGCTGCTGGGGCTGAACAACGGGCTGCTGATGGAGGAGTACCTGCAAACGGCTTCACTGTCCGGGCCCGCCGCCGAGCTGGCCTGGCTGGACTGCGGCGGCGGTGCCGACGGGCAGGCGCGGCCCTGGGAGCTGGGGCCTGACGGGGCACACGGACTGTCCAGGCAACAGCGGGACGCGGTCCGCTTCCGGGTCTCGGAGGGGATCCGGGGCGAACCGGGCAGCGCTCCGGAGGGCTGGCGCCGGTGGGCGGACGAGGCGTTCCATCCGCCGCAGCCATGGCGGCAGTTGCTGGGAGCGGCGGTCCGCTCGGCAGTGGGCGCGCAGGGAGCCGGCGGGAACCACAGTTACCGCCGCCCGTCCCGGCGCTCCGCCTCCCTACCCGGGGTGCTGCTGCCGAGCCTGCGCCCGGAGCCACCCCGGGTGTGCGTGGTGATCGACACCTCCGGGTCGGTGAGCGACGCCGAACTGGGCAGCGCGCTGCTGGAAGTGGCGGCGATCTCGCGGGCGGTGGGCGGGCGTCGCGACCTGGTGTCGGTGATCTCGTGTGACGCGGCGGCCAGGATCGCCGTACCCCTCTGCCGCGCCGAGCGGATCGAACTGATCGGCGGCGGCGGCACGGACCTGCGCTCCGGCTTCGAGCGCGCGCTGCGCTCACGCCCGGACGTGGTCGTCGCCCTGACGGACGGCCAGACGCCCTGGCCCTCGGCACAGCCGTCCTGCCGCACGGTGGTCGGGCTCTTCCCCCGACCCATGCGGGCCGCGGACGAGAGCAATCCCGGATACGTCCCGGACGCTCCGCCGTCCTGGGCGCGGGTCGTCACCATCGGCTGAGCGGGGGCGGGCGCGGCTACCGTGAGTCC
Source organism: Streptomyces sp. NPDC049887 (assembly GCF_040656535.1). Lineage (NCBI taxonomy): Bacteria > Bacillati > Actinomycetota > Actinomycetes > Kitasatosporales > Streptomycetaceae > Streptomyces > Streptomyces sp. NPDC049887. The sequence goes on along the minus strand of NZ_JBFAMM010000002.1, from coordinate 41,993 downwards.
GGGTTCCCGGCCCGGTCCAGCAGCTCCCGCATCTCCTCTAGCGGCAGCGGCAGCGGCAGCGGCAGCGGCAGGCGCGCAGGACGTCGGGATGGTTTCGCGCGTTCCAGATCCGGTGCAGGGTGCCTGCCGCTCCTCAGGGTCCATCTTCCGGTCGACCACGGCGCGTTCCTCCTCCGTCAGCACGGGGCGGGCGGAGAACGCGAGGCGCAGGGCAGGGTCGTCGTGGTCGGCCGGCCCTGCTGCGAAGGTCGACGGGGAGGCTGGGGTTGGGGGCGAGCGAACGCAGCCGGTCGCCGTTGGCGAGCAGACCTTCGGCTACGCCGCGGGTGAGCCGCGTTCGGCCACGTCGCTCACGTCGTCGAGCATGTCCACGAGCTGGGCCGTGCGGGCCCCGTCGTTGGCAGGCGGTGCGAGGACCTGGCCGGGGACGGGTTGGCGAGCAACCGTCTCATGGCGGACGTAGTGGCTCTAATGGTCCGGCAGGCGTTTGCGTTGCACCGATGCAACAGGCATCTCGGAGGCATCGATACTCGCTTTGATGACCGGAGGGGGCTATACCAGCCGTTTCGCAAGAGGGGCAGGGTTGGTGACAGGGCTGCCGGCGGAGGTGTGGCGAGCGAGGGCCCGCGGTAGGGAATGGCGGAGATCCAGCGGTTCCGGGAAGCGAGTGGGGTTCGTGCGGCTCCGAACTGGGGTGTGGTGAGCGCGGCTTCCGAATCTGGGTCACCACCTCCCCACGGAGCTCTTCGTCCCGGTCGGCAGCGCCGTCATCGAACAATCTCCGGGATTCCCCACGTCGCTGCCGTGAGCCTTGCCGCGGACCACTTGCCGATGGTGAGGAAAATGCTGCCACTCCGTATCCGGAGCTGGGCGGGCCCGAAGCGGTGACCGAATACTGCCCTGTGTGGCGGCGTGGCCGAATGTGAAGCCACTGTGTTGTGGGGGGAGTTGGCATCGGGACATGATCGGTTCTCGTACAACCTGACGATTCATGCGGGAGTCGAGATGTGATGCACCAACCCCTCCACTGGGGGGACTGGACAGCCTGCGGGCCGGCTTCCGTTTCGTGTGTTCCCGGAGGCCGCTGTGCAGGGGCCGGTCCCTGGACCGTTGGACACCTCCGTGCTCCGGGACACCGTGCACGAGCATGTTCACCCCGGGCGGGTGCGGGTGCGCCTGACGGCGTCGGTTCCACGGGCTACGCGCCTCGTGTCGGGGCCTGCTACTGCAGCTCAGGCCACCCGATCCCGGTCGGTCCCGGTCTCGGGGACACGAGGTAGCGGGCCGGTGGTTCTGCCTGATCGGGCCGGCTGGGCGGGCCCTGTTCGGGGTGGCCTCCGGTCGGCTGAGGCGACGTGGCCATCTGTCCGGCGACTCACTACCACCACCGTCTCGCGCACCCTCCACGTCCCACTTCTGTCGGTGGCCTACCGCTTCCGGTACAGCGACACAGGGGAAGCGCTGTCCGTCTCCCCATTGCGTTGTCCCTCTCGCATGCCATCGCTTTCATGACGTTTCACTGCAAAGGAGTTCGTGATTTTCATGCACAAACGCTCGAGATTTCTCGCCTTGACCGTTGTGGGCGCAGTGGTGTGCACCGTTGGTTTCATGCCGTCGGTCAGCCAGGCCGCCGGCACGGTCGAGGGGGAGAAGAGGGGCTCCCTTGCCGAGGAGCACGGCCTGACGGCAGATGATGTCAGGCGCATCAACGCACTGAACGAGAAGGCTCTGACTCTGGGTCGGCTCGGCAAGCCCTCAGGGGAATCCTTCAGGGCCTCCTCGGCGGCAAGCGGCAGGGTGACGCCTCCCGCCGAGCCGCTCGACCGCATGCCCGACGCGTACCGGCCCTACGGGGGCCGGGCGACTACGGACGTCAGCAACTACATACGCAAGTGGCAGCAGGTATACAGCCACCGCGATGGCCAGGCACGGCAGATGACCGAAGAGCAGCGAGAACAGCTGTCCTACGGTTGCGTGGGCGTCACCTGGGTCAACTCAGGCCCCTACCCGACGAACAAGCTGGCGTTCGCCTCCTTCGATGAGAACAAGTACCAGAATGCTCTGGAGAACACCACTCCCCGGCCGGGCGAGACGCGGGCCGAGCTCGAAGGGCGCATCGCCAAGGAGAGCTTCGACGAGGGAAAGGGATTCAAGCGGGCTCGTGATGTGGCATCCATCATGAACAAGGCTCTGGAGAACGCACACGACGAGGGGACCTATCTCAATAACCTCAAGGCAGAGCTCACAAGAAACAACGACGCTCTGCGTAACGAAGACGCCCGCTCGAACTTCTACTCGGCTCTGAGGAACACCCCGTCCTTCAGGAACAGGGATGGGGGCAACTACGACCCGTCCCGGATGAAGGCGGTCATCTACTCCAAGCACTTCTGGAGCGGACAGGACCCGCGGAGCTCCTCCAGCAAGAGGAAGTACGGCGACCCGGAGGCCTTCCGCCCCAACCAGAGCACAGGCTTGGTCGACATGTCGAAGGACAGGAATACCTCGCGCAGCCCGGGCAGCCCCGGAGAAAGCTATGTCAACTTCGACTACGGATGGTTCGGTGACCAGGAGGAAGAAGATCACAACCAGACCGTGTGGACCCACGCCAACCACTATCACTCGCCCAACGGTGGCATGGGCCCGATGAAGGTGTACGAGAGCAAGTTCCGGAACTGGTCCGCCGGATATGCAGACTTCGACCGCGGGACCTATATGATTGCGTTCATACCCAAGAGTTGGAACACGGCGCCCGCCAAGGTGACGCAGGGCTGGTCGTAACACCTGCCCTGAGTTTCTGTACGGTGAGCAAGGCAACTCCCATGCTGGAAGCGACAGTTGATTCCTGAGATGACGAGTTGCACGGGGCCGGTGATCTCAGCGCGGTCGTGGGCCTGGAACGGCAGATAGGCCAAGCGCCCCTCGGGCACGGGGCGCCGGTTGCGGCGCATCTCGCGGCTGACGGTGGAGGGCCGTGTTCCGCCCAGTAGGCGGCTTCGCGGTTCTCGCCGGCACTCGTGGGGGTGGTCGCGCCTCCGTGGGCGGCGGGGGAGTGGGGGTCGCCGGGCTCGCCCGGGCGGAGGGGGACCGGCTTCCCTGTCGGCCAGGGTGACTCCGGCGGTGACGGTCGCGATGCCGGCCGCTGTGCACACGGCCGGTTTCCAGTGGCAGCTGAGCGCTGACTCCCCTCGTGGGACGTGGTTCGTATGCGGGAGGCGTCTCGGACCTGCCTGGGCTTCCTCTGCATGACGCCCCGTCACATTGATCTCGGTGCCGAAAGATCCCTCAGCCGGTCCGACCTGCCCGCCGCTCACGGCGCGGGCCCGGCCGCGGACCTCGGCGACGATGCCGGGATGCAGACGGCTGGGGTGCCGGCTGAAGACCAGGTGGGCCCCGAACCCGTCGTGGGCGGTGCGTTCGTCCTCGACGCGGTCGACGAGTTCGTCGATACCCTGCGGCGCCCGCGCGGTCCACTTCCACCGCACAGTGCCGCCGGCGTGCTGGAGGAGGACGTCGGGGTTGGACCGGGTGGTGCACCCCGGGCGGTATGGGGTCGGTGCAGGGGGAGAGCGAGCGCGACGGCGAACTCGGCGCGCGGTCTCCAGCGGCCGGCCCGGCGACATCCGCTCCGTCTCCGTCGGCGGCATCATCAGGGTCACCGGCCCCGACCACTGGATCGTCCACCTACCTCAGCGTCGACCAGACCGGCTTCCGCACCGTCCCCGAGCCCGCCGCCCTCGTCGACCTCGCCGGTACCCGCGCCACCAGCCGCCGCCGACCAGACGTCTCGGTCGTTCAGGCGGTCGCGAGCGAAAACGCTGGTACATCCGTAGCGTCGGCGGCTCCAGGAGCCGGTCGAAAGCGGGCGCGTGCGCCGTCCGGCCCGGCTCCGCGGCAGGCGGTCGGCGAGCAGCACGGGGTAGGCCGCCGCGTCGCAGGTGTCCGGAGCGCACTTACGGCTCGTACGACCGAGCCGGTCCGGTCCGGACCGGTCGAGGTGGAAGCCGTCCAGGGGACGAGCACTGCGAGTTCCGTGCCCAGACCTGCGACCACCTCCCCGGCGAGCGTGTACTTGTCGGCGCCTGGCGGCCCGGCGATCCCGAGGATCCGGCGCACGCCGGGGCGGGCGGGACTCGGGGCGCTTCGGTCAGCTGCTCGATCGGCGGGTCCATGCCAGGCATGCTGGCCGGGCGGTATGCACGGCTCCCGTTCCGGGGACCTGTTCGGCAACCACCGGGGCCTGCTGCAGTCGGCGTAACGAGCCGGGCGGTCGCCTCGACGATCCGGGTGGCGCAGTCAGCCCGAACCGGTCTCCATGGCGTTCGCCGTGGAGTTGAGTCCCTTGTGGATCGCGCGGGCCACCGCTTCGGTGGTGGCGACTCCGGCGGCCATTGTCTCGTTGTCGTGGGTGAGCACCGTGATGGTGTAGTCGTGCCCGCGGCCGGTGAAGGCGCCCAGGCCGTGCACCCGCCAGCCGTGCGTGGCGCGCGACAGCCAGCCGTTCTTGACATGAAACACCGCTGAGCTCGGCGCGCCTGCCGATGTACCCCAGCGCTGTGAGGCGACGACCTTGTTCATCAGCTTGAGGGCGTAGGCGCGGGCCTTGTCACTGAGCACGCTGTTCCTGCCCGTGATCAGGTCCATCAGCTTCTGCTCGTCACCGGCCGTGATCTGGGTCAGGCCCCAGTGGCCGTTGCTGCCCGGCACTGTCCGGTTCATGTCTGCCGCGGACAGAAAGCCCTTGACCTTCGGCACTCCGAGCTGCTTCCACAGCGCGGTCGTCGCGTCGTTGTCCGACTGAGTGATCATCGCGGTCGCGAGCTCGGTCTCACGGGTGGTGAGGTGGCGGTTGTGCCTGTTCACGTCCCACAGCAGCGTTGCCAGGACGGTGACCTTGACGGTGCTGGCGGAGTCGAACTTCTGGTCCGCCCGCAGCGTGCACACCGTGTTCGTCGTGCGATCGTGCAGTGACACGGCAGTGATGGCTGTCCTGCCCCTGAGCGCGGTCGTGATGTCCCGCTGCAGCTTCGCCGCCAGCCCAGCCTTCTCCGAGCTGCACCTCACCCTCGGTGCCGCCGCGACGGCGTCCGCCGCCCCGGCCCCCACGACCACGGGAATCGCCGTTCCGGCGACGACCGCGGCGGTCAGGACGCACTGGGATGCTCGTATACGCCCCAACTCATTCCATCCCTTCCTGATGTCGACCGGTTTGCCTGACCAGTGTTGGTGAAGGGGGCGTGAGATGGGATGTGATTTCGGCCACGGAGGAACTGGGCGGCCAGGAGGCACGACCCTCGTGTCGTGTGCGGCGGACCGCCCTGCACGGCCCCCTGCCGGGTCATGTCTTCCCGGCCGTGCGGGTCGCGGCACAGCACGGCTGTGACGAAGAGCTCATCACACCCGCGGCCAGGTATGACCGCTGTGTGTCTCCGTGCCGTCGCGGAGTGTCAGCCGCAGGCCCTGGACGGTGCGCACCGGTGCACGACCAATGCGATCGCTTCCGCCAGCGCCCGCATCCGCCGGGCGGTAAAGGCCCGGGGCCGTGTCCCGAACGAGCAGGCCGCCCTGAAGTGCGTCAAGATGGCGATCATGCCGTTCGATCCCACGGGCAAGGGCGAGGCACGTCGGGCCATGCGCTGGAGGACGGCGTTGAACGTCTTCGACCGCACCTTCGACGGCCGTGTGTCGGCGGCCCGTCAGTGATTCCACGTGTGAGACGACAAGAGCGGTCTTGATCACTGGAGTGTAGATTCCGGCCATGACTGGTGACTGGCGGACGGACCGTATCGGGACTGCGCTGAGGGGCGAGAACCCGACTGTGCTGCGACGGCTGACGTCGGGGTTCGCGGTGATCGGGGACGTTCAGTTCCTGCCTGGCTACTCGGTCCTGCTCGTGGACGAGCCTGATGTGGAGCGGCTGTCGGACCTGCCAAGAGCGAAGCGGCTGTCGTTCCTGTCCGACATGGACCAGCTCGGTGAAGCGGTCGAGCGTGTCTGTCGGCGGCTGGACCCGGCCTTCCGGCGGGTCAACCTGGAGATCCTGGGGAACACGGACCCGTTCTTGCATGCGCATGTCTGGCCGCGGTTCGAGTGGGAGCCGGCCGACGTGGTGGGTGCCCCGGTGTGGCTCCATCCGCGTGAACGGTGGAGCGACGAGCGGTCCAGGCTTGGTCCGCAGCATGACGCGCTTCGGGATGCGATCAGTGGCGAACTGGACCAACTGCGCTTGGTGACCTGAGTGTTGCGGGCCCGGTGATCGAGGGATGTCGGGGCGTCCAGGCGTACACGTCGGCGACCGAGCGCTGAAGAGTGCATTGGGCAGGAGCGGGAGAGTCGCGTCTCGCAGGGCGGTCGGTGGCAGGGATGTCCAGTGCGCGGGAGCCCTGCCTGCCGGGAGCGGCGGGCGAACATCGGGGTGCGCGTCTGCGGACGCGGTCGTGCTCCTCCACCCCCCCCACGCACGCCAAGGGGGTCCGCTGCTGCGGCGAGAATGACCGCGTCCTCGAGTGCCTGGCAGGCGCCCTGTCCCAGTGGGGGGCACGGCGTGCGCGGCGTGTCCGAGAAGCGCGACCTTTCCGGAGACTGGCCGTGCAGCCTCACAGCGGCGCCGTAGTCACGGGTCGCGGCCACCGGTTTCGTGGGCGTACTCCTGCGCCGCGGCCAGGGTCGTACGTCGGCAACTTCGGCAGCTCGTATGCGTCGTGCTGCAACACCGCGGTCTCGCCTGCGGTGTTGCAGAAGTGCGGGGATCGGGCTGTGCCAGCGCGCGACGCGGTCACGTAGCTGGTCCAGGTGGGTGCGGGAGCTGGCCGGGGCGTTGGCCAGCAGGTAGCAGTAGACGCGGCCATCCGGCGTCGGCACATGCCCGAATCGTTCGCCTCGCCCCCACGTTGCCAGGCTCCCCTCGACGGGCTGGGGTGGCCCGATACGGCGCCAGGTGGTGTATCCGACGCAGCGCGGTCCGGGTACGCGCGGCCAGAGGGTGCGCCGCGTGCCCCTGTGCACGCCGTCGGCGCCCACCACGAGATCCGCGGTGGAGGTGTGCCGCCGCTGTGGTGGACTTTTGCCATCGGGCCGCACCTGGCGCACCTCGGTGCCGGGCCGGGGCGCCTGTACGGGCACGGCCGCGCGAGGAGGCCGACCAAGGCGGCCCGATGGCACAGTCCACTGACCGAAGCGGCGTTTCAGTTCGTCGATGTCGTTGTGGATCGGCCGGCCCGCCGGTACGCAGAAGATCGCTGAGGCTCAGCGCGTGGCCATCCGTTCCACGGCCGTCAGGGCGTGTCGGCGGCTCCGGCGTGGCCCCGGCCGCGCGCCGATTGCGGAAGGAGTCCCGGGCCGGACGGCGAAACTGCGGTTCAGGGGCGTCCGAGGCTGCGGAGGGTCCTTCCGGCGTCGCGCCGGGTACGGCAGTGGTGCGCTGCTGCGGTGGATGCTTCCTGCCCGGCGCGGACTCAGGCCGAGCGGTTGGGCGCGGACGGTGAATCGAGGTGCGTACCGCCGGGCCGGCGGGTGTGCCTGCGGTGGCGGATCAGCAGTGCCGCGAGGAGCAGGAAGGCGAAGACGGCGGCGATCACGGCGGGGCCGGCGGCGTTCAGGGCGTCGGCTAGAGCCCGCTGGAGGGTGCCTGCGCTGTCGATGACCGGGTCGGTGGTGGCGGGATCGAGCTGGAGGCGGAGTTCGTACCAGCCGTAGTAGGCGACATAGGAGCCGACGAGCATGAGCAGCGCTCCGCCGAGGCGGGGGGCGATCGCGCCGAGGCGGCGCAGGCGGGTGACGGCGGTGGTGCGGGTGAGGGCGACGGTCAGGGAGGCGGCGCCGACGATCAGCCCCATTCCGGCGGCGTAGGCGGTGAACAGGGCGATGCCTTCGCCGGTGGAGCCGGCGCGGAAGGCGGAGACGACGATGGCGAGGAAGGGGGCGATGGTGCAGCCGAGGGAGGCGGTGGCGTAGGCCGTCCCGAACAGGGCCATCGAGGGCAGGGAGCGGGTCACCTTCGGAGCGCGCCGGAGCTTCGGTGTGAGGGTGGGCAGCCGGCGGCCGGCGAGTATCCATCCGCCCGCGGCGGCTATGAGGAGGCCGAAGGCGATGGTGAACCAGGGCAGGTGGCGCTGCACCTGCCCCGCGACCGGCTGGATCGCCAGGCCGAACACACCGAAGAGAGCGGCGAATCCGAGAGTGATCGCGACGGTTGCGGCAAGGGCCCGGCCGACGGCAACGGTGCGGCTGGGGGTGTCGTCGCCGAGCACGAGCAGCGAGAGGTAGGCGGGAAGCAGGGCGAAGCCGCAGGGGTTGACGGCGGCGAGCATTCCGGCGCCGAGGGCAAGAACGAGAGGAAGGTCCGACACGACGGTTCAGCCGATGAGTCCGGCGACCTTCTCGGCCAGGCCCTTGCCGCCCGGCAGCACGCCTTCGAAGACCGTGGTGCCCTCCTTGTCGAGGATGACGTACCGGCTCTGCTCGGTGACCTTGAACCGCTTCCACACCTCGCCCTTCTCGTCGGACAGGTGCGGCAAGGAGTCAATGGCCGTGTCGGAGACGAAGCCCTTCATCGCGGCGTTGGTGTCGAGGCCGGCGACGCCGACGACATTGGCCTTGCCCTGGTAGTCGGCGGCGACCTTCGCGGTCTCGGCGGCCTGAGCCTTGCACTTGGGGCACCAGGGAGCCCAGAACCACAGCACCGTGGGCCTGCCTGCGAGCGTCTTCGCGTCGAACGGCTTGCCGTCCACGGTGGTGGCCGTGAAGTCGAGTGCTCCGGGCACCTTGGACTCGTCCGCCCCGGTGCCGCCGCTCCCGTCGGAGCCGGTGGGCGGCTGGGTGGGGGAAGACGCCATTGAAGGGGAGATCGCGCCGGCGTCGTCGGCCGCGTCGGAGCTGCTTGAACCGCACCCGGTGAGGGCGAGCAGGGCGGCTGCGACGGTGGCCGGAAGGACTGTGCGGGCGCGCATGGTGACTCCTGTGTGTTGGGGACCCGAGGCGAGACTAGATCTCTTCCTCGGGTCGCGGGCGTGGTGGTGGCCTTACGGTTCGATGACGCTTGCCCGGGTCAGCCCGCCGCGTCCTGGAACCGTTCGCGGTCGAGCACGGTGTTGCCGCCGCGGGCGAGCCGCAGGAGTCCACGCTCCTCCGTCCCGCGCAGCACTTTGGTGCGGGTTTCGCGGGAGGTGCCGGCGAGGGCGGCGAGTTGTTCGTGGCCCTCTTGGGGACCGACGCTAGGAGGCAGGGCGGAGGTAGGTATGTGAGCGCGGTTACCTACGCGCGGGCAGATCACGGACGGACGCGGTCAGATGCTTCACATCCACTGGTCGGGGCCCGGGTCGCCGCCTTCCGCCCGTACGGCCAGGCGCTGCACATAGTGTTTCCAGCCGTCCTCATGCGCGGCGCAGGCCTCGGGCGAGGGCAGGCCGCTGTGGACCAGGCGCAGCAGGGTGCCGTCCGGGGTGGACTCCAGAGTGATCTCCACGGTGGTCGAGCCGGGCGGTACGGGCATCCCGCCCTCGGCCCAGCCCCAGGTGAACACCAGCCGCCTTGGCGGGTCCACCTCGACGAAGCGGCCCTCGGCCACGTTCTCGCCGGTGACATCGGTCCGGAACGCGCCGCCGGGCGCGAACACGAACTCGCCCTCCCGGCCCATCCAAGACAGCCACTTCTCGCGGTCGGTGAAGAAGGAGAACACGGTCTCGGGGCGGGCTGCGATGTGCCGCTCGACCGTGACCACGCCGTCGCTCGCGTTGCTGCCCACGCTCACGCGTCCGTTCCTTCCGCCCGCTCGGTGGCCTCGGCCAGTTCGGCAAGGGCGTCGAGCTTGGTTGCCCACATGGACTGCAGGTAGTCGGCCAGCGGGCCCATGCCCTCGCGGTCCGCCCGGTAGAACCGCTTCTTGCCTTCCTGCCGCAGCGTAACCAGGCCCGAGTCCCGAAGCACCTTGAGGTGCTGGGAGACCGCGCCGAAGGTGACGTCGAACCGCTCGGCGATGTCGCCGGCCGACAGCTCCGCATCCCAGACCAGCCGAAGAATCTCGCGCCGCCTGGGCTCGGCGACCGCCCGTACCGCATCCATGCAGATCATTTTAGCGCCCACTGCAGTTTGCCTTCGTGCCGAGAGTCATTTTAGTGTGGGCTAAAGCGAAGTCCGGCAGCCCGCCGGATTCCTGATGAGAAGGACGTCCCATGGCTGACATCGCCCTGCAGATCCGTACCGCCGCCGGCCCGGAGACCGTGTACCGCGCGATCTCCACCTCCGAAGGAGTCGGCGGCTGGTTCACCACCGGCGCCGAGATAGGCGAGGGCGTCGGTGCCCTGCACCGGCTGTCGTTTCCCGGTGCGCCGATGACCTGGGACTTCCGCATCGACGAGGCCGAGGCCGGCAAGCGTCTGGCGCAGACCGTGGTCTCGGGGCCGCCGCAGTGGATCGGTACCGAGATCGTTTACGCCCTTGATGCCCAGGCCGAGGGCGGGACGGTGGTCCGGTTCGACCACACCGGGTTCGCCGCGATCGACGACATGTTCCGCGAGGTCACGATGGGCTGGGCCGGCATGTTCGCCCGCCTGAAGGAGTACGTGGAGACCGGCACCCCGGCCCCGTACTTCAGCCTCTGAGCGCCTCCCCATTCCCCCCGACCCGTGTACACACCAGGAGCAGCAATGTCCGAGATCACCTTCCGGACCGACATCGACGCCGACCGCACCAAGGTCTACGAGGCGCTGAACACCCACGACGGCCTCACCGGCTGGTGGACCACCGGTGTGAACCGCGAGGATGAGGTCCTCCTCTTCGACTTCCCGGAGATTCCCGAGCCCTTCCGGCTCCGCCGGGACCGCGCAGACAAGGAAGAAGTCGTGTGGACGTCCGTCGGCGCCTTCCCGCCCCACTGGTCCGGCACCGTGATCACCTGGCAGCTGACCGACACCCCCGACGGCACCGGCACCCTGGTGGACTTCCGGCACACCGGCTTCGCCGACGACGACCCGGGCCTCGCGCACACCGCCGACACCTGGGGCGGGCTTATGGACCGGCTCAAGCAGTTCACCGAGTCGGGCACGCCTTGCCCCTTCTTCACCCTCTGAGCAGGGGCAGACGATGCCGATCGACGTGACGGCCGAGCGGGTGATCCTGCTCCCGCCCGACCAGGTGGCGGCGTACGCCATGGACTGGCGCCACGACGCGGAGTGGACGCAGGGCATCCGTGAGGCGACTCTGACACGGGAGGCCGACGGAGGCGGGTTCGGCGTGGGAGCCGAGGTGACCCGCACGGCGTACTTCCTCGGCAAGCGCATCGACTACGTGCTGCGCGTCGCCGCACACGAGCCCGAGCGGCTGATGGACATGGTCTCGGTCGCCGGACCGATGCCCATGCACGTCACCTACACCTTCGGCCCACACCCGGACGGCACGCTCGCGCGCATCCGGATACAGGGCGATCCCAGCCGGTACTACAGACTCGCCGCACCCCTGATGGCGAGGAAGGTCCGCTCGTCCCTCGGCAAGGACCTGCGCGACCTCGAGCGCAGGCTGCAGGACCGGCGATGACCACGATCCTCTTGCCCCTCATGATCCGAGGTCTGTGATGGCGTACGACGAAGGACTGGCGGAACGGATCCGCGCCCGGCTGGGCGCCGATCCGGCGATCAGCGAGAAGCGCATGTTCGGGGGCCTGGCGTTCCTGCACGAGGGGAACATGGCGGTCGGCGTGATCGGGGACGATCTGATGGTGCGGGTAGGGCCCGATGCCGCCGACGCTGCCTTGGCCCGGCCGGGTACACGCGTCTTCGACCTCACCGGACGCCCCATGCGCGGGTGGGTCGTCGTCGCCGCCCCCGCGCTCAGTGAGGATCCCGCCCTCCACGCCTGGATCGACCAGGGGTACGCCTCCGCATCGGGCCTGTCGCCCAAGTGACCTGTCCGGCCGTTCGCCGGCACGCAACAGGGCGTAGCCGAGGACGCCGTCCGCCACGGCTGTGCGAGCCGCGCTGAAGGCGGGACCGCCTGGCTCGCTGTGCGTGAGTTCCCGCCGTCCAACGCGGTCGGCGCCGTCGTCGCCCCGCCGCACGTCTGCGTCGCCGGGCCGGTCGTGCAGGCCGTCGCGAAGCGGCTGACCGGCTGATTTCCGCTCGTCTCAAGCGCACGGTGGCGTCAGAAGGGTTCAGTCAGCGGTGTGCAAGCAGCCACGGCACCGTTCTCCCCCCGCGCGTAGAAGTGGCCGAACTGGTCCAGTAGGCGGCTTGGGGCGGTGCCGAGCTGGCCTGTTCTGCCGCTGGGGTGCCGTGCCCCCGCTGGGGCCGAGAGCCGGGCGAAGACGAGGTGACAGACCGGAGTGCCGGCGTACAACCGCACCCGGCGGCCGCCGACCGTCGACAGCTCGAAGACGAGGCGCGAGGGAGCGCCGTGGGCGAAGCCCGCGTTGACGAGTTGGGACGTGGCGTGCACCTGGACGCCGAGCCGGGCGACGTTGGAGATGCCGGAGAGCAGGCCGACCAGTGAGGGCGCGAGGCTGACGCGTTCGCGGGTGCCGGCCAGCACGAGGGCGTCCGGCGTGAGCACCACGCTGTCACCGGCTTCCAGGACGCCCTCGCACCGCGCGAAGCTCTCGGGGTCCGCGGTGTCGAGAATCTCGTCGCCCTCGATGCGGCGGAACGGCCCCGCCAGCCGCAGCAGGTAGCTGTTGCGCTTGACCAGCCGTTCGTCGAACGGCGTGATGCCGATGTCGCCGCCCCGGACGGCACCGAGGATGTCCTGGTCGGAGAGGATCACCGGGTCCGCCCCTGCCCGGCCTGCCGCGGCGTGGCGGGCCCCACGGTCTGCGAGGCGCTGTCAAGCAGGACCACGGAGTCCGCGGCGAGTGTGTCGAACGCCTTCGCGTCCACCAAGGCGGGGATGCCCAGTTCTCGCAGCACGATCGACAGATGGCTGAGATAGGAGCAGTTGCGGAAGACGAACCCGACGGACCTGGGGTCGCGGCCCCGGATGAACCGTTCGAGCGAGAGGTACGGCAGCCGGGCCAGTACCACGACGGGGTCGTCCGCCGGCCGGCTGCCTGCCGCGTCGGACCGGTCGGTGTGGAAGTGGAAGTCGAGGGACTCCATCAGCAGGTCGTGATCGTCGTCGATTCGGATCACCCGCCCGCTGACCCGGCCGGGAGCGATGACGTTGAGCGCTTCCGGGGCGGCTCCCTCCGTGTCCTCGTCGACGAAGTCGATGAGGAAGAACGAGCCGTCGGAGGTGATACCGAACTCCACCGAGGGCTGCTGGTAGTACGCGCCCGCCACCGCGACGGCCCGGCAGACCTCCTCGATCTGCCGGTCGGACAGCTCCGGCGTCCTGTCGGCCACGACGCTCCTCGGCTGACCGTCCTCGATGACGAACGCCCTTTCCTGGAGGGTGAGTTCGCGCTGAACCACCTTGCCGTCGGGGGTGCACACGTACTGCGAGGTGGTCACGACCCCCTTGGGCACGAAGGCCCCGAATCCGATCTCGACCAGGATGCGGTCGTCAAACCTGCGTGCCACCCCGGACTGGACGGCCGACCGTACCTCCGTGGCGATCAGCGCGAACTCGTCGTGGGCGGCGCCCACCAGTTGCACGATGCCGTCGAGGTCCTCGCGCCTGGTGCCGGCAGCGCTGAAGCGGCGGACGATCGAACCGGACAGTCTGGCCGGGTCCTGGAGGACGAAGCTGATCTGAGGGGCGTCGCGCAGGGCTTCGGGCAGCGGGGAGGCGTCCGGTCCTGTGGAGTCGGCGGTGGGGCGGGCCCGGACGATCCAGGCCCGCCCCACCGCCAGGTCGTTCTCCTCGGCGATCAGCCGCAGCCGCACCTTGTCCAGGGAGGTCAGGCCGCCCAGTTCGGCCCGGTCGGCCGACGTCACCGGGATGAAGCGGAGGGCGAAGTCCCGGTGCGCCGGTGCGGGCAGCGCGGTGATCGGACGAGCCTGCACCGGGATCACCGCGTTGTCGGCGGTGACGCACAGTTCGATGTCCTGCGGTGCCGCCCGGTGGTCGGTGACGGCCTTGCCCAGGCTCCGGATCTCCGCGATCAGCCCCAGCACGCGGGTCTCCAGCGCGGCGTCGCACCAGTCGGGCCGGTTGACCGTCCGCATGCCGTCGCTCGAGAGCCGGACGGAGAGGGGCTCGGTCTCACCGCCGACCAGCGCGCTTCCCGCGCCGGGAACCACGTCCAACAGGTAGCTCTCGCGGTCCCCGGTCACCGGGTCGGCGGTGAACAGCACGCCGGACAGGTCGGCCGGCACCTGTTCCTGCACGATCACCGAGATGGCAACGCGCTCGCCGGCAGCCGCGCCCTCCCCGCTCGCGACCTCCGTCCCGCCCCCGGACCCGTCGGCCTCCATCCGCCCGGTGTAGTGAGCCGCACGGTCCGATTCGCCTGAGCGCGCGCAGCGCTCCACGGCCGCCGCCAGATCCTGGATCCCGACGCCCAGTTCAGATGCGAACTGCCCCGCGTACGAGGCGTTCGCGCCGTCCTCCGCGGCGGCCGACGAGCGGACGGCGAACGGCCGGCGCAGGCCGTGTTCGTCCACCAGCGACGCGAGCAGCCGCGCCAGCCCGCCCCGGTCGGAGAGGAGGGGGGACAGCGCACCGGCGGGCAGCACGAATCCCGGCGGGACGGGCAGGCCGATCGCGAGGAGTTCGCCCAGCCCGGCGGCCTTGCCGCCGACACGGCCGCTGTCGGCCGCGCGCAGGGAACTCAGGGCGGGGATGTCCATGAAGTACCTTCCGTGGTTCCGCTCCGGTCTGTCGCCCGGATGGCGGGGGGTGGGGCCGGCCAGGATCAAAGGGCGAGGTCGGGCAGGGCGATCGCCTGCTGCCAGAGCTCCTGGTAGTGGTCGACGAGCAGGTGGAACAGCTTGAAGTCGTCCTTCTCGGTGATCCAGAAGGTCGGCCGCTCCATCGGGGGGAGGGTGTGGAGTATCGGCTCCACGTGCGCGTATCCCGAGTGCTTCTTGACGTCGAAGAGGATCACCGACGCCGTGGGGATGACGGGGTAGGCGCGTATCTCGATGTTGCGCTGCTGTTTGGGGGTCAGGCCCGCGTGCCAGTGCCGTAGGTGCGCCAGGTTTGCGCGCAGCACGTCCTCCAGGTTCGGGAAGCCGTGTACCGCCCCCATGTCACCGATCCACGGCACCTTGTCGCCGTTGGCGTCGACGGGACTGAGCAGGGCGAGCCTGAAGTGGCAGTCGGAGAGCGCCCGGTCGGCGATCGTGGGCAGCATGTGGTGGACGACGTGGCCCAGTTGCAGCCCGTAGATCTCGACGGTCCGGTGGGCTCCCTGCAGTTGCTCACCCAGCGCCGGGAGTTGGGAGCGGCCGGTGAACAGCAGACCGCCGCGGGCACCGTTCAGCACGGTGTTCTGCCGGATCCGGATGTCGGCCGTGGCGAGTGCGATCAGGCCGAGCAGCAGGACGACGGTCGAGGAGAAGAGGACGTCGATCCAGTTCCGGTTCTGCGTGAATCCGGAGACGATCTCGAGCACGGTGACCAGGACGGCGAGCAGACACCCGGTGTACGCGTCGGGGTATCGTCGTGCACGGACTGCTCCCACGATCCGGGGAAGGAATCCCATCGGGTCACAACTCCTGTTTCGGCGTGCGTTGTTCGGACTCAGATCACGTCGCACACGGCGAGGGCGGCGATGGTCTTGGCGTCGATGATCCGGCCTTCGCGCACCATTGCGCGCACATGGCCGCGCGGCACCATGAAGCGCTGGATGAACTCGCCCTTGTCCGGGTGCGCGGGACCCGGTACCAGACCGGTGGCCGCGTAGACGTAGGTCGTCTCGTCGGACAGGTGCGGACTGATCCGCAGGGTGCCGACCAACTCCACCTGGCCCGCATGGAATCCGGTCTCCTCGCGCAGTTCCCGGACAGCTGTCCGCGCCGGGTCCTCGCGGGGCTCCACCCGGCCGGCGGGGGCCTCGATCACCCACGACTGCGGCGGGAAGCGGAACTGGCGGATGAGTACGAGGTCGTCGCCGTCCAGCGCGACGATCAGGGCGATGGCGGGAAACCGCACGACGTGGGTCTCCATGCTCTGGCTTCCGGCCAGTTGAACGGTCCGGGAGTCCACGGAGATCCAGTCGCCGAACGCAGTGGTCCTGACGTCCGACGCGTTGACGGTCGGGGCGGGCATGTCGGTCATGGCTCCTCCTCACTCGTTCCGTTCGGCGACGAGCCGGACGAAGGACTGGTGGGGGTCCTTGCGGGTGCGGCCGTGCTGTTCCAGCAGGTAGGGCACGAACAGGTCGGAGGTGAGGTCGTAGAGCGTGCGGCGACTGAAGTACCGCTTGGCGTCACCCGGTTCGAGCTCGTAGTAGTCAGGGCCGAGTTGTCTGCCCTCGCCGTGCTCGGGGTCGTCGACGGAGTTCACCATGACGCACAGCAGGCCGCCGGGGCGCAGTACCCGCCGGAACTCGGTCATGATCTCCCGGCTCGTCGGCAGGTCGAAGTAGTGGACGCTGAGGTGCGCGTAGACGACGTCGAAGGACCCGTCGTCGAAGGGGTGCGGGAAGTCCGCCAAGGAGGCGGTGACGCGTCGGACCGACGCGGACAGGGCCTCCTCGGGGAACTGGGCGAGGGCGAAGTCCGAGTGGTCCATCGCCGTCACCCGGTGTCCGGCCGCGGCGAAACAGGCGCTGTCCTGTCCCTGCCCGCAGCCGGCGTCCAGTACAGCCGAGCCGGCCGGGAAGCGGCTGACGACCTCCTGTGCGAAGTAGGTGGGGGTACGGATCCAGTCGGTGCCCCGATACGAGCGGTGCTTGGCGTTCCAGAAGGCGGTAGTCATGGGTTCGGTGGTCTCCAGGGGGAACGTGCGTGCGGGCTTGCTGGTAGTGCTCACGGCGACTGCGGCGGTGCGGCTTCCTCACGCGGCACGGCGGCGGTCACGCCGTCGATGACGCGGGCGGTGCCGCGGGGCACCAGCGCGCGCCAGTCCTCTCCGGCGGCCATGCGCCGGCGCACCTCGGTCGCGGTCACCCGGCGCGGATTTCCGGGCACCGCCGAGACGGCGTACCCGGCGGCCTTGAAACGCCGGTACTTCTCCTCGTCCCAGGGCTCGTTGAGGGTGACCAGGTGGAGGCAGCCGCGGGGCAGGTAGTCGTCCCACGTGCCGGGGTCCGAGACGTCGAACGGCACGACACGCACGGTGCACGCGTCGGCCGGCACCGCCTCCGGCAGGGAAGCGGTGACCATCTCGGCCCGTTCGAAGTAGGTGTAGGGGTTCGCGTCCCTGGTGTGCCGGTGGGCCGAGGTCCGCTCCTCGGCGAGCCGACCCAGGGCGGGGTTGGTGATGCCCACGATGACGTACCGGCTCCTGCGGGCGGCGATGGAGACGTATTCGAGGTGTCCGAGGTGGAAGGGCTGGAAGCGTCCGTGGACCACGGTCCATCGCGGATTCACGGCACACTCCGTACGGTCGGTCCGGGGGCGCCGAACGGCGCCAGGTCGTCGAACAGCGCGGCGACGTCGCCCGGCGTGGTGCAGGCGTGCACGCTGACGCGCAGCCATTCCTCGGTCGCGGCGAACGACCAGCCCCGGGCGCTCAGGCGGGACTTCACGGCACGGTGGTCCGCGACGCGGGGCGAGCACACCCGGACGATGCCGTACCCTCCCGGGGCCGATGCCGGGCCGAACGTGCGGAAACCCGCCTGCGCGGCGGCGACCGGCACGTCTGCGGCCCTCGTCCGGCACACCGAGGCCAGGTGCCCCGGGCCTGCACGCTGGTAG
Source organism: Streptomyces sp. NPDC049887 (assembly GCF_040656535.1). Taxonomy (NCBI): domain Bacteria; kingdom Bacillati; phylum Actinomycetota; class Actinomycetes; order Kitasatosporales; family Streptomycetaceae; genus Streptomyces; species Streptomyces sp. NPDC049887. The sequence goes on along the minus strand of NZ_JBFAMM010000002.1, from coordinate 24,264 downwards.
GCGGACAGGGACGCCAGCAGGCCGTGGAGCGCGGCGAGGTCCGGCAGGTTTCCCTCCAGGGCGGCTGGGCCCCCGCGCTCGCGAGGCCCCGGCTGCCAGGCGCCGTCCTCCGCGGTATGTGCCTCGCAGTTGCGCGGGGACAGCAGCAGCGGAGAGAGCCCGTCCAGAGCCCCGGGCGCGGCGATCACGAATCCGGCGCCCATCGGGCCGAGCAGCGCCTTGCGGCCCGTGCAGAGGAGTACGTCCACCCCAAGGGCTTCGAAGTCCACCGGGACGCGGCCCACCGACTGCGCCGCGTCCACGATCACCACGGCGGGTGACAACCTTCTTGCCAGGGAGGAGAGTTCGGCCACAGGTTGCAGTACGCCGTCCAGATGTGTCAGGTGGGTGCAGGCCACCACCGCCGTGCGCTCCGACAGCAGGAGGGCGGCGCGCTCCAGGTCGACCAGCCCGCTGGGCAGGCACGGCAGGGTGCGCAGCCGTACGTCGGCTCGCTGCCCCGCCAGCCGGCACCACGGCGCGGCGTGCGCGGGATGGTCCGCGGCGGTTACGAGCACCTCGCCGCCCGGCGGCACGGTGAGCCCGCCGGCGAGGGCCGAGGACGCCTCGGAGACGCTGCGGACGAGCGCAACTTCCGCGTCCGGCCGGGCGCCGAAGACCGTCTTGATGCGCTCCCGCAGCGCGTCCAGACCGGCCGTCCGTTCGCTCTGGAAGTCCGGCGGCGAACGGTGGGCGGCCGCCGTCGCGGAGAACTCCGCCACCGCCCGGACGCAGGCGCGGGAGAGCGGGGCGGTCGAGGCCCAGTCGAAGAACCGGCCGGTGTCGGAAGCCGGTCGGAATCCGTCGTCGTGCATGGCGTGCTCAGTCATCCGCCGGCTCTCCCTTCCGTCGGGCACCGGCGCCCTGCACCGACGCGAGTTGCTTCGCCAGTGCGGCGTCCCGGTGGCTGACCACCTGGTCCCACGAGCAGAGGAAGACGTCGTCACCGATGGCCACCAGTTGCCGGTCGGGGAACGTGCCGCCCACCCGCACCCCCGCGGCGGGCGTCGGCCTGAGTCGCGGAAGTCCCACGGCCGAGCCGTCCGGCGCGGCCAACCGGTCCGGTGCGACCCCAGTGAGGGCCGGGTGGCCTGTGTGGATCATGGTCGGGCAGGCGTCCGACCGCAGCCGCCACCGGGTCAGGTCGGTCCGCGCCATCAGCCGCACCAGCAGCTGCTGCGGCAGGGTGCGGTCGTTGAGCGTGACGGACAGCCGCCGGTTGTAGAACACGGCGCACTGGCCGGCGCGTCGGGCGGCGACGAGCGGCCCGCGGCGCCGGCGCAGTGTCGACCGGTACGCGTGGACCGCGTTGACGGCGGCGCGCCGGTGCCAGTTGCGGTCGTGCATGCGCCAGAGCGGCGAGGTGCGCCCACCGCCGGCGGCGCGGCGCAGAGCCCACGCGAAGCCGCCGATGCGCGGGTCGCGGTAGAGCCGGGTCAGGTGGTCGGCGAGCAGCAGCGCCTGCGGCTCCAGCGAGTGCCGCCGGATCTCCCGTGCGAGGCGGCCGAAGTCCACGTCGTCCCGCGTCAGGGCCAGCGACACGGTGTCGTTGACGTCCTTGACCGACACGTACCCGTCGGACAGGGCGTGGGCGAACATCACCAGCAGGGTCCCGGTGGGATTGACGCCCTGGTAGCCGAGATCCGGTGCGACCGGTTCGTAGAAGTCGGTCAGCGGGAAGTCGAGGTACTCCCCGGCCCCCACCGAGTAGGTGCCGAAGTGGATGTCCACCCGGGAGAACCGGCCCTCCTCCGCGCGGACCAGGAAGAGCTGGCCGTACTCGGCCCGTCCGTGCTCGAACTCCGCCTTGAACCAGGGGCATTCCTCCTCGTCGAAGACGTAGCCCCGCTCGCGCAGCAGTCGGACCACGGCGAGGCAGGCCGCCCAGTGGGGGACGTACACGTCGACGTCGCGGCTCCAGCGAGGCGACGGATCCCGGTAGAAACGGGCGTTGTTGAAGCCCTTGATGACCGCCAGGTCGGCGCCCGCCACCTCCGGCTGTTCGGCGAGCCAGGCCAACTCCTGGCTCAGCAGCCCAAGATGGTCCGCGAGTTGGCCGGCCTCGGCGCCGTACCAGGACTTCGCGGCGGCAGCCCGCGCACGGTGGGCTTCGGGCCCCTTGGCCGCCAACTGGTCCAGCCCGTACTGGAACTGGGGAACGGCCTTGTGCAACCGCAGGACGTCTCCGACCGCCCTGCGTCGGCCCTCCAACCGGTGAAGTCCCGCCGCCGCGCGCTCCGTCCGCTCCGGGTCGACGAACATCGTCGCCCAGGTGTCGAGCACCGACGACGCGAACCGGTTGCCGCCCGTCGCCCGCCCGCTCACGACAATGCCTCCAGTGCGGGCAGGCGCGGCACTGCACAGAGCTCCAGGGTGTCCCGCAGCGACGTGAGCACCTCGTCGAAGGGCCGCTCGCCGTCGAGTCGGTACACCGCCGGATGACCGCTCAGGTCGATCTCCCACTGCGCGAGCAGGCACTCCTGGAAGCGGACGAAGCCGGCCGCATGGCCGCTCGGATCGTCGAACCGCTCGTACGGCGCGCAGGTGCCGCCCCTGCGCGCCCATGCCGTGCGCGGGTCCACGTCGAGCAACAGCACCGCGTCCGGCACCGGGAGCAGTTGGCGCAACTCGTCGAGCGCCGGGCTCAGGCGGCCGAGGGCACGCTCCTTCGCCAGCACCTTGTACCAGTACGAGTCCAGCAGAACGTGCCTGCCTTCGACGAGCTCCGGTCGCACCAAGTACTCGTACTGGGCCACAATGTGACCCCCGACGAACATGGCGCGCGGCACGTCGGAGAGCCGGTCCTTGATGGCGCTGGGTGCGTCCGGCACCATGACGGCGGGCAATTCGTGGTTGCGGAGGTCGCGCCAGCCGACGGTGGCGAACGTGCCGCCGCGCAGCGCGGAGAGGAGACTGGTCTTGCCGCTTCCGTCGATCCCGAGCAGCACGATGAAGAGCCCTCTGGTGCCAGTATCCATGTCTTCTCCTCGCCCTCATGCGTTCCGTCCCGCGCACTGCCGACCGGACAGCACCCACCATGCGCCCTGCGGCGGCGCACTGCCGACGGGTTTCCCGCCACAGGAAACCCGTGGAAACACCGGCGGCCGGATCGCCGCAGCTCAGCGGGTGGAAACCCGGGGGGTGACGGGGGAGTTGTGCAACCCCCCGTCACCCGGAAGCGGGGCGCGCGAGGGACAGCGGCGGCGATCCGCCGCGAGCGGCACGCCGATGAGCCGGGCAGGAGCACGTCCGGCATGACCGGGCGGGACCCACATGGAGGCGACGGGACCGGCCACGGTGCGGGAGCCGGGTTCGGTTTCTCGCTGCGCCGACGGCGGACAGCCGCGGGACTGTCCCTGGCCGACCTCTCCCGCCTCGTGCACTACAGCAAGGGCTACCTCAGCAAGGTCGAGAGAGGACTGGCCTTACCGAGCGCCGAGCTCGCGCGCCTCTGCGGCGACGTGCTCGGCCCCGACGACCCGTCCCCGGCCGCGACGGCTCCCGAGGACGCGGTCCTCCGGATCCCGAGGCAGCGCTACGTCCTGCCCGAGCCGAGCGGGCACTTCGTCGGCCGCGAGGACGAGACGAAGCTGATCGAGTCGCTCGTCCTGGATGCCGGCCCCCGTCGGCGTGCCGGGACCGTACTGTGCGCGATCACCGGGATGGCCGGTGTGGGCAAGACGGCGCTGGCGCTGCGGATCGCCCACCGGACGGAGGCGCACTTCGCCGACGGCTGTCTCTACCTCGACCTGCACGGCTACTCGCAGGACCTGCCCGTTGTCACGGTCGCGGACGCACTGGACCGGTTGCTGCGCATGCTGGGCATGCCCGCCGAGACCATTCCCCACCACGTGGAGGACCGGGCCGCCGTCTACCGGGGGGCCATGACCGGCCGACGGGCCCTGGTGGTCCTGGACAACGCCGTCGACTCCCACCAGATCAGGCCGCTGCTGCCGAGTGAACCGGGCTGCCCCGTCCTCGTGACCAGCCGGAGTGCCCTGCCCTCACTGGACGAGGGCCACCACGTCCCGCTGGGTCCGCTGCCTGCACTCGACGCGGAGGCACTGTTCAGCAGCATCTCCGGGATCGGCACGGGCGACCGGGTCACTTCCGGCGAGGGCCAGCCCCCGCCGGGGGTACGCGACGTCGTCGAACTGTGCGGCCGGCTGCCGCTCGCGCTGCGCATCGCGGCCACCCGGTGCCGCCCCGGCGGACCGCGGACGGTGGCGGACTTCGTGCTGCGGCTGGCCGATCGGCGTTGGGGACTGTCCGAACTGGACGACGGGGAGCGCAGTGTGGTCGCGCCGCTCACCGTCTCCTTCGACGCGCTCGGCCCCTCCGAACAGCACCTGTTCGCGCTGCTCGGCTTGTTGCCGGGCGACGACTGCGAGGCCGCGTCGGCCGCCGTCATGGCCGACTGGGACCTACCCGCCGCGGAGCGGGCACTGAACCGGCTGGCCGACGCCCACCTGCTGCTGCGGACCCGTCCCGGCCGCTTCCGCCTGCACGACCTGCTGCGGGCGTTCGCCCGGCAGGTCGCGGACCGCAGATTCGCACAGGGCACCCGGGCGGCGGTGACCGCACGACTGGCCGGGCACTACGTCGCCGCGGCCGACGCGATGGGGCGCGTGCTGGCACCGCACCGCTACCGTCTCCCGGTCACCGACGGCCTGGACGTGACCGCCGCGCTGCTGCCGTCGGTCGCCGGACACGACGAGTCGCTGGCGTGGTTCGCCGCAGAGCACGAGACCGTCGTGGCCTTGGTCCGGGAGAGCGCCCGACTCGGCATGGACGCCGAGTGCTGGCGACTGGCGTACGTCCTGCGGGACTTCTTCTTCCTCACCAAGCGCTGGGACGCCTGGGTCGCCAGCCACCGTGAGGCCCTGCTGGCCGCGCACCGCCTCGCCGATCCCGCCGCCGAGGCGGTCACCGCGAACAACCTCGGCCTGGCCCTGATCGAGACCGGCGACCTCGACGGCGCCGCCGCGCACTACGAACGCGCCCACCGCATCTTCCACGGCATCGGCGACGAGCACGGTGCGGCCAACGCCGTCGGCAACCGAGCCTGGGTGCACTTCTACCGTGGCGAACACCTCGAGGCTCTGCGGGAGTTCAGCACGGCACTGGCCTACTACACACGCAGCGGCGCCCGCCGTAACGCCGCCATCACACTGCGCGGCATCGGCCTGACCGAGGTGGAGCTGCGCCAGTTCGACGCCGCCATCGGGCATTTGAAGACCGCGCTCGCCACACTGGACGACCTCGGCCTGCACCTGGACACGGCCATGGCATTGAACTGCCTCGGCGAGGCATGCCTGCGCAGCGGCCGGCCGCGGGAGGGCGCCGAGTGGCTGGAGCGTGCCGTCGTCGTCAGCCGCACGTGCGGCAGCCGCCACGAGGAGGCGAGGGCACTGCACCATCTCGCCCTGGCAGCGGCAGAGTCGTCGGGCGCGGTGCCGCGCAGCGACCGGAAGAACCGGCAGGACGGGTGAGGGGGAGGCCGTGGGTTCGGCGGGAGCGGAGGGTCCGGCGCGTTCCGGGCACAGGTACGACGTGTTCCTCAGTTACGCATGGGAGGACATCGACCTGGCGGTGCGCTTCCAGGAACTGCTGGAGGCCCACGGCCTGTCGGTCTTCAGGGACGTCACCGGCATGCGGGACTACGACGACATCCCGACCGTCATCCGCGCCGCCCTCGACGGCTCACGGACCCTGGTGGCGCTCTACACGCCCAGTTTCCCGGAGAGCCAGTACTGCCGCTGGGAGATGTACACGGCGCTGACCCGCTCCTACCACCTGTCCGGGCAGACCCGCCGGGTGATGGCGGTCGTCCGTGGCATGAGCTTCTCGCAGGTGCTGTCCTCCCGTCTGAAGTGCCTGCGGCTGCCCGCCGTCACGGCCGCACTGGCCGACGTGTCGGACTCCGTGCACCGGCTGGTCGACGGTATGGACCACCGGACCTTCGGCGACGCCCCCGCACCGCCGGTGCCGTCCTGGTATCCGGAACCGGCCGTCGGCAGCCGGCACTTCCGCGGCCGGCTGCAGGAGCTGTGGCAGATCCGGGACGCCTTCGACGGCGACGACGGGGCGGGCAGCGACCTCCCGCCCGTGGTGTTCCTGGTCGGGGGCGGCGGCATCGGCAAGACGATGCTCGCGGAACAGTACGGGCGGCTGTTCGCCGAAGACCATCCGGGCGGCGTGTTCGTCCTCGGGGGTCTCGGCTCCCACCTCGACGGCTCCCGGGACCCGCTGCGGGTGGCCGCCCTCGTGGACGACCGGATCACGGCCATCGCCCGCCGTCTGGAACTCGTCGGACCCGATGCCCCGGCCGCGGCGGCCCGTGCGGCGCTGAGCACGCGTCTGGCCGCCACCGGCACGCCTTACCTGTGGATCCTCGACGACTTGCCGGCCGGGGTGGACACGGCCGTCTTCCGCACTCTGGTCGCGCCCACGGCGCTGGGTAGGACGCTCGTGACGTCCCGCGCCCCGGGACCCGGGGGGCAGGGGGCGCGCATCGACGTCGGGGAGCTGGGCGAGCCGGACTCCCTGGCGCTGCTGTCGAGCAGGCTGTCGCCGTCCCCCGGTGCGGAGCGCCAGGCACGCCGGAGGCTGGCGCAGGCCCTGGGGCGCCATCCACTGGCGATGGCCGTCGCGGCGGAACTCGTCGCGCTGCCGGAGACCGGCGGCTTCGCCGGTCTCCTCGCCTCCTTCGCCGAGCCGAGCCCGGACGTCCTGGAGACCGCGGAGCGGCTCGGTGTCCATCTGCCGACGGCCCACGGCGTCAGCATCTGCGCCACCCTGCTGCGCGGGATCGACCGGCTGACGCCTGAAGGCCTGACCGTCACGCGGCTGGCGTCCCTGCTCGCGCCGGCGCCGTTCTCGCCGGACTTGCTCACGGACATCCTCGCGGAGTCGGACGGGGAGGGGCGGGACCGGCAGCAGCTCCGGGAGTCGGTCCGCCGCGGTCTCGCCGAGGCCGAGCGGCTGGCGCTGGCCCGCCCCGACGGCACGGGGAGCTCGAGCGTGCACGCCCTCGTCAGCCGAACCCTCCGGCTCGCCGACCACGACGACACTGCGCGCGAACGCGCCCGCCGGGCCGCCGTCCGGGTGCTCGCGGAGCGGCTGGAAGGACCTGCGGCGGGCGCCGCCGCCCGGTTCAGGACCTTCGAGGCGCTTCCGCACGTGCGGACGGTCGCCGTCGCGCTGGCGGAGCGGGACGATCAGCACCTCCTGAACGAGGCGGGCCGGGTGCGCTCCGAGAGCGGTGACCCCGGGACCGGACTCGGACTGCTGCGCCTGCTCCACGACGGGTGCGTCGCGGCTCTCGGCCCGTCCGACATCACGACCCTGCGCGTGCTGGCCGGACTGGCGGCCGCCCACGGGATGTGCGGAGACCACGACACGGCGGTGCGTCTCAAGCACCAGGCGTACGAAGGGCTCGCCGCCCTCCTGGGCCCGCACCACCCAGATACCCTGACGGCGCTCAACAACGTCGGAGTGACCGAGCTCGACCGCGGCGAGTACCGCATGGCATGGCGGGTGTTCGGGCAGGTGTACAGGGCGAGGTCCCGCAGGAACAGCGCGCAGCACCCGGACACCCTGCTGGCACTGGCCAATGCCTCGGTCGCCGCCTCCCTGGAGGGCCGCCACGCGTTGGCCTTGCGGCTGCGCACGTCCTTGCTCGCCCGCACGGCCCGGGTGCTGGGGACCCGGCACCCGCAGTACGCGGACGCGCTGAACGGCATGGGCACCACCGCGTACGCGCTCGGGCACCGAGCGGAGGCGGCCGACTGGTTCGACCGGGCGTACCGGCTACGCCGGGACCTGTACGGGGAGCAGCACGGCGACACCCTCGACGCACTGGAGAACCGCTTGGTCGCCGCGTCTGCCGACCACGACGGGACGGCGGGTCCGGACCGCGAGGAGGAGGAGGGCTTCCGCGAGGTGTACCGGTGCAGGCTCGACCTCCAGGGGCCGTCCCACCCGGCGACGGTCACGACCCTGCGCCACTGCCTCGTCGCCTGTCGCCGCGGGACAGCCGCCGACGGCCCGGCCGGCGACGAGGGTCCCCTGCCGCCTCGGATGGAGCCTGTGCAGACGCTGCCGCACGGGGTGACGTCCGGCGGTGTCCGCCTGGAGGCCGACGACATGGACCGAAGGATCGAGACCTTCGAGCTGGCCTGCTCCGCACAGGAATTGATGGCAGACAGCGACGAGGACGACGAGGTGCGGGCGCTGATGACGCAGCTCTGGCTGGCGCACGCCACCGCCCTGATGGACCAGATGGACGGGCAGCGCGACGTCGCCCTCGCCGTTGCGGAGGACACCGAAGCGGGTCTGGCACGGGAGCTCGGACGTGACCACCCCCTCACCCGGACCGCGTCGTCCCTGTACCGGTGGATCGAGGAGTTGGTCGACGCGGCGGTGGAGTGGCCGGGAGAAGGACGGACCTTCATCGACTGACGGCGTGCCGGCGACGATCGGGGTAGACCGGGCGGCGAGATGGTACACGTCGCCGCTGAGGACGAACCACCTTCTGGGACTGGGCAGCGGTGGAGACGCTGCGCACTCCGGCTTCCGCGTCGAGCCCTCCGATGCCGTTCCTGTTCCGGCGGCAGAACGGCACGGCTCCCGCGGCCTTCAACGTCGGCACGATCCAGAAGATGATCGAGCGGCGTTGCCTCGCCCTCGCCGAAGTCCTCCCGGCCTCAAGGGGCTGAAGCCCACCCCACACGACTTCCGCCGGATCTTCATCACCGCACCCGTCAACAGCGGCCTGCCGATCCACATCGGCGCGGCCCTGCTCGGGATCTGAATGTCCAGACATCTCGCGGCTGCATAAACCTCGGGAATTGCGTCAGAGGGGTGAGAAGTCGCAGGTCGCCAGGTCGCGGCGAGGGCTTGAAGGACTCCGGGGCTACTACGAGGAGATCGTTCGGCTCCGTGATGCCGCCGCCAGGGCCAGCCGGGTCAGCCGCCTTCCCGCACCACGAACCACCGCGATCGGGACGTGCAGTTGAAGCACGATCTCCGCACGTCAGGCAGGCTCGGGGAGGTGACCGAGGTGCTCGATGACCCGCTCGCGCAGAAGAAGATACTCCTCCCAGCGCCGAGGAAGAGGCCCAGGTGGACGTTTGACCACCCGGGCTGCGGTGACGGTCTGGCCATCCCGGAACTGCTCGTGCGTCAGGTCGAGGTCCACACCGCTGGGCAACCGATTCCACCAGTGAAATCCGTGCTGTTCCCCGCCGCAGTGGACCTCCCCGACCACGAGGTCGCCACCGAAGATGTCGTTCACTATCAAAGCGGTGATGTCACAGTGACCCCACGCCGGGTTGTTGGGCTGCCAGCCGGCGCGGGCGAGGTCGTCCGGGGAACAGGTGTCAGCGGCCCAACTGGCCCGCAGAGCGTTGTCGATGACCAGCAGGTTCCAAGGGATCATGCCGACAGCATCGCAGTCGCCACTGACATCGGCGATCGCCGGGAAGACGCCTCTTCAGCTGCCGGCCTGGAATCGGACTTCAGGTATCGGCACAGAGCTTTCCGTCCTCCCGGAACGAAGAGCCGTTGATCGACGACCTCGCACAATTCGGCCTCTGTCAGCCATCCCTGCCAGGCGATCTCGCCCCGGTCCGGGATCAGGGGTTCAGTCACGACAGCCTCATGCACCCCAAACCACACGGGGCTGATCCCCTCCCGGCAAAGGAACTTGAACATGAAGCGCACGGGCACACGAACGCCCAGCTCTTCGGACAGTTCCCGGGCCGCGGCTTCCTCATACGACTCACCCACGTTCACGGCGCCACCGACCATCACGTCGTAGTAGCCAGGGAACCGGGAATGCGTCTCGGACCGTCGCAGCACCAAGATCCGCCCTGCCCGATCACGGCAGAGCGTCGTCGCAATGCGATGCGGCCAGTCCTGACGCTCCGCCTCGCCTCGTTCGACGACTCCCAACGCGCGGTCCTGCTCATCTACATGCTGCACCAATTCGCTCACGGAGGCACGATCTCAGTCCCCACTGACAGAGAGGCCCCAGGAACACGAAAGAGAGTGACCTGCATCACGGGAGGTCCTGCGGAATACAACACAGCCGACCATCTGCGTCGCGAAAGCCGCCTCTGCGATCGGACCTGCTCAATCGCCACACGGAGTCACCTGCACACGGCCTCTGCCGACACAAGGCACACGTACGTCACGCCATGACCGAGAACGGGGTGGACTGGCGCTTCATCCAGCAGCAGGTCGGCCACGAGAGCGACAGCTCCTCGGCCATCTACACGCACGTCAGCGACGATTTCATGAACACTTCCCTGCACAAGGCACTGGCCCCGGCGTTCGCCGGGGTCCGATAAGGAGGGATCCGGCGATGGTTGCCAAGCTCGACCACCACTGGCACCTGCGCGAAGTCATGGCCGACCGCGGGATGTTCTGCACCACCGACCTCATCCCTCCGCTCGCCGAGCGCGGCATCACGCTGTCCTCAAGCCAGGTCTACCGGCTCGTCGTCGAGCGACCGGAGCGACTGGGCCTGAAGATCCTCATGGCCCTGCTCGACATCCTGGACTGCACCATGGACGACCTCCTCGAGCCCATCGCGGTGGCCAGGGCCGTGAAGAAGCCCAAGAAGGCAGCCGTCGGCGGCACGGCCCCCGACACAGAAGGACTCGGCGGGTTGCGGCCAAAGCGGGCCCGGATCAGGGATATTGACCGGCCGTGACTACCACCGGCTCCCTCGATCGCTCCGTCACGGATCCGATCGGCCTGATCACGGACCTGGTCGCGGAGGCCGAAAGTGGACGCGGCTCCGTGACCATCCAGAGCGTGGTCACGGCGGTTACGGGCGGCCGCCGCGGACATCCGCCGCTGGGCGACGAGGAACAAGGTCGAGCTGTGCTTCACCCCGACCTACGCCTCCTGGGCCAACCCGATGAGGCCCACTTCGGCCCACTGAGGCAGTTCACCCTCGCCAACTTCCACCTTCGCAGCCATCCCGCGCAGCCCCAGGCCCTGTACCACTACCTGCGCTGGCGCAACGCCAACGCCCGCCACCCTGACGTCCTCGCCGCCCAACGCAGGGAACGCGCCCGCATCCGCGGTGAGAAAACCATCCGTTGGGGGCGGACGCCCCCTCGCACCAGAAGCCTGACAAACCCCGTGACGCGCCAGTCTCGGCAAGCCTGTCTCAGCCTTCCCGAGGTTCGACTGGGCCGGCTGTCCGGGCGCCTGAATCCTTGCGTGCCGAGAGCAGGAACAGGACCGCAGCGGCGGCGGTGAAGCCGAGCCCGACGATCATGCAGACCGTGACCGTCTCGAACGAGGCATCGGCGATCCGGGGGATGCCGTTGACGAGCATGAAGGCGTAGATGCACAGAATGCCGTAGGCGCGAAGCCGCAACCCGGCCTGTCGCTTCCGCAGCCACGGCGGTGTCCACCCCGCCAGTATCGCTACCGGCACCGGCAGCATGAGCGCCGTGGACACCGCCAGCACTATCCAGTGGTACAGCGGATTGCCGTTCACTCCGCCCCTTTCGTAGGCGATCACCAGCCTACGGAGGGTCGGCGAGGCCCGTCCATGCCAACACCGCGAGCTTCCGGGGAACCTTTCGATCATACTGGACAGGACGGTAACAGCTGTTACCATTCGTGGTATGGCCAAGACACAGCTGGGTGCACGCGTCGATGCGGATGTCGCGGAACTCGCGAAGAAGCGCGCCGCCGACCTGGGCTTGAGTATCGGGGACTACCTCGCCCGCCTCGTCCAGGACGACGCCAGCGGACTGCGTGCCCGTGCGGTGGACGCGGCCGCCCGCTTCCTCGCCGAGCACCAGGACGTCTTCGACGAAGCCGAGGACGCCCAGCAGACGCCACGGGGAGCGCGCGCCGCCTGATGGAAGTGCACATCGACGTCCCCTGGATCCTGCAGGTCGCCGAAGCCGCCGGCGCCAACGATCCCGCCCCCGACGACTATGGCGTGCCCGTGGCCGCTGTCGCCCGCCATCGGGCCGAGCTGTTCGAGCAGCCCGTCTACGACGGCCTCTACGCCAGGGCCGCCGCCCTCGTGCACACGCTGGGTCGGTGTCGCTGGCTGGAACGTTCCAACCTGGCCGTCGCCGCCGCTACCGGCGTCATGTACCTGGAAGCCGCCGGAATCCCCGTCAAGCCCGCCCGCGAGGACGCCATCGCCCTCAAGGACCTGCTCCTCGACCCCGCCTGTACCGCAGGGAAGATCGCCGCCATGCTGCGGACCTGGCCCACGGCCACCTGACACACACTGGCAGGCATGTCCCTGCTTTCCTGGGGCGCCGGGCGCGGTAGCGCCGAGCGTCATGGCATCACCGGAACGCACATCGCTCCCTGCGACAGCCCTGGAACGACAGCGGGGTTCGGGGCAGTCGGGCAGTGCCGGCGGTGCGGGGGATGCTTTCGTCGCGGGTCGTAGCGGATTGCCGTTGGAGCCGGAAGTGTTCCTTTTCATCGGCGGGCCGCGCGGTGACGACCTGGCTGTCGCCGCGTCCGGCATCGAGGGCGGGGGCCTGCTGGGTGTCGTCGTGGTGACGCGGCGGTGGAAGAAGAGCACGGGGCCCAGGCCCAGGATCTGCCCGGCGAGCGTGACGGCGAACTCGTCGCACTCGTCTCGCACGGTGTGGGGTTCGCCGCTGAGTCGGGTCCGCAGGACGGGGGAGTCCTGGCCGTTGAGGGTGAAGCGTCGGTCGTCGGGGCCGGCAGATGATACGGCATCAGAAGCAGTGCTCCGGATGATGTGTACCGGCCCACATTTCTTCCTGACTCCTCCCGCACGGAAGTGAACCGTGGGAATCCGGCCGCATCCCAGGCCCCGAGTGCCGTGTGCCGCCGAGGGTGGAAGCGTGTCGAGGAGTGACCCAGTGGCAGTACTGCCTGCTGGTACCTCATTCGGAATGAAGTGCTCCGTGTTACTGGCGAGTTGCCCGATGCTTCCCACAAGTCGGCTTTCAGTCAGAATTTGGCCTCAAGGTGTGCATTGAAAGGCGATATCGGTGAGTGATCGCACAGGAGGTATCAATTCCACTTTGACTACCCCTGGGTGATCTCCAAGACTGCGCCCCGACCACGGCACGCGTTCGGGAACCGCGTGCGGGACCTGACAGGGGGACCGGAAACAGCATGAAGAAGAGCAACCCGAACTCCGCCCGTGTGCGGAGAGCAGTCACCCGCGGACTGGTGACCGCCACCGCGCTCGCCTCCGTGACGGCCGTGGCCGCGCCGCAGGCCGCCATCGCCGCCCCGCCGGCCGCCCCGGCCGCCGCGGCCGGCATCGGCACCACCGACACCCAGCGGGTCGACGCCGCCGCCGTGGTGCGCCTGGACCCGAGTCCGGACGTCCTGCTGCTCAGCGATCACGACTTCATCCACGCCCTCTGGCAGAAGGCCCGCGACGGCGGGGACACCTACGACGCGGTGCGGCAGGCCGCCGAGGCCGCCATGATGAGCGAATCGGCCGACGACCACGTGCAGTTCATCGTCACCGGCATCCACGAGGCGTACACCGCCGACAAGCAGCGCGAGAAGGACAAGGCCGACGCCGAGCGTGCCGCCCGGCTCGCCAAGTCCCAGGCGCTGATCGCCCTCGGCATCCCCAACAGCCCCGAACTGCTCGACCTGAGCGACGACAACTTCATCCGCGCCGTGATGCGTCACGAGGCCGCCGGGCCCGAGGTCCGCTCCGCCGCCGCGACGGCCCTCGCCGGGGACCCGGCCCGCTGGCAGCAGTTCATCTCCAACGGTGCCCGCGAGGCCCACCAGCGCGACATCGCCAACGAGCTGAAGGAGCTGGAGGAGAGGGACCGGGCGGAGGCCGAGCGCCGCAAGGAGCTCGCCGCCCGCACCAACGCGGCCGCCCTCTTCCGTATCACGCCCTCCGAGGCGATGCTCGCCCTCAGCGACGACAACTTCATCCGCGAACTGTTGCGTGTCGCCCCGGCCGACGCCAAGGGCAGCGAGCTCTACGCGGCGGCGCAGCGCGCCGTCCTCAGCCCCGACCCGGCCGCGTGGAAGCAGTACATCCACACCGGTGCCGAAGAGGCGTACAAGAAGGACGACGAGGCGCGCCGCAAGCAGATCGCCGAGGCCAACCGCCGGCTCGCGCTCCAGGTCCAGGCCGCCGCCGAGAAGACCGGCGTCAACCCCCACCTGGTCGCCACCGCCAAGAAGGCCCTGGCCGGTACCGACGAGGACGTCGCCACCTTCCTCAAGGCCGACAGCCAGTACCGGGCCAAGCGCCAGTCGTTCCAGCCGGCGAGCGGCAAGCCGGCGGGCTTCTACATCCGCCAGTCCGCGCCCGACGCCGGGGAGGCGTTCCTCGCCCCCCTGTCCACCGCGTCCAAGCAGACCGACCGCGAGGACGGCACCTGGGTGGTCGTCCCCGCCCTCGACGGCAAGCCGGGCTGCTACTCCTTCGAGTCCTCCCGCAAGGCGGGCCACTACCTCACCCACAAGGACCTCCGGGTCCGGATGGCCGCGAGCGACAACGGCACGCAGTTCCGCAAGGACGCCACCTGGTGCGCCAGGAAGGGCCTGAGTGGCTCCGGCACCTCCTTCGAGTCGTCCGCCCAGCCCGGCCGCTACCTGCGCGAGTACTACGGCGACCTGTACGTCGCCAACAAGACCGCCAAGAACCGTTTCGACGTCGAGAAGGACTTCGCCCAGGACGCGTCCTGGAAGATCGTCACCCCGCTCGCGCGCTGACCGCGCGGGCGGTGACCACCCCGCCCGCGCCCTCTCCCTTCAGACCTGAGAAGAACGGAATCACCCATGTCCCGGATCGTCCGATCCGCCCTGGCCGTTGCGGCCGGTGTTGCCGCGCTCGCCGGCACCGTGACCGTCGCCGTCGCCGACGAGGCCCGACCCGAGCCGACCCCCGCCCCCACCGCCGTGGCCACGTCCGCAGTGGACGCCGCCGACGCCCGTGCCGCCGCGGTCGCGTCCTCGGCGCCCTCGGCCGTCCAGCTCAGGGCCGTGCACAGCGACAAGTGCCTCACGACTCCCAAGGCCAGCCTCCGCAACGGCGTCAACAGCGTCCAGTCGACCTGCGTCGCCGACGCCGAGAACCAGCGCATCGACCTGGTGCCCACCGGCGCCGGCACCTTCGAGCTGCGCTTCGGGCACAGCGGCAAGTGCCTCGACGCGGAGGGCGCCGGCACCAAGAGCGGCACGGCCGTCCAGCAGTGGTGGTGCGTCGGAGCGCAGAACCAGCGCTGGCGCATGGTGATGGTCGACATCGCCAAGGAGGCGTACGAGCTGAGGCCCGCCCACGCCCCCCTCACCTCGAACCTCTGCGTGGACATCGAGTCCGCGAGCAAGACGGACGGCGCGGTCGCCCGGCTGTGGGCCTGCAACGGCACGCCCGCCCAGCAGTGGCGCATCCACCCGGTCACGGCCGCCTGAGCCCCGTACCCGCGAAAGAAACGGAACTCCCCATGTCTCGGACCATCCGGGCCCTCCTGATCGCGGGGGCGGCCGCCACCCTCCTCGCCGGCACGGCCACCGCCGTCCAGGCCGACGAAGACCCCACCGGGGCCGCCGCCCAGGACGCCGCTGAGGCGGCCCGCCAGGCCGCGGCAGTCGCCGCGGCGGCCCGTGCGGAGGCCATCGCCCGCGCCCAGGCCCCGCAGCAGGCCGTCACCTTCACCGCGGCCCACAGCGGCAAGTGCCTGGAGATCGAGGGCGGCAAGACCACGGACGGCATCAACGTCCAGCAGTACGACTGCAACGGCACCGACGCCCAGAAATGGAACGCCATCGCCACGCGCGGCGGAACCTTCGAGCTCCGCAACGCCAAGAGCGGCAAGTGCCTGGAGATCCAGGGCAAGAGCGTCAAGACCGGCGCGGCGGTCCAGCAGTTCGCCTGCGGCCAGGGGGACCACCAGCGCTGGCGGATGATGCTGGTCGACCCCGTGCGCAAGCGGTACGAGCTCCAGCCGGCGCACGCCGAGGGGATGTGCGTCGACGTGCCCGGCCAGAAGCAGGACAACGGCATAGACACCCAGCTCTACACCTGCAATCGCACCGTCGCACAGCTGTGGCAGGTCCGGCCGGTCGCGTGAACCGGCCGGACGGCACGCACGGCGTGTGCCCGTCGAACACCGCTAAGGGGCGGGGCCGTGCGCACGGCCCCGCCCCGGCGGCCGTGCACCCAATCTTCTTTCCCGAGGGGGACCCTGAGTTGAGCCGTCAGTGGAGATGCGCGCGGGTGGTGACCGCCGGCGCGCTGGCCGGCGCGATCGCCCTCATGGGCGGCGCACCGGCGTGGGCGAGCGCCGCCCCCGCCCCCGTCGCCGTACCGGCCGTGCCGTCACAGCAGGCACCGTCCAAGCAGACGCTGTCGCCGGAGTTGGCAGCCGCCGTCGAGGAGGCCCGCAAGCGGGTGACGTCGATGGCGAAGACCCACCCGGCCGCCGAGGTGCGGACCTCGGCGTGGAACGCCCTGCGCAGCACCCGGGGGGACCAGGCGCTCCTGGAGTGGCTGGCCCCCGGCGGCGGCTTCGACGGCGCCAAGCAGCGCGCCCGGGACACCCGCGCCCGCAACAAGGCGTTCTGCGAGCGGGTGATCGCCACCCACACGGCGGCGTTCTCCCCGCAGGTGCGGGCCGCCGCGACCCGCGCCCTGAAGGGCGGCGCCGCCGAACAGGCCGCGTTCGTCGCAACCGGCTACACCGAGGCGCAGCGCCGCGACCGCGCCGCCCGCGAGGCCGGTGAGCAGCAGCGGCTGGACGTCGCCGCCGCCGACCGCGAGTTCGTCCGTGCCCTCGGCACCCAGGACCCGGGCGAGCAGGTGCGCGTCGCCGCCCAGTGGGCGCTGCGGCCGGGAGCCACGGACGCCGACGTGGCGGAGTTCTTCGGATACGGCTGGGCCACCGGCGCCACGCTGGACCTGACCGCGTACCGCACCCGGGTGGCCGACGCCGAGGCGGTACGCCACCACACGCTGACCCGCCTGATCGCCGCGGCCACGGCGGCCGAGGCGGCGGTGGACGGTGCGGCCGATGCCGCACGCGCGCGTGCGGAAGCGGAACGAGCCTGGCAGGCGGTGTCCGAGCACGCCGGCGCGGCACAGCGCGCCTGGCAGGCCGAACAGGCCGCCGCGGCCGCCCAGGCGGAGAACTGGCGGATCGTCGCCCAGCTCTCCCGCGAGTCCGTCGAGCGCCTCTGGCAGGCGATCTCCGGCACCGCCGACGACCACGAGGCCGCCTGGTCCGGGGAGCGGACGGCGGCGGACGAGGCGGCCGCGTTCTGGAAGGCCATGTTCGACCGCGCCCGGGACGGCGAGAACCGCACCCGGGGCTGAACCGGGGCGAACGACCGGCTCCGCCCGCGACCGGTGCTGAACCAGGGCGTACGGCCGGCCCCGCCCTCGACCCGGGCGACGGCCGGCCCAGCCCGTATCCGGGGCGGGGCCGGGCAGTCCGTGGCGCCCATGAGCGGGGCGGGGCCGGGCAGTTCGCGGTGTCCTGTGACCGGCGACGCGCCCGGGGGCGTACGGCGGGGGAACACCCGTCCGGCCGGGCCGGGGTACGGACTTCCGGCCCCGGCCCGGCACCCCCGGAGATCCGGTGCCGGCACCGGATCAATTGCTCCGGGCATCAGGCCGGCCCATGACCAGGGCCGGCCGGACGGCACACCGACCACCCCGCCCCACGACCGGGCCGGGGTTCTTCCATCCACTCGTCGAGGGGGATTCCCGTGAGGGGAAGATTCCGGCCCAGAGCCGGAGGGCTGCGCGCAGGCGTGGCCGTGCAGATGCGGAAGGCCGTGTGCGCGGCGATCGCCGTGGCGGTGCTGGGCACCGTCACCGGGGAGGCCGCCGCGACCTCCGTACGCGCCGAGCAGGCGTCGCTGACGCGGACGCTCCAGTCGCTGGACCGGCTCGCGGCGGCGGTGAAGCCGAAGAGCGACCCCGCCCCGGCCCCTGCCGCCACGTCCGAACTCGACCGCATCAGCGATGAGCGCGACCGGCAACTGGTCGAGGACTTCGCGGAGTTCGATCAGGAGGAAGAGGTCCGCGAGGCCGCCAGGAAGGCGCTCGAGAGCACCGATCCGGACGCCATCCGCGTCTTCCTGGAGCGCGGTGAGGCCGAGGCGCGCCAGCGTGCCAAGGACAAGCGCGCCGGCGTCGACACGGCGAACCGCCGTCAGATCGAGGGGCTGCGCGGCACCGGCGGCCCGTTCTTCAACGCCGAGGTCGAGCGCGTCCTGAAGGGCACTGCGCAGGACCGCGCCGACTTCCTCGCGTTCGGCGCCGGCATCGCCAAACAGCGCGACGAGGCGGACAAGCAGAACGCCGCGAAGCGGGCGGAGGAGAACCGCAAGCGCGTCGAGATGCTGGCGTCGGTCGGCGGGCCGGCGGTCAGGCGGGGCGCGCTGGCGGCGCTGGAGTCCAAGGACGCCGCCGTGATCGCGGAGTTCCTGGAGAAGGGCTACCTGGTCGCCGCGCGGCAGGACGCCGATGACCGGGCCGCGCACGAGAAGGCGCAGAAGGAGGCCCAGGAGGCCGCAGAACGTCTCCGGGAGCTGGCCCGCAAGGCCGCCGTCGCCGCCGAGGCGCGTACCAAGCTCATCTCCGCGCACGGTGACGCGGTCAAGGCGCTGAAGAACGCGTCCAACGCCATGTCGTCGGCCGCGTCGGCCTCGCGCGAGGCGGACCGGATGCTGGCGGCCGACCGGGCCGGCAAGCGCCTGTCGGACTACACCGCGGTCAAGACCGAGGTGGCCCGCCAGGTCGGGTACGCCGAGGATGCCGCCAAGGCCGCCCAGGTCGCCGCCGCCCAGGCGAAGGTGCAGGCCGACGTCCTCGTGGGCACCGGGCTGGAGCACGGCGTCCAGTGGTCCGAGGTCGCCTCTGGCATCGCGGGCGCGGCGGACGCGGCGGCCAAGGCCGCGGCGACCGCGCGGCACGCGGTGGACGCCACCGCCGCCGACGCCGCCGGTCTCAACGCCAAGAACCAGGCGGAGCTGCACGCCCAGCAGGCCGTCAAGTGGCGTGCCAACGCCGAGGAGCACGCCAGGGCCGCGGCCCGGCTCGCCGACACCGCCGCCAGGCAGGCCCAGGTCGCCGCGACCGCCGCCGAGAAGGCCAAGCAGGCCCGGGTGGCCGCCGAGCAGGCCGAGAAGGAGGCGTGGGAGCACGCCCGCAGGACCCGTGAGGCCCGCGTCGAGGCGCAGCGCCAGGCCGCGATCGCCGCCGAGCAGCGCAAGATCGCCGAGCGGGAGCGCGACCTCGCCGCTGCCGCCAGGGCACGTGCCGAACGCGAGCGGGACATCGCCGCCGCCGCACGCGCGCGTGCCGAGGCCGAGGCCCGTACCGCCGCCGCCGCCCGCGCGCAGGCCCAGGCCGCCGCCGCGACGGCCGCCTCCGCGCGCGCCGACGCCGCCCACCAGGACGGCATCGCCGCCGAGGCCGACCGCCGGGCGCGGGCCGAGGAGACCACCGCCCGCAACGCCCGTAGCGCCGCCTTCAAGGCGGAACAGAACCACCAGGCCAAGGAGGCCCGCGCCAAGGCCACCGAGGCACTCGCCGCCGCCGGCCGCGGCACCGTCGACGCGGGTGTGGCCCGTGCCGCCGCGGACGAGGCCCGTGCCGCCGCCGACACGGCGAGCACGGCGGCCGGCCAGGCGCGCAGCGCCGCCGACACCGCGAGCGGTGCGGCCGTACGGGCGCGTTCCGCCGCCACGGAGGCCGCGGGCGCCGCCGCCCGGGCCCGGGCCGCCGCCGCCGAGGCCACCGCGCACGCCGCGCGGGCCAACGCCGCGGCGAACAGGGCCGAGGCCGCTGCCGCCGCAGCGAACGCCGCAGCGAACAAGGCCGAGGCCGAGGCCGCCCTGACGCGCGCGGCCGCCCGGCGCGCAGACGAGAAGGCCGCCGAGGCCACCGCGCAGGAGGCGCGCGCCGGTATCGCCGCGCACGAGTCCGCGCGGCTCGCCGGACTGGCCGCCATGGAGGCCAACAACTCCCTCCAGGCCGCCAACCGCACCAAGGAGGAGGCCCAGGGCGCCGTCCGTGAGGCCGCCATGGCCCGCGTCCAGGCGACCGTCGCCGTGACCGCGGCCGCCGCCGCCCGCAGCACCGCCGCCGGTATCGCCGAACCGGCCGACACCGCCATCGCGCTGACCGCGCCGTTCGCCGGCAAGGACGCGGACGCCGACTTCGCCGCCGAGGTCGCCGCCGCGGCGGAGAAGATGGGTGCCGAGCAGGTCGCCTCGGCGGAGGCCAAAGCGGCGGAGGCCGTGAAGGCCGCCGAGGCCGCCGAGGCCGCAGCCAAGCGGGCCAACGCCCAGGTCGCCCCGGCCTTCAAGGCCGCCGCGGACGCCGCGCGATCGGCCGCGAACGCCGCGCGCTCCGCCGCCGCGGCGATGAAGTCGGCCGCGCAGGCCGCCGAGGAGGGCGCCAAAGCCCGGGCCGCCGCGGCCCGCGCGCACCAGGCCGACGCCCAGGCCCAGGCCGATGCGAAGCTCGCCCGCTCGGCCGCCAACCAGGCGTACGCGGACGCCACCGCCGCCCGTAACGCCGCGAACCAGGCCGAGGCCGAGGCGGCCCGGGCCCGGGGCGCCGCCGCCGAGGCCGACAGCCACGCGGTGGCCGCCGACAGCGCGGCCGGCCTGGCGGAGAAGGAGGCGAGCGTCGCCCAGGGCGCCGCCGCCCAGGCGGAGAAGGACGCCGCCGACGCGAACAGGTTCGCCGAGTCGGCCGAGGGCCACGCCAAGTCGGCGGAGGCGGCGGCGAAGAACGCCAACACCTACGCCCGCGAGGCGGACGAGGCCGCGAAGAAGGCGGAGGAGTACCAGCGCGAACAGGAGCGCAAGGCCCGCGAGGCGGCCGCGAAGGCGGCCGAGCAGAAGGGCGGCTCGCCCAAGCTCACCCAGTGGGAGATCGAGGCGCTCAAGGCCGCGGGAATCTCGCTGGAGGACTACGAGAAGGCGCGCGCCCTCGCGGACAAGGACATCCTCGACTTCCTGGTCGAGAACGGCGGCCAGATCATCGTCGACCTCCTCTTCGAGGACATCAAGAAGTGCTTCACCGAGGGCAACTTCGAGAGCTGCTTCTGGGCCGTGGTCGGCGCACTGCCGTGGGGCAAGGCGCTGCAGGTCATCAAGGCGACGCCGGCGATCACCAAGGCGCTGGTCAAGATCGTCGGCGGGCTCGACGACTTCCTCGACAAGTCCGCCGCGGCCAAGAAGCTCATCTCGCAGAGCAAGGAGCTGATCGACAAGTTCCGCAAGAACCCCCCGTGCCCCGACCCGGACAACAGCTTCACGCCGGCCACACGGGTGCTGATGTCCAACGGCACGTACAAGGAGATCAAGGACGTACAAGTCGGGGAACTAGTCCTCGCGACCGATCCCGTCACCGGGGAGACCGGTGCGCGCGCAGTCACCCGCCTGATCACCGGCGAGGGCCGCAAGGCCCTTCGGGAGATCACGGTCGACACGGACGGCGCGGCCGGTAAGGCCACCGGCACGCTCACCACCACGGACGGGCACCCCTTCTGGGTGGTCAACCGGCACGCCTGGGTGGACGCCGCCGACCTGGTGGCCGGTGACCTGTTGCGCACTCCGGACGGTACGACGCGGGAACTCCTGACGATCCGCGCCTGGGATGAGCCGCTGCGCGTCCACAACCTGACGATCGACGGTCTGCACACGTACTACGTGCTGGCGGGCGGCGCTCCGGTCCTCGCGCACAACTCCACCTGCAAGCTCTACGGCGCCGCCCTGAAGACCGCCGAGATGGCGAACGAGCTGATCGAGAGCCTCAAGAAGACGGGCAAGCTGCCCGGCCACTACGTGACCAAGGACCAGGCCAAGGCCGCTGGGTGGGAGGAGGGCAAAGCTCTCGGCAACCACCTCAAGGACGGTCAGATCGGCGGTGACGTCTTCAGGAACGAGGACGGGCTCCTGCCCGACTACCCCGGGCGGACATGGTACGAAGCCGACATCGGCCTCACCAATACGATGAAGCGTTCCAAGCAGCCGGGTACCCGGCTCGTCTACTCGGACGACGGACTCGCCTACGTGACGTTCGACCATTACAAGAGCTTCGTCCTGCTCCCCAACTGGAAGTGAGATTCATGAAGGTCGTCATCGAGGGCGCGACCCTCCGCACCGTGTCGGACCTCCACGGGTTCCTCGCCCGGACTCTGGATTTCGGCCCGTACTACGGGGCGAACCTGAGTGCCTTGTGGGATCGGCTGACGACGGACGTCGAACGCCCGGTGGAACTGGTCTGGAAGGACGCGGAGCTCAGCAGGAAGGCGTTCGGCTCGGCCGTTTTCGACCAGATCCGCGACCTGCTCCTGCGGGTGCAGGAGCAGGACGAGGCGAATGACGAGTCGAAGCGCTTCTCCGTGACGTTCGACTGACGCCCATGTGACGGCCAGACAACGGTGAGAGCCCCGCAGTCCCGTTCTGCGGGGCTTTCGCCCGTCCAGCGGCAGGGGATTTCGTCAGCGGAACCGGGCGGGTGAGTCGCGCTGGACAGCGACGAGTACGGCAATCCCCGCGCGGGCCAGCCGGCCACCCGCTACGGCTGGCTGGGCGCCAAGCAGCGTTCGGCCGAGACCCTCACCGGCCTCACCCTCATGGGCGTCCGCCTCTACAACCCGGTCACCGGACGCTTCCTGTCCATCGACCCGGTGCACGGAGGCGGTGACAACCGCTACGGCTACCCGGGCGACCCCGTCAACCAGTACGACCTGGACGGAAAGTGGTGGAAGCCGAGGTTCAGCCCCGGCGCCCGTCTCGGCTGGCACTACCTCAACCGCGGCTACAACCGGGACAGGTCCTGGAGAAACCGCCAGGAGGCCCGTGTCGTCGGCGTGTACAGCGCGTACGTGGGCACGCGTTACCTCGGCTACCGGTGCCGGGTCAGGTACGGCATGCGGGTCTGCTCCGGCGGCCTGGGGCTGCACTCGCGCGGCGGTACGACACTCGGCACCACCTTCTTCACCTCGAACCGCAGGCCTTCCGCGAGCCTCATGCGCCATGAGCGCCGGCACAAGGCCCAGTGGAAGCGTTACGGATTCCGCTTTGGTTACATGTACCTGAGAGCCGGTGTGAACCCGTGCCGCAACAGGTGGGAGCGGCGCGCCGGATACAGGGACGGGGGGTATCGATGCTGAGTTCCAACCCCGGGAAACGACCCGTATGGCCGTTCGTGGCGGCGGGCTCGGTTGTCGGTGTGCTGCTCCTGGTCGCCGGGGGCCTGTGGGCGTTCGGCGTCTACAGCATGTCCGAGCCGTCCAGGCCGCTGCTCATCGGCGTCAGGATCGACGGCGCACGCGTCACGGTGAAGGCACCGACGTGCCCCACGGACACGGTGGCGCGGGTCGAGGTGTTCGACGGCGAGTCGACCGAGCCTCTCTGGCAGGCGCGCGAGCCGCGTACCTCCGAGGGGAGGAGCGGCGCCGTCACCCTCTGGGCCGACGACGAGTTCCTGAAACCCGGCCCGGGCACGCGGCCCGAGAAGCTGCCGCGGAGTCTCGACGTCCTCTTCACCTACGCCCGGACGGGTGACGGAACGGGCGGCGCCATCGACGTCGCCCAGGTCACCTCCACGGAGATCCCCGAGGGCCGGTACTGGACCGAGGACGGGCCGAGGACCGCTCAGGAGATCGACGAGCAGCTGAAGTGCGCTCCAGAGGGGACGACCGCCCCGTAACGGGGACTGCCGGCGTCGACATCAGCGGACGGCCGGAGAGGGGAGTTCCCCTCTCCGGCCGTCCGTCTGCGCCCCCTCCGACATGGACGCCGTTCCACTCGGCGAGCCGACGGCAGATGGCCGGCCACCGCCGCGAACGACACCCCGCGACCGCCTGAAACGCGTGCGATCGACCGCGCCACCTCCGGCTGTTCGCGGGAGGGAACGGGTCAGCGCGGGTTCTGCCGGGCCTTCAGCGGGGTCGTCGGGAGTTCCGGGGCCGGAAGGCGGTCGCCCGGGTAGCCGATGACCTCGCCGAAGCGGTCGGACGCGGCCGCCCAGTCCGCGCAGGCCCGGCGGACCTCTTTGTCCGTGCGGGAGACGAAGTTCCACCAGGCCCGGCGGGCCTTCCACTGTCAAGACTGCGGCTCAAGCCTCTTTGCTGCTGCCGCTGCGTCGCCTAGATGAGTGAGTCCGATGTTTTCAGTGGTCGTAGGCGATCAGGGATCGTTTGGTCTTGGCGTTGGTAGTCCAGTTGTGCCAGATGCCGGCTG